>CAMBIK010000036.1 GCA_945867435.1 Klebsiella pneumoniae
GTCGCCGCCTCCTTCGCGGCGCGCTGCAGCGGCCCGTGGGTCGTGGAATCCATCGCGGCGCGCACGGACGCCGCGATGCCCGCGTCGTTGGTGGTGATCATCGCGCCCGACAGGGTCGTGATGTTCTTCGTGAGACCGAACGTGTAGTAGCTTGCATCCCCCAAATTGCCGGTTCGCGTTCCCTTGTAGCGAGAACCGGTGGACTGCGCACAATCCTCGATCACCAAAATTCCATGCCGACGCGCGATATCGTTAATCGCATCCATGTCGCACGGCGTACCGTAGAGATGGGTGGGCACGACCACTTTCGTGCGCGGGGTAATCGCGGCTTCAAACGCCGCAGGATCGAGAACATGGGTTCGCAGTCCCACATCGGCGAACACCGGCTTCACCCCCGCCGCCGCGGCCATCGCAGGAATCGCAAAGTAGGTGAGTGCCGGGATCACGGCTTCGTCCCCCGCTTGAACGCCCATCGCCTGCAACAGGAGGTAGAACGCGTACCGCGCCGACGGAGTCATCACGGCATACTTTGCACCGATAAACGTCGCGAAGGTTCGCTCGAACTCGCTAACGGTGGCGATATCATCGGGCCGACGAAGCAGCGTGCGAGCCGAAACGAGCGCCTCGGCGGGACTGAAGCTGGGGCTGAAACGGGGGATGCGGCCGAAGTACATGGAACTCCCCAGAGCCTACCGGCAGGAGGCCGTAGACTCAACGATCAATGTGTCGGGGTTGGCGGGTGCGTATGGCGGGACACTCCCCGGCGCCGGGTCCGTCCGCCGCGGGAGAGGTTAACGTCCCCCCATGGCCGTGCTGACCGTTCTCACCGTCCCGAACCCCATCCTCGCCCAGAAGTGTCGCCCGGTGGGGCCCGGGGAGTTTGGGGAGGACCTTGCGCGGCTCGTGAGCGACCTCGCAGAAACGATGTACGCAGCGCCAGGCGTCGGTCTCGCGGCGCCACAGGTGGGCGATCTCCGGCGGGTCGTGGTTGTCGATCCTGGCAATTGCACCTCCGAGCAGGACGACAACGGCCGCCCGACCCGACCGCGTTTCCGGGCGCTCGTGAACCCACAGGTGATCGAGGCAAGCCGGGAAATGATGGTGTACGAGGAAGGTTGCCTCTCGGTGCCCGACTTCGACGAGAACGTGACCCGGCCGCGTCGTGTCCACGTTCGCTACCTCGACGAGCACGGGAAGCCGTGGCAGGCTTGGTTCGAAGGCTACGACGCAGTCGTCGTCCAGCACGAAATGGATCACCTTGATGGCGTGGTTATCCTCGACAAGGTCAGCCGAATGAAGAAGGGCCGCTACCTCACGAAGCGGGCGAAAGCGCGGGATCGGTTCCGGAGCGATGGCTCGGTGGAGGCGGGGTAGGAACCGTCTATGCGCGTCGCGTTCTTCGGCACCCCTGCGTTCGCGGCCACCACGCTGGTGGCCATTGGGGAGGCCGGGCATGAGGTTGTCGCCGTCGTGGCACAGCCCGACAGGCCCTCGGGGCGCGGACAGGCGCTGGTTTCACCGCCCACGGTCCTTTGGGCGCGGACTCAAGGCATCCCCGTTTTTCAACCCACCAAGCTGCGATCGGGCGACTTCCCCTCGGCATTTGCGGAACTGAACGCCGATGTGGCTGTCGTTGTCGCCTACGGTCGCATCCTGCCGGTGCCAATCCTCCTCGCGCCGCGGTTGGGATGCATCAACGTTCACGCCTCGCTGCTGCCGCGATGGCGAGGCGCGGCGCCAATCCAATGGTCGATCCTTGCGGGTGACGAATCGACAGGCATCACGACGATGCAGATGACCGAAGGGCTTGACACGGGGGACATCCTCCTGCAGGAACGCACGCCGGTCGGTACCGAGGAGACCTCCGGTGAATTGTTCGAGCGGTTGGCTCCGCTCGGGGCCGCGCTGCTGGTGCGAACCTTGGCGAGCCTCCAGGACATCGTGCCTGCCGTACAGATTGAGGCCGAGGTCACCCAAGCACCGATGCTTACCCGGGAGATGAGCAGCCTGGATTTTTCGCGTTCAGCGGTGGTGCTGCACAGGCAGGTTCGGGGTCTTTCCCCATGGCCGGGCACCACCTTCGTGGTGGCGGGCCAGCCCGTGAAAGTGTTGCGCAGTCGCGTGGTGCCCGGGTCGGGGGAGCCCGGCATGCTGCTTGCCGGGGCCAGGGTGGCATGCGGAGAGGGGGCGTTGGAGCTGGTAGAGGTGCAGGCGGCGGGCAAACGCGCGGTGAGCGGTACCGACTTCTTCAACGGGGCCAGGCTGGGGGTGGGGGCCAGGTTGGGCTGAGGGCGTCCGCTACGCCCCAAGTACGCGCAGGCCTATCGCCCGCGCAGCCGTAGCCTGGCGGAGGTCGAACGTGACCACCACCGCGCCAGGCCCTCCCGCGCGTACGGCCGCAGCGAGGTGCAGGACGTCCAGACTCCGCGCCCCGGTGGTCTCAGCGATCGCGGCGGCTGACTCGCAGATGACCTCATCGAGCTCAACCACATGGGTCCTAGCCCAGTCCTGCGCGAAGCAGGCCAGGGCCGCCCCGCGCGCCTCGGGACCCAGAAGACGGTGGAGATTGCGGCGCACTTCGACCAGAACATGCCTGGCGCACACCCACGTCGGATCCGCCATGAGGTAGCCGACCGCCTGCTCGCTGTCGGGTTCGTCGACGTAGCGCTTGAGCAACGCGCTGGTATCGACGTAGATCAGAAGTTTTCCCGGTCATCTTCGACCGTGGTGGCGACCGTGGCCTGCCCGACATGGCGGACAATCGGGACGGGCGGCGCGCCGCTCCCCGCGCGAAGCCAGCCATCGCGGACACCCTCCTCAATCCGAGAATTATTGGTTGTTGCAGAGAGAATCGCCCGCGCACGGCCACGGTCCGTGACGCAAATCACCTCGCCCCGCGCGGCGCGGTCGATGTACTCGGAAAGGTGGGCCTTGAGCTCGCGGACGCCGACGTTCATGAGGTCACAATACGCGCTCAATGTAGTCCCGTCAAGACCGCATGGCCGCCCTACCCCGCCGTAGCCCCCCCGCATGAGCTTCCCGCTCCCGCCGTACACCCAAAGCAGTGGCGATCCACCTTCACTTTTCTGGTCCGAAGCTGAGCGGGGTCAACGTTCCACACGGTCGGCCCCCCGCTGCTTGGGACCGCGAGCATCTGGTTGAAGTCGCAGTCGTAGATCGCCCCATCCCAGCCGATGGAGAGCGTGTTCCGGCACATGAGCCCTGCGATGGCGGCAGGGTTGAACGCAGCGGTGAGCTGCCGCATGTAGCTGTCGAGGTTGTCGGTCGCGACCAGCCAGTCCATGAAGCGGGCGATGGGCATGTTGTTCAGCGTGATCAACCTATCGAACTGCACCCCGGCGTTCCTTTTGAGCGACGCCTTCCATTCTCGTTCCATGCTGGCCTGACCGGTGGAAAGGAAGGCTCCCGCCGGGTTGTGCATGAGCGTGAGGCACCGCTTCGGGTCCCCCCGACCGTACCCCGCCGCGTTCAGGTGCTTCAACGCCACAATCGAGCGTTCGTAGGTGCCTTCGCCTCGCTGCGCGTCCGTGTTCGGCCTGCGATGGTGCGGCAGTGAAGCCACCACCTCCACGCCGCGAGCCGCGAACCACTCCGGCAGGTGCGCGAACTTCGGCAGCAGCAAAACCGTAAGGTTGCAACGGTCGATCACATGCTTGCCACGGGCAATGCATGCCTCCACGAGCCACTCGAAGTGCGGGTTGAGCTCTGGAGCGCCCCCCGTGATGTCGACCGTGTGGGCATCCGTCCGGTCGAGGACCGATAGGCAGGCCTCCATCGTGGCCCGGCTCATGTTCTCGGTGACCTGGTGCGGCCCCGCATCCACATGGCAGTGGCGGCAGCTCATGTTGCAGAGCTTCCCCACGTTGATCTGTAGGATCTCCACGTCGGCCACGCCGAGCCCCGCTTCCCAACCTGCGGAGGCGAGGGCGGCGGCGAACGTGCGGTCCCCGTTCATCGCCTACATGCCCGCCTTTTTTGCATGTTCCCGCATCTGCATGCCGTGCACGAGCGAGGCACCGCCCCGAATCGCCACGGCGACATGCAAGGCTTCCGTCATCTGTTCAAGATCGGCTCCCTTCGCCATGGATTCCTTGGTGTAAGCCTCGATGCAGTAGGCGCACTGCACGGCGTGCGCGACCGCGAGCGCGATGATGCATTTCTCGCGTTCGCTCAACGCCCCATCGGCAAAAACGGCCTGATAGTAGTCAAAGAAGCGCGCCCCGAGGTGCGGCGCGGCCTCCGATACGCTGCCAAAGTTCGTAAGGTGCTCGTGCTTGAAGTAGTCGCTCATGGCTTGGGCTCCAGGCGCGCTGCGCGCTCGGTCGGCTATGCTGCGCGCTGGGCGGTGTCCATGCTGGGTTTCCTCGTGGCTTGTGGCGGTTCACAGACGATCTCCATAGGCGGGGCCGGCGACACGGGCACGGAGCTTCATGACACCGCACCGCACATCGCCGACTCGGCGGACTCGCTGCCCGCCTCCGGGGTAGTCGGCGAGGTGACCATGGAACCGGAAGGCGGCGCGTTCGTCGGGTCGACCTTCGCGGCCCTCACGATCGAGGGAGAAGGGAGCCTCGAATGGTGCCAAACCGACGACCCGGAGGACGACGCCTGCAGCTGGGCGGCCTACACCGCCCCGGTCGAGGTTGACCGCTCCGTGATCCTGCGAGCGCGAGCGGTCCTTGATGGCGATTCCTCCGACATCATCACCCGAACGTTCGTGGAGATCAGCGCGGGGTTGAGCGGCTTCACCAGCACCCTCCCCGTGCTCCTGTTCTGGACAGATGGACAGGCCCCAACCTCCGATACGGACGTCGGGATGGGATTATTAGCTCTCGAACCAGAGGAAGGCGGCGTGGTGGCGCTGCTGGGTACGCCCAGCAACAACGGGCGGGCTCGACTCCACGCTCGCGGCTCGTCCAGCGCCGACTTTCCCAAGCACGCCTACGACATGGAGCTCTGGGAGGGCGATGCGAAGGTCGACCGGCGAGATGTGCTGGTCGGAATGCCTGAGAACGGCGACTGGATCCTCTACGCTCCCTACTACTACGACGATGCGTTGGTGCGGAACCCGCTTGCGATGTCGCTGAGTGTCGCGGTAGGACGATACGCGCCGCGCACACGCATGGTCGAGGTCTTCGTGGGTGAACGTGGGTCGGCGGTGGATAACGACGACTATGTCGGGGTCTATGTGCTGATGGAGGAGATCGAGGTAGACGCCGAGCGAGTGGCGATCACGCCATTGCTACCGGAGGATGGTGCCGAGCCCGAGGTCACGGGCGGCTACCTCTTCAAGGTGGACCGCACGGGAGATGGCGAGTCCGGCTTCTACGCGGGAAGCGCCGGCGGAGAGTTCTCCTTCCAACAGAACTTTGTGGCCGTGGAGCCTACCGAGACGGAGCTCAGCCGTGCGCAAGCCAGCTACCTCGCAGACCGCGTGGATGACGTGGGCTGGGCTGTGGCCTCGGGCGAGGACTACGATGCGGTCATGGATGTTGACTCCTTCATCGACCACCACATCGTGAACGTCGTGATGAAGAACCCAGATGCCTTTCGATTGAGCGGGTATATGCACCAGAACCGCGAGGGCTTGCTGGTCGCTGGACCGGTATGGGACTTTGATCGCACGGCGGGCTCGGCCGATTCACGGTCCACCGATCCCCGCTGGTGGGACAACAGCAACGTGACGAGCGATTGCACCTATGTGTTCGAGTTCGGCTGGTACAAGGGTCTTTTCGATGACCCCGAGTTCGCCGAGCGCTATTGGTCCCGCTTCGACTCGGTGCTGCGCAACGAACTGAGCGTGGTTCAAATCGATGCCATGCTCGATGGCTTCGCCGTTGGCCTGGACGAACCGGCGGCGCGCAACGGCAGCCGCTGGGGTTCCGCCTCCTTCTCCAGCGAGTTCAAGCGCCTCCGCGACTGGATGCACGATCGCCACGACTGGATGTCTTCTTGCATCGCCAGCTATCCAGACCCGCGCGATTGCCCCGGCTGACCCGCGATTGCTGAAGGGTGTCAGCGACGCGAGCCCAGGCCCCGGAAGCTCTCGGTGTTGGCGAGCCGGCGGGAAACGCGAATGTCGGCGTACCCAGCCTCGGCGTACCAACGCTCGACCTGCTCGCCCGTGAAGGTGCCTGTGACCGGCACCCTTAGGCGGTCGTAGATGTCGGCCACAACCACGTCGAACGGCCACTTGTGGTGGTCGTGGACCGGTAGCGCGGAGAGGAGCCACCCGAACGGAGGCACGGGGCTCAGGAAACGGTAGGGGGTGTGCGAAAAGACACGCAGTCCCGTAGCGATGACGCGCGAGAACGTGTGCAACTGTTCTGGTGTCATTGCAGCCGCCGCCCCGCGCAACGCGCCCGTGGCCACGCGCGTCGCACCCTGGCGAGGACCATAGACCCAGATGGAGAGCCTTCCGGCAGGCTTCACCAGTTCGCCCAGCGTGCGAAACACCGCGTGGGCATCGGGAACATGGTGCAGCACGCCGTAGCTAAACACGAGGTCGAACGTGCCGCGGCGAAGGGGGGGGTTGCGCACATCGCCTTGAATGACGTGGGCGCGCATCGCCCCGTCGAGGTTGGTTTGGCAGGAGGCAACCGCCTCAGGCGAGCTGTCGACCGCAACGATTTCCGCACCGTAGCGGGCCGCGAAAAGCGCATGCCGACCAAAGCCACACCCGGCATCCAGCACCAGCTTGCCCGTGAAGTCGTTAGGAACGAGCGGACTCGCAATATCGAGGAAATTTCTTTCGAACTCAGGAACCGCCCCTGCGAACTCCGTCCATCGGTGGCCGGTAGCGGGGCCGGCCTCGCTGTCCGGGGCCATCATGCGGGGAATGCCGTCTGTAATCGGATACTTCGCCGCGCAGGCACGACATTGCAGCGTGCCTTCAAGGATCTCTTCCACCCGCCCCTCATGGCGCCCGGGCACGGATTCCCCGGGTTCCCAATGGCCTACATACGTAGGCCGGCTCTCGATCGAGCGGGCCTCCAGCGAAAGGTCCGCCCCGCCGCATCCGGGGCACGCCAGCCATTCGAGACAGCGCCGTTTCATGCACCGCGGCTAACCCGCTTTGCTCTCCTGGCGGGTTGCCTGGAACGCGGTCCGGGTTAGTCGGCCGACCCTCTTTCCCGGTGGACGATGGACATCAACCCGGACTGGATGCTTGTCGGCCTTCAGACGTTGCCGTTCTTTACGGCGATCTTTGGGTTGAACGTCATTTTGTTCAAGCCGATGCTGGCCTACCTGCACGCCCGGCGCGCCGCCACCGTGGGGGAACGCAGTTCCGCCCAAGCGCTCCAGGAAAAGGCCACGCTCAAGCTGCAGCAGTGGGATGCCGCGCTGTCCCGGGCGAACGGCGAAGTGGCTGATTATCGGGCGCAGAAGCGGGCTGAGGCCCAGGCCGTTCACGCCCGGCGCGTGTCCGAGGCCCGAGCCGAGGCGGAACGCTACATCGCCGCCGAGGTGGCGGTCCTTCAAGGTGAGACCGCCCTGGCGCGAGAACAAGTAGGCGTCATGGCGCGAAACCTTGCGGCAGACATGGCCCAAAGCGCCCTCGGGCGCCCCCTTGAAGCGGCGGGGGCGTGATGCTCGGATGGATTGCCACTGCGGCGGCCGAGGGGGGCGCTCACACGGAAGGCGCGGCCCACACAGGCATGGACTGGGATCTCGTGGGCATGCAGGCCACGAACTTCTTCATCTTCCTGATTATTCTCTATTTCGCGGTTCGCCGTCCCATCCGCGATGCGCTCGGCAATCGGGCCAACGCCGTTCGTCGCGACCTCGACGAATCCGCCCGCGTGAAGGACGAGGCGGAACGCCGCTACCACGAGATCGAAGGGAAGCTCGCCGGCCTTGACCGTAGAATTGAAGACCTGAAGGCAGAATCCGCCCGTGAAGCCGAGATGGAAGCTGCCCGGATCCGTGAGCGCGCCGAACTGGATGCCGTTCGCATCCGCGAAACGGCGGAACGGACCGTGCGCGAGGAAGCCATCCGTGCCCGCCACGAAATCCGGAAGGAAGTGGTCGAACAGGCCGCCGCCCTTGCCCGCGAGATCGTCAAGGCCAATGTCAACCCCGGGGATCAGCTTCGGCTGCACGCCGAGTTCCTCGGGGCGCTCCGCGGTCCCTCGGGAGGTGAAGCGTGATTGAAGGCTCGCTCGCTCGTCGCTATGCCAAAGCGCTCCTCTCGCTCGGTCGCGAATCCGACCAGGTCGATGCTATCGGCACCCAGCTTGACTCCCTTGTCGCGCTCGGTCAGGCCAACGACGGCCAGATCGCGGCGGTGATGTCGAACCCCGGCCTCACCCCATCGGAACGGCGGGCCGTCCTCGAAGCGGTACTGCCGCGCCTCAAGCTCACGCCGCTCGTCACCAACTTCGTCCGCCTGGTGCTAGACAAGGACAGGTACGCCGCAGTCCCCGACATTGCGCGGGAATACCGGGCGTTGGCCGATGCCGTCGCCAACCGAGTGCGGGCCACGGTCACCACCGCCACGCCCACCACGCCCGAGCTGCAGCGTGAAATCGCCGCCGCTCTCAGCAACGCCACTGGCAAGCACGTCGTCGTCGAAACGAAGGTCGATCCTTCGTTGCTTGGCGGAATGGTTGCCCGCGTCGGCAGCCACCTGTTTGATGCCTCTCTCCGCACCCGCCTGGACACGCTCCAGGTCGCTCTCGCCACCACCGCCCTAGGATAGATAATGGACATCCGCGCCGAAGAGATCAGCGAGATCCTCAAGCAGCAGATCAAGAATTACGAGGGCCGCGTCGCGGTCAGCGAAACCGGTACCGTATTGAAGGTGGGCGATGGTATCGCGCGCATTCACGGTCTCGAGAACGCGCTCGCAGGAGAACTGCTCGACTTCGGGAACGGCCTCAAGGGCATGGTCCTGAACCTCGAAGAAGACAACGTCGGCGCCGCGCTCTTCGGCGATGACCGCACGGTGAAGGAAGGCGATATCGTCCGCCGCACTGGCGAAATCGTTAGCGTGCCGGTCGGACCGGGCACCCTCGGCCGCGTGGTCGACGCGCTCGGCAACGCCATCGACGGCGGCCCGGAAATCCCCCGCGACCACATGCGCGCGGTAGAAATCAAGGCACCCGGCATCATCGGCCGCAAGTCGGTTCACGAGCCGATGGAAACCGGCATCAAGGCCATCGATGGCATGATCCCCGTCGGCCGCGGCCAACGCGAGCTCATCATCGGCGACCGCCAGACCGGCAAGACCGCGATCGCGATCGATACCATCATCAACCAGAAGAAGTTCCTGGGCGATCCCAAGAAGAAGCTTCACTGCATCTATGTGGCAGTCGGCCAGAAGCAGAGCACTGTGGCCCAGGTGGTCGAGAAGCTCAAGAGCTACGGCGCCATGGAATACACCACCGTGATCAGCGCCCCGGCCTCCTCGCCCGCGCCGCTGCAGTTCATCGCGCCCTACACCGGGGCCACGATGGGCGAATTCTACCGCGACAACGGGCAACACGCGCTCATCGTGTACGACGACCTGAGCAAGCAGGCCGCCGCCTACCGGCAGCTCTCGCTGCTCCTTCGTCGCCCGCCAGGCCGCGAAGCCTACCCGGGAGACGTGTTCTACCTGCACAGTCGCCTCCTTGAGCGCGCTGCCAAGGTCGGCGATGCTGAGGGTGCGGGCTCGCTCACAGCGTTGCCGATCATCGAGACTCAGGCGGGCGATGTGTCGGCCTACATCCCCACGAACGTGATCTCCATCACCGACGGGCAGATCTTCCTTGAGGCCAACCTGTTCTACGCGGGCGTACGGCCGGCGGTGAACGTGGGCATCTCGGTTTCTCGCGTCGGCGGCTCGGCGCAGGTGGCGGCCATGAAGGCCGTCGCAGGCTCCCTCAAGCTCACGCTCGCCCAGTATCGGGAGCTGCAGGCCTTCTCGGCGTTCGCCAGCGATCTCGACGAAGCCACCCGCAAGCAGCTCAATCGTGGTGCCCGTCTGGTGGAACTGCTCAAGCAGAACCAGTACAGCCCGCTGGCCATGGAAATGCAGATCATCCACATCCTCGCCGGCACCGAAGGCGTGCTCGATGACGTGCCGGCTGGCGATGTCAGCCGCTTCCTCGTCGATCTCACGACCCACTTCGAGAGCTCGGGTAGCGCGGTAGCGACCGAGCTTGCCACGAAACTTACGTTCAAGGGAAACGACCTGAAGGCGCGCGTGCTCGCGGAATGCAACTCCTTCCGCGCAAGCTGGAAGTAGGTCGGTAGGATGGCCTCCCTTCGTGACATCCGCACGCGGATCGCCTCGGTCAAGTCGACCAAGCAGATCACCAGCGCCATGAAAATGGTGGCTGCAGCGAAGTTGCGTCGAGCCACAGAGTCGGCCACCAACGCCCGTCCCTACCAGCAGGCCCTCACGGCGACCATGCAGCGGGTCGCGGCGGGCGCAGGCGATGTGTCCCACCCGCTGCTCACCCAGCGGGCCAGCGTTACCCGAGTCGTGGTTGTCGTGATCGGCTCCGATCGCGGCCTCTGCGCCGGCTTCAACAGCAACCGCGACCGTCGTGTCGAAGAGTTCCTGAAGCAGCTCCGGGCCGAGGGCAAGCAGGTCTCGATACGTACGATGGGGAAGAAGGCACGAGACTTCTTGAAGGCGCGCGGCTGGGACTCCGAGAACCAGAACGGAATCGTACCCGCGACGTACCAGGACACCGTCAAGGTGCTCTCCGAGTCCCTGATCGCAGGGTTTGAAGGCGAGCAGTTTGACGAAGCCTACCTCTGCTACAACCAGTTCAAGAGCACCCTCACCCAGGTGCCCACCATCGCGCGCCTACTGCCGCTCGCCATCGAGGCTGCCACCGGCGCGGCCGTGGACTATTCCTACGAGCCGAGCGGCGGCGAGATCCTCGGCACCCTGCTCCCGTTGTACCTGCGCACTCTGTTGTTCCAGGCCTTCCTGGAGAACGAAGCTGGCGAACACGCCAGCCGCATGACCGCGATGGACAACGCAACCCGCAACGCTTCTGACCTCATCGGGCGGCTCACGCTCGACTACAACCGCTCTCGTCAGGCCGCGATCACCCGCGAGCTCATCGAGATCATTTCGGGCGCTGAAGCGCTCTAGGATCTGATCCATGGATACCACCGGCACCATCAAGCAGGTCATGGGCCCCGTCGTCGACGTGGAGTTCGCCCCCGGCCAGCTCCCCGCGATCTACTCGGCGCTCACGCTGTCGAATCCCTTCATCTCCTCCGAGCCCGACAATCTTGTCGTCGAGGTCGCGGCTCACCTTGGCGAAAACACCGTCCGCGCCATCGCGATGGATGTGACCGATGGCCTTAGCCGCGGGATGAAGGTGAAGAACACCGGCAACCCCATCCTGATGCCGGTCGGCAACTGCACGCTGGGCCGCATCCTGAACGTGGTCGGCCTGCCGGTGGACGAGGCCGGTCCGGTCGGCGCCACCCTCACCATGCCGATCCACCGTGCCCCCCCGACCTTCACCCAGCAGTCGACGCAAGTCGAGATGTTTGAGACCGGCATCAAGGTCATCGACCTGCTCGCCCCCTACGCTCGTGGCGGCAAGATTGGCCTCTTCGGCGGCGCGGGCGTCGGCAAGACCGTGCTGCTGATGGAACTCATTCGCAACATGGCGATTGAGAAGGGCGGCTTCTCGGTGTTCGCCGGGGTCGGCGAACGCACCCGCGAAGGCAACGATCTCTACCATGAGATGGTGGAAGGCGGCGTCATCAAGGTCGAGCTCGATGCCAAGGGCGAGCCGGTCAAGGACGCCAAGGGCCGCTACACGCTGGTCCCCGAAAAGAGCCAGGTGGCCCTTATCTATGGCCAGATGAACGAGCCCCCGGGTGCCCGCGCCCGCGTGGCTCTCTCCGCGCTGACCGTCGCCGAGTTCTTCCGGGACGAGCAGGGCAAAGACGTGCTCCTCTTCGTGGACAACATCTTCCGCTTCACCCAGGCGGGCTCCGAGGTGTCAGCGCTCCTCGGTCGTATCCCCAGCGCGGTCGGCTACCAGCCCACCCTCGCAACCGAAATGGGCATGCTCCAGGAACGCATCACCACCACGAACAAGGGCTCGATCACGTCGATGCAGGCGATCTATGTGCCGGCCGACGACTTGACCGACCCGGCGCCCGCCACCGCGTTCGCCCATCTCGACGCCACCACGGTGCTCAACCGGAAGCTCACCGAGATTGGCATCTACCCAGCAGTGGATCCGCTTGATTCCACGAGCCGTATCCTCGATCCTCGCGTTGTCGGGGAAGAGCACTACGCCACCGCGCGCTCCGTGCAGCGCGTGCTTCAGCGGTACAAGGAACTTCAGGACATCATCGCGATCCTCGGCATGGACGAGCTCTCCGACGAAGACAAGCAGACCGTGTCGCGCGCCCGCAAGATGCAGCGCTTCCTCAGCCAGCCCTTCTTCGTGGCCGAGAAGTTCACCGGCATGTCCGGGAAGTATGTGGCGAAGGAAGAATCCGTGCGCGGCTTCAAGGAGATCCTCGACGGCAAGCATGACAAGCTGCCCGAAGGTGCCTTCTACATGGTCGGCGGCATCGAAGAGGCGATCGAGAAGGGTCGCAAGCTCCTGGAGACCTAGGCGATGGCCCTTGAAGTCCGCATCGTCACTCCCCGCAAGGTGATCTGGGAAGGCCAGGCGACTTCGGTGCAAGCGCCAGGTTCGCTCGGCGAATTCGGTGTACTCCCGAAGCACATCCCGTACCTCACCACGTTGCGGCCCGGTCCCGTGAAGATCGAAAGTGCCTCGGGCACGTTCCGATTCATCGTGGGCGTAGGCTTCGCGGAAGCCGGCCCCGACCGCGTCACGTTGTTGACCGAGACCTGCGAAGAGGGCTGAGGCGGCGAGATACGGTTTGCCGATGCCCTTGATCCTCCTCCTCGCTGGCTGTACCGAAGCAGGCAGCGCCACGGTGATTTCGGGGTTCGCCTTCGAGTGGCAGGCCTTCAACCATCGCTTGTCCCTATTGTCCTTCGGCGACGATGGCTCGGGGGGTGTCGAAGCGGCGGTGGTGGGCGGAACCTCGACCACGGGCGTCGTGCCCACCTACGCCGACGAGTGCGACCCCGACACTTGCAAGGAGTTTCCGCTCACGGACACCGCCGCGCTCACCGCGATGCAGACGACCGTGACAGCCGACGGCCTCCACACGGCGACAGGCAGCGTCACATTGGTGGTCGGGTCGCAGGGGGATTCCGGGACGGTCGACCTGGAATGGGAAACGCCACCCGACGCGGTCACCCCCGTGATCGCAGGCTTCACCGTGGATACGCGCCAGGAGCTCGACGCCTGCTACGACCCAGGCTTCGGCTGGCTACCGCGGCGTCTCGCGCTCTCCGTGAGCGCGGTCGGTAGCGTGGTCACCGCCAACGCGTCCTTTGTCGCCGGGCTCTCCTTGGAGGAGGACCGCGCCTGCCTGGACGAATCGGCTCCCGGCGCCCGGGTCACGATCACGGTCCAGGTCTTGGCGCTGTCGGGGGTCGAAACTTCGGTCACGCTGGTTCAGCGGTCCGCCGCCTACGACCTGGGTAGTGCCGTCGATCCGGAGCCCCAGGAGCCCCCGGCTGCTGTGCTCGTTTCCGATGGCTTCGCGTGGCAGTCCCTGGACTGGACGCTCCACAACAACGATGCCGACGGTCGCGGGGCCTACCTGCGGAGCCTCACTTTTTTTGCAGGCGAGCAATCCACGGTGTCGGCTTCGAACTACTCTCCAGGAACACAGCTTAGTGGATTCGATTTCGCATTTTCAGGAAACGTCGTGAGCGTACCTGGCGTACGGAACGTTCGCAAATTGGCAGCAAATTACACTCCCATACTGGACATTGACGGTCAGGGGACGCAAGTTGTGGTAGAGTAGATCTAGAGGGGTCCAATTCATTGGCTCCCGCCTTGGCCCAAGCCCAACGCACACAGAGGAAATATCATGTCTTCCATCTCCCTCGCAGTAGTCGAATCAGCCTCCCAGAACATCCGTGCATCGGCACGTAGCAACGAGCGTTCCGCGGAAGTAAACGCATTCAAAGAACGCGTAGCAAGCGCCTCACGCCAGGCCGTTCGCCAAGCCGCGACTCCCGCCGTCACCGTCAGCTTTTCCCCCCAGGCGACAGCTTTTCTCGCCTCAGAATCTGCGGCAGCGGCATCTTCGCCGGAGCCCCGCGTGGACACCAGCCGCGACACCTACCCGCCGCGGCCCAGCCTGGGTCAGGCCATCATGAACGTCGTGGCCAGCTGGCCCGACGTCTAATTGCCACGGGTCCGTCAGTAGATAGGTAGGCTGGGGTCAACGTCTTTAGCCCACCCTACGATGCCACCTTCCAGGTTTGTGACCTCGAACCCCGCCGCGGCCAGCACAGCCGCAGCTTGAGCGGATCGTCCACCCAGTTTGCAATGCACGAGGATCTCGCGGTCTCGCGGAAGCTCGGCGATATGAGCGGCCACCTCGGTATGGGGGATCAACCTATCGGCCCAGGGGAACTGAACGATCGCCGCTTCGCTCGCTCCACGTACGTCAAGCACGAAGGGGCGCCACCCCTCGGCGCGCCGCTCGGCCACCTGACGCGCGTTCATGCGGCGAAAAGTGCCCTCCGCACCGGGATGTTCCTCCTTGGAGCCTGATGTCTTGGGAACCCCGCAGAACTGGTCGTAGTCGATGAGTCGCTCGATCTTCGGTGTGTTCGGGTCGCGCCGGAGCTTGAGTTCGCGAAAGCTCATGCCGAGGGCGTCGAACAACAAGAGCCGACCGGACAAGGTGCTGCCGATGCCGAGGAGGATCTTGAGAGTCTCGGTGGCTTGAATCGTCCCAATCAACCCAGGTAGTACGCCAAGAACGCCACCCTCTGCGCAGGAAGGAACCAGCCCTGGAGGCGGCGGCTCCGGGTAGAGATCGCGGTAGTTGGGGCCATCGCCAAGGTTGAACACGGACGCCTGCCCCTCGAACCGGAAGATGGAACCGTACACGTTTGGCTTCCCGAGCAGCACGCAGACGTCGTTCACAAGGTAGCGAGTGGGAAAGTTGTCGGTTCCATCCACCACGACGTCGTAGGGTTGGGCGATCCGGATGGCATTCTCCGCGGTGAACGGCTCCTCGTAGATGTCTACCTGCACATGGGGATTCAGGTCTTTGATCCGGTCGCGGGCCGAGATCACCTTGCGTTCGCCCACCGTGCCGGTGCCGTGGATGATCTGGCGTTGCAGGTTGGATGTGTCCACCACATCGAAGTCCACGATCCCGATGCGACCGACGCCGGCCGCCGCCAGGTAAAGCAGCAGCGGCGAGCCGAGCCCACCCGTGCCCACGCAGAGCACCGAGCTGTTCTTCAGCCTCGTTTGCCCTTCCATGCCCACTTCCGGAAGGATGAGATGCCGGGAATACCTGGCGATTTCGTCGTTACTGAGCGAAATCACAGCCCACCTCCGGCGATGGATGGCACGATCACCAGCGTGTCTCCGTCCTTGAGGGGGGTGGCATCACGACCGAGGTAGCGGATGTCCTCGTCGTTCTTGTATACGTTCACGAAGCTACGAAGTTGGCCATCCTCGCCGCGAAGGTGGCGGGCCAGCCCAGGGAAGCCCGTGGTCAGCTCGTGGAGGGCCTCGCCCGCGGTGGTGCCGGCCACCGAGACGGAGGCCTTGCCCTCGGTGAACGAGCGAAGGGCTGAGGGGATCTGGATGGTCACGGGCATGCGGGCTCCACGTTGAGGGTCTCTTCGTCCATCACGCTGCGGTCGTCGCGCAGCCGCCAGGACTGGGTGGCGGCCGCCTGGCCACCTTGAACGGACACGATGATGTAGCTCAGGTTGGGGAGCGCGTGCTCCCGGTCGAATTCGGACCACATCGAGGGGTGGTCGGGATGGGAGTGGTAGGTCCCGAGTACGGCCAAGCCCTCGGCCTCAAGGGCTTCTTCGGCACGGAGCACCACCAGCCCGCTTACCTGGTATCGATTGCGCGGGCTGTCTGCGCGCTCGTTGATCAGCGGGACGACGCGGGTGACACGGCGTTCTGCGCGGCTTCCCGCCAGCAGCCCTACCACCTCGAAGGGGTAGCCGGCCCGAGCGTGGGCGTGCAGGCGGTCCAGCTCGGCGTGGGGCAGGGTCAAGCCCATAGGTGCGGCTCCGAGAGGTAGCGTTCGCCGCTGTCGGGAAACAACGTGACCACCACGCCCTCCTCCAGTCGCCCGGCGACCTGCAAGGCCCCCCAGAGCGCCGCCCCGCTGCTCGGGCCCACCAGCAGCCCTTCTTCGCGGGCGAGACGCCGCATCAGCTCGTACGCCGCTTCGGTCGGCGCCTCGAGGTTTTCGTGGACGAGGGAAGGGTCGTAGATCTTCGGCACGATCGCGGTGGGTAAATGCTTGAGCCCCTCCAGCCCGTGGAAGGGCGAGGACGGCTGGACAGAGTGGCAGCGGATCGCTGGGTTAAGCGCCAGCAGGCCGCGACTGGTGCCGACGAAGGTGCCCGTGGTGCCCAAGCCGGCGACCCAGTGGGTGATGCGACCCCCGGTGTCCCGGAAGATCTCCGGCGCCGTAGATTCGGTGTGCGCCCGCCAGTTTGCGTCATTGCTGTACTGGTCGAGGTAGTGGTAGGTGTCGGGCTCAGCGGCCGCCAGCGCCATCGCCGCACGGATGGCGCCATCCGAGCCTTCCAGCGGGTCGGTCTCGATCAGGGTCACGCCGTAGGCGCGCAGAATCTTCTTGCGCTCCACGTTCGCGTTCTTTGGCAAACACAGGGTGAGCCGATGGCCGCGGGTCGCGGCGAGCATGCCGTACGCGATCCCGGTGTTGCCAGAAGAGGAGTCCAGAAGGCACTTGCCTCCGAATCCCCTCCGTTCGGCATCCCGTAAAATCGCCCAGGCCGCGCGGTCTTTCACCGAGCCGCCGGGGTTGAACCACTCCAGCTTCGCCCAGACCTCTACGCCAGGGCGAACGACATCCCGCGAGAGGTGATCGAGCCGCACCATCGGCGTGTTGCCGATACGCTTCATGCTCTTGGGAGGCGTAGAACGCGCCATGGGTGATTCATCGGGCGCCACCCTACGGGAGGTTTGCGTACCCGGCAACCCAAGCTTATCCGATTCGTGGGCGAGGCCACAAATCTGACGTATGCGTAAGGTTTGGTCAATCCGTCTGGGCGCGCTACGGTAGCGGCGTGAAGCTCTCGACCTCACCCTCCCTCCTGCCGTTCCCCTTGCTTTTCTGGGCCTTGGCCTGCGAGCCGACCCCAGTTGCAGTCGTACCCGATACGCTGGCCGACCCCGACGCATGGTCGATAACCGGGCCTGGCGGGCCCAAAACTAGCTTTGCCGCCGATGCGTTGGATATGCCTTGCGCAGCACTCACCGGCGGCCCGGAAGACGTCGAGCACCACAACCTCGTGGGCATATACGACGGGTGGCTCGTGCTTCCGTGGGCGCCGGAATCCGGAGGCGGCGGGGTGAGCCTCTTCGCGTTCGACGAACCTTGCGCTCCCGTGAAGATCGGCGAGGCCTACAGCCCGATCATGCGAGAGAGCCACACCTTGGCGATCGCCCAGGTGGAAGGCAAGACCCTCCTCGCCGTGGACATGCACATCGACGAGGATCACGGCGGCATCGGGTTCTGGGACCTGACCGACCCCACCGCCCCCGTGTGGCTGAGCCAGCTGGAGCTGCCCGGCTACGACTACCCGGACGCCTACTTTCGCGTGGCCCTCTCCACCTTCTGGCAGGGAGACCGTCTCTATGTGTCGGCAGGGTTCCTCGGGGTGTTCGTGGTCGATGTGTCCGACCCGACGGCACCGGTCATTCTGGACAACTTCACCGAAGTGGCTTTCCTCGCGGGCAGTTTCCATGTGATTGGCAACCTCGCGCTCGCCAGCTCCGCGGGATTGCTAAAGACGATGACCATCGACATCGGGGATCCGGAGAACTGGCAGGTCCTTTCAACCTTTGAAACCGCCGACGCCACGGGAAGGGCGCATCCCTACTACTTCGCCAGCGTGGGGGGCAAGTACGCGCTCTTCGCTCGCAAGGATGGCGGCGGAGGTCCGATGGTGTACGACCTCACCGACCCGAACCTTCCGACCCCGGTGGGCGCCGGCGAAAGTCCTGAGGCCGATGGCGGCTATGTCTACCGCCACCACGACTTCTTGTTTCAGGGCGAAAGCAACTTCGGGTCGCGGTACGACTTCACCGACCCAGCCTTGCCGGTCGAGGTCGCCCGCATCGACATCTCCGGAGATTTCGACACCCTCACCCCGATCGGAAACGTGGCAGTCGCCAGCGTGGACGACGGTGCCGACCCCGGCCTGGCGACCGTAGTGTTCCCGTGGGCCGCCGAGCCCGATGGGGTGGGGCCTACCGCCGAGCTCACGAATCCTGCCGACGGCGCCTCGTGGATTCCCGTGACGGGGCGGGTGGGCCTTAGCTTTGACGAGCTGGTGGAGCCGCGCAGCGTCCACGCAGGCTCATTCCGCGTGTGGGACGAGGCCGGGCGGGCCGTTCCCGGCCGCTTCTACGCCCAGGAGCACATCGCGAACTTCGTTCCAGATGCGCTGGAGGCCGATACCACCTACTTCGTAGAGGTGCCGGCCGGCGGGATCGCCGACGTGACCGGCAACCCCACCAGCACCCCGCTGCGCTTCGCCTTCTCCACCGGCGGTACCGTGGCCGAGCGGCCCTGGTGACCAGGTTGGGCTTGGCGATGTGGGCCGCCGTGGCTTGCGTGGAACCAGCCACCCCCGACCCGGAGGTCAACCCCGAAGCCAGGCTGAGCGAGGGAGAAGTCGCCTTCGTCGGCGAGACCTTCGCACTCCAGGGTGCCGGCAGCGTGGGCGACCGGTTCACTTGGGACTTCGGCGACGGCGGCACGGCCGCGGGCAACGAGGCGGAGCATGTTTGGGGGGAGCCCGGCCGCTATTCCGTGCGGCTGGTCGCCCAGACGGAAGACGGCCGCACCGACGTGGCGACCCGCACACAGGTGGTGGTTCACCGCCCGCTTGCCGAGCCGCCGACGCAGAGCGGCCGGCTCGTTCGCGTCGGCACGCGACTTTATGCTGCATTGCCCGATGAGAACCTGATCGTGGTCGTGGAGGGCGATTCGGTGGTCGAGCGGTGGCCCACATGCGGCGAGCCCACCTCGCTCGCGGCGACCGGGGACCGCTTGCTGGTCGCGTGCCGTTCCGACGCGGTCCAGGAATGGAACCTGACCACCGGCACGCTCACGGAGGAAGTGTCCACCGGGTGGGGGTCGCGGCCGGAGGCCGTTGTCGTGAACGGGGAAGCGGTCTGGGTCGCTCTGGCCGGCGATCGGAGCCTCGCCGAGCTGGCGGAAGGCGGACGGGTGGTGGCGCTCGAGGACCCTCGGGCGATTGCCGCGGGCGGGGGGGAGATCTGGGCGCCGCGGTTCCGCTCCGGTCCCGGCGAAGGCACCCTGTACCGGGTCACCGCGGCGGGCGTGGAAGCGGTCACGCTCGCGCCCGATCTCGGACCGGACTCGGACACCGACGCCCGCGGCGTTCCGACCCTTCTGGGCGCGGTTGCTGTGCGACCTGACGGGCGTGCGGTGGTGGTGGGGGGCAGCAAAGCCAACCTTGCACGCGGGTTGCGGCGGGACGGGCTCACGCTCACCTCTGAGACCGCGTCCCGGGCGGCGCTGCGGTCTATCGACACCTCCTCGGGTGAGCCGCTGGAGCGCGCGCTGTTCGACAACCGCGACCTCGTGGGCGCCCTCGCGTTCACCCCGCTCGGCGACAGCTTACTCGTGGCGCACCTCGGCGCGGGCATCGTGGATGTGCTGGACCCGCTCACGTTGACCCGCATCGGTGGCTTCCAGAACGTGGGGGTCGGCCTTGACGGCGTGGCAACGGACGGCGCGACCGCTTGGGTGCTGGCCTCAGTGACCAAGGAGCTGGTGGTCTTCGATTTAAGCTATGGCAACCCTGACCCGATCGCCCGCGTGACGTTGTCAGAAAGTGGGCCCGACCTTGGCGCGCTGGTGTTCTTCGGAGCCGGCGACCGGCGCATGAGTCAGGATGGCTACCTGTCGTGCGCCAGTTGTCACCCCGATGGCGGACACGATGGTCAGACCTGGGACTTCAGCGACCGGGGCGAAGGGTTTCGCGACACCCAGGCGCTGTTCGCCATGCCACCCGCAGGACCATTCCACTGGAGCGCAAACTTCGACGAACTCCAGGACTTTGAGAATGCCATCCGCGCCCACCAGGGAGGCACCGGCTTCATGGACGACGACGCCCTCACCGAGCCACTGGGCGCTCCGAAGGCGGGACTCTCGCCAGAGCTCGACGCTCTCGCAGACTACGTCCGTGGCTTCTCACCGCCCCGATCTCCTTGGCGGGAGTCCGACGGCAGCGCATCGGAAGCCGGAGCGCAGGGCCGAGAGGTTTTCCTCGATCAGGGGTGCGACGCGTGCCATGCCGGACCCGGCCTTAGCGACGCCGGCTGGAACGAAGATGGCACGCCGATCCTGCACGACGTCGGCACGCTGTTGGAAACCAGCGGCGAACGCGCCGGAGAAGCGCTGGCCGGCCTGCGCACACCAACGCTCCTCGGTCTGCACGCCACCGCGCCGTACCTGCATGACGGGAGAGCCGCGACCATGGAAGCCGCCCTGGAGGCCCATGGAGTCACGGCCGACCCCTGGCTCGTGCGGTACCTCCTGGAGATCGAAGGAGGGCCCTGATCTACTATTCCTGATTCGCCTCGCACCGCACCCGATTCGATCCCACGCGTGGTCCTCCGGCCTACAGCCTCCGGCCTGCGCGCAAGATGTGGCGTTCCCCCCCTCACCCTCCCCGCCTGCACCTATGTAAAAACGCGGCGGCCCACATCAGCCCGGCCACGACCCACCAGGGCGTGTCGCCCACGCGCTCGTAGAGGGTTCGGGCCCGCAGGAACCTGGCCGACACGATCCGGTCTTCCGCCTTGAACAAGGCCCCCATCTGCGTGGTGGCTCCGGTGGCATCCACCACACCGGACGGTCCGCTGTTCGTGGAACGTACCAGGAAGCGGCGGTGCTCGATCGAACGGAGGCGTGCTTCGCCCAAGTGAATCCACGGGGCGGCCGAATCGCCGAACCACGCGTCGTTGGTGATGTTCAGGAGCAGGTCCGGGTCCATCGCCCGCACCTGCGCGTTCACATGGGCGGGCAGGATGTCCTCGTAGCAGATGAGCGCGGCGATGCGATGCCCCGCCCACTCCAGCACCTGAGGCCCTTCCCCAGGCGTGAACTGGCCGGCATGCGAAAGCAGACTCGCCAAGGCAGGAAATACATCTGAGAACGGGGTGTACTCGCCGAAAGCTAGCAGCTTGTGCTTGTCGTAGCGCCCGAGGATGCTGCCATCCTCTCCCGACAGCATCGCGCTGTTGTGCCGGACCCGCGGGGCGCCTTCCACATCCCCAAGTCGCCACATGCGCACCCCGAACAGGGTGGGCACACCGAGGGTGCCCGTTACCTGCTCCGGCACGGTCGTGGGGTAAGTGATCAGGTTGTACGAGGTACGAACCGCGGCCTCCGGCCACACCACCAGCTCGGCCCCCTGAGCGGCCAGGGCGCGCGTCGAGGCCTGAAGCGAGGCGAGCGGGGGCTCCTCGCCGATGGCGGTGTTCGGTTGCACGAGACCGATACGGACCTCTTGAGCGGTGGGAAAGCGTTCCCTCACCTGCTCCATTCGGAAGTTGCCCCAGACGGCCGCGCAGACCGGGAGCAGCAGACCCGTCGTGAGCACGGCCACGCTTGGACGGCGCATCCCCCGCCATGCGCGGAGGCACTCCCCAAGCGCGAGGCTCGGGGCGAGCAGGACAAGATCGACCAGCAGGGGACCGCCCAGCTCCGCCGATTGCAGGAGAGGAAGTGCAGAATCCGCCGCGGAGGCGATGAACCACGGAAAGATCAGCGGAAAGGTAAGCTCGCAGGTAAGGATCGCAAGCGCGAAGGCGGGTGCGGCCGGCCAGCCCCGGGCCGCCGCTCGCACCGCGAGCCAGGTCGCCACCCCGAGGCGGAGGCCATGGTACGCGCTCAGGGCCAGGAGCACCGCCACCCCCGCCGCCGTAGGCAGGCCGCCGAAGTCGCGAACCGTTGCGACCAACCATGAGAAAACGAGGGTACTGGAGATCATCAGGGAGGTCCAGCCCAACAAAAACGCCCGCCGCGGCGTGGCCCCCTCGATGGCGACGTAGAGCGGCGCGAACGCGACCAGCGTGCAGGGCCACCAGCCCAAAGGCGGGAAGCCGGGAACGAAGAGCAGTCCCGATGCTGCCGCCAGGGCGAGCGCGGGTCGGAGGCGCAGCGGTTCGGCCATCCAGGCGCTTAGCCCGAAGGCGGGCCGCGCCCACCAATTGCGCGGTCCCTGCTCGCGTGTGAGGCTAGGATCATCATGCTGCCGCTGTTGTTCGAACTCACGTCTACCGCCTACCGGCCAGGCGCGGCGATCCCCGCCAAGTTCACTTGTACTGGGAACGATCTTTCCCCCCCGCTGGCCTGGGGAGCCCCGCCCGCGGCCGCGGCAAGCCTCGCCTTGATCCTCGACGACCCCGACGCCCCCGGCCGGGTCTGGACCCATTGGTTGGTGTGGAACCTCCCGACCACCGCACGTGGCTTGCAGGAAGGAACGCTCCCGACTACCACAGGGATGGTTCAGGGCCTCAACGACTTCGGGAAAATCGGCTACGGCGGCCCGTGCCCGCCCCCCGGCCACGGCGTACACCGCTACTTCGCGCGCCTCTACGCCCTCGACTGCATGCTGCCGATAGCCGCGGGCGCAAGTCGCGTGGAGCTCGAGGCACAACTCAAGGGGCATATGCTGGCCAGCACCGAGTTGATGGGCAAGTTCTGGCGCTGACCCGAGGGGAAAACGATGGCGGATGTAGAGCTTCCCGAGGTGGGCATCGTGGACCGGATCCGGGTCGATGCGCCCGATTGGCCGGGCGCGGTCGTGACCAGCGGGCAGGGCAGCGTGCTGCTCGTTCCGCCGGCCGCGGGCGTGAAGTGGCGGGTCGAGGAGGCCCCCGTGGTCGACTCCTTCATGGCGGAAGAGGGTGCGGAGGCATTGGGGCTGACCCCATGGACAGAGGCCGGCGAGCGAGGATCTGGAGTCAAGATCGCCGTTTTCGATGTGCAGTGGTTCAACGCCGCCGTCGTGAGCGAGGAACTGGGTTTCGTCGAAACCCATGACTGCGAGACCACGCGCAGTTGCGATGTGCCGATGGACACGCTTCGGCCTCGCTACGGGTTCGAGGAAGGCAGCCACGGTGTGGGCTGCGCCGAGGTGGTCGAGGACTACGCCCCCGACGCCGAGCTGCACCTCGTCCGCGTGAACGGCACCACCACCTTCGAGAATGCCGTGGACTGGGCGATCCGGAACGAAGTGGACATCGTGAGCATGTCGATGTCGTTCTTCAACAACTCCTTTCACGACGGTACGGGCTCGATCAACGATGCAGCGGCGCGCCTCGCCGATGCCGGCACGCTCCTGGTGACCAGCGCGGGGAACTATGCGCGGGAACACTGGTCCGGCGATTGGGTTGACTCCGACCGCGACCAGACCATGGACTTCCCGTGGGGCAGCGCCTGGCTCCCGGTGTACTACGGCGCAGGTTCCCACGGAGTCCAGGTTTCCTGGGATGAGTTCTCCGTCTGTGGCCGCAACGACTTCGACGTGATTGCCGTGAACCGCGCCGGCCGACTCGTCGGAGAGGCCACGGGCACGCAGGACCCGGACGCCGACGCCTGTTCGCCGGTTGAACGCCTCACGCTTCACGCGGACGCCGAGGATTGGTACTGGCTTGGCATCACGAGGAAGCGCGGGGCCGGCGGCGCAAACGTGGGCGTGTACGCGCGGGGCGGGTCCATCTACGATCCGCAGCCTGGCGGCCTGGCCGACC
>CAMBIK010000037.1 GCA_945867435.1 Klebsiella pneumoniae
ATTTGTTGCCGGGCACGAGGGGGTCCATGCTGACCGCCGAGGTGAGCCCGGCGATGGTGACCGTTCCGACGTTCTGGTTTTCCGGGTAGGGGATGCAGACGCCGTCGAGGTCACAGGTGTCCCCTGGCTCACAGGTTGGGTTGCAATAGGGATTTTCGCGCTTCAGCAGCCGGCAGTCGCCCTCGGCCGCCACTTCGGTGAGCACGGTGACCGGAACCACGCCGTTGGCGATCGCCCCGAAGGCCACGGAGTACTTTTCGTTGGCTTCCACCTCGAAGGTTCCCCAGCGCCGTTCGAGGTCGCAGGTGCCATTCAGCGGGATGGTGTTCGGATCTCCAACGGGGCCGGCGGTGTCCGTAGACTCGGAATCCTCCGCCGTTTCCGGAGCGTCGGGGCAGGCGAGCAGCAACAGCAGGGACAGGGCGCGCATGCCGCGCAGCATGTCACGCTTTCCGGCGCCGCGCGAGGGCGAGGGCAGCAGCGACCAGCTCAAGGCCACGGAGCGGGAGCGCGCTGCTGTTGCACTCGGCTCCCGCGGGGCGGTCGGTTGCGGGCCCCCCGCAGCCAATGGTCGGGCCTCCCGTGTCGTTGCCGCCGTTCCCGCCGCCGCCGGTGTCGATCGGCTCGGCGCCGGGGTCGGCGTTGGCTTCGCCGGGTGAGGGTGAGGCGTAGGCGTGCCAGTCCGTGTGCAGGTCGGAGTCGGCCCCATCGGGGAAGCGACCGATCGAGGAGGCCGAGGCGGCCTTGTCGACGACATCGGTGGCACCGCCATCGCCGATGAGTCCATCGCCTTCCTCGCCGCCGTACAGCACTGTGTCGAGGACAGTGCCGGCGCAGTCGTTTACGCGCACGCCATCCCCGTCGGACCCGTTCCCCGGGGAAAGCGAGGATTCCAGATCGATGTTGGAGACGTTCGCTCCGCCGATCACGAAGAACGCACCTGGAGCGAGGGTCGTGCCTTTGGCGAGCACTTCGCCATCCTTCCAGGCGGAAGTGGCATATTGAACGATGAACCCTTCAAGGTTGATCGTGTCGGTGCCCGCGTTGACCAGCTCGATGAACTCGGCACCGCCATCGGCTCCGTCGGGATCGTAGAGCAGCTCATTCACCTTGAGCCCCGCTGCGCCGGTCACATCGCACTGAGGGGTGAGGTTGGCAGCACCCGGCGTGTTTTCGCTGGAGGCCACCCAGTCGGCGGCGCTCAGATCGCTGTCTTCCCCATCGACCCGGCGTGAGAGGCTCACATCTTCGGAGGGAATCGCGGCGAGCGAGGTGGCCGGCAGGCCGCTGTCGTCGAGGAGCGCGTCGCTGTTCGAGTCTCCATAGACGACGCTGTCAACGACTGCCCCGCTGCAGAGCAGGTATACACCGTCTCCGCCCGTGCCGTTGCCAAGGGACAAGTCGCCATTGTCCACGATTCCGCCCGCACCTACCAGCAGGAAGGCGAGCGGCTCAATCCACGTTTCTTCCGGCATCACGGCATCGTTCCCGCCCGTGCTCTTCGACGCTCCGCGGACGATCCATTCGGAGACGTTCACCGCGGCGCTGCCGCGGTTGTAGAGCTCCACCCACTCCAAGCCGTCGTCGACGCCCGCGACGTTGGAGATCACCTCGTTGAGGCGCACGTCGGCGGTGGCGGAGCAGTCGGCGGTGCCACCCCCGCCCGTGTCGCCAGAATCGCCCGTGTCGACCGGCGCGGCGTCCGGGTTGGCAGCGCGAGGCGAGGGGGTGTCGTAATCCACGAAGTCGACGCCCGAAACATCGGTATCCGTGCAGTCGGCCACACCATTCCAGCGGCCGATGCTGTGGCCCCCGGCAACGTCCGGGGCGGCGGCGCTGGTGGTGAGCCCGGCATCGTCGGCGAGGCCATTGTCGTTGGGGTCGGTGTCGTACAGCACGGTGTCCACCACGGTGCCATCGCCCATAAGGATGCGGACGCCGTCGGTTTCAGAGCCGCCGTTTTGTAGGTTGCTCGGCTTGAATTCGCCAATCAGGTCCCCAGTCGTTCCGCCGATCACGACATAGGCTCCCGGGGCGAGCGAGAGAGCGCCGAGGGTGAAGGAGGTGGAATAGCCGGTGCCGCCCGACTCAATGGTCCATCCCGTGAGGTCCACGGTGTCGGTGCCATTGTTGCACAGTTCGATCCATTCGTTTCCGCCGTCGTCTTCGGGCGCGGGGTCGTAATAGACCTCGTTGACGAGGACTCCGGCGAAGGCGGGGGCGAGCAGCAACAACATGGTTCTCCCAGTTTCCAAAGCCTAAGCCCGGTCAGCACCGCTGTCCCGCGCTCGGCTCAGGTCATTCTTCCGGTTCGCCTCCGAACTCCATGTTCGGCGGGCCGCGGTCGGGCATGTCCTGCTGCGGAAAGCCGGCTCCGATGTCGTCTTCCGGGAAGCGGC
This sequence comes from Klebsiella pneumoniae, assembly GCA_945867435.1. Taxonomy (GTDB): domain Bacteria; phylum Myxococcota_A; class UBA796; order UBA796; family SXON01; genus SXON01. The sequence continues at coordinate 2,400 of CAMBIK010000037.1, forward strand.
GCATGTCATCTTGCATCGGGCGGTCCTCAAACTGGTGGTCTTCCGGTTCGGGTTCTTCGTAGCCAGGAGCTTCCTTGGGCTCCACGGCCTGATCTTCCCTGCGCTTCTTGAGCCGTTCCCGCCGCTCCTTGATGCGGTCTTCCCTGCGCTTCTTGCGTTCCTCACGGGCGTCATCCGCCTCCATGCCTGCATCGGACCCGGCTTCTGCGCGTTCGCCCCCACCGAAGCGCGGCAGGGAAGAGTCGTCGCTATCGGTCTTGGCCAGTTTGCCCGCCACGCCCCGACCCGGACGAAAGGTCGGGCTGAGCAGCGTGCCGCCGATGTTGAAGTGGTAGGCCCCTTCCGCGTCTCGCGCGCGCTTCATCTGGGGCGCCAACTTCGCCAGCCGGTCGAGATCCTCCGGGAGGGTCACGGTCAACTCCAAGCGATTGCGGCTGCGAAGGAGCTTCTTGTTGAGGGAGATGTCCCCGCTCAGGGTCATGTCCAGGACATCGCCATCGAAGGTACCTTCCGTTACCTCAAGCTTGCCATCCTTAGCCTCCAACCTTATTTTTGCGGCCGAAAACGTGACCACCGGCAGCTCCAGGCCCATCACTTTGCTGCCCGCGGCCAGCTGAAGGCCGTTCAGAGTCAGCTCCAGCGCCCCGGTGGAGTTCTTCACATCCTCTCCATCCAGCGCGAGGTCGCTTGTACCCGACAGCGTGCCCGCCAGGTGCACAGTCATGTCATCCTTCTCGATGGGCATCTGCGACAGATCCAGGTCTCGAGCACTGAAAACCAGATCGATAGAGGTCGCCCCTTGGCTGAAGCTGCCCTCGACAGCGCCGCCGAGCAGGCTCGCATCAAAGCCGTAGGTGTTGTTGCCGCCGAGCAGGGGCAGCAGCTGTAGGCGCACGCCGAGGGTGTCAAGCTTGACCATCTCGGTCCGCACCATTCCCGGCTTTGGGGTGTCTTTGGACCGCTTGCCCTTTTTGATGGTAAATACGGTCACGTCGGAGGCCCGCACGCCGGGTAGCCACCAGGGCCGCACCTCGCCCAGCTCCAAGGCGTAGTCCTTATTCATCGCATGGAATTGGTACTCGGCGTAGGACTTGACTTCGCTGGCCGGAAAGGTGCTGTAGACGCCTACCACGACTCCAAAAAGGGTGGCTCCAATGCAGCCGGAGGCAAACAGGAACCATTTCATTTGGATTCTCCGGGGGTCACGGCGAGCGGGGGAGGTTCGTTCAGGCTGTAGGCGTTGGCCTCGAAGGTCGCGCTGAGCACGCGGGTTCCTGCGGCCCCGCTGGCCTTCATGCGACTGCTGCGGATGCGCATCGGGAACCCGTTGGTCTCGACTTCGAACAGGAAGTCGGTCAGCTGGCCGAGCGACACCTTGTCTAGTTCCACCGTGTAGGATTTCACTTCCAGCGTGCCCTGGTTCGAAACGCCCTTCTCGCGTACCGCCTTCAGATTGGAGGTCAGGCCGTGCTTCGCCGCGGCCTTCTCGACGTAGCTGGGAAGGTCCTGATTGGCGTTCTGGCGAAGGGTCGCTTCGATTTCCACCACCTTGGCGGCGTTGGCGGCGTATTCTGCCTCCATTTCCTCAAGTTGAGCCAGCGCGGCCTGCTTGGTGGCAATTCTCGAGTTCAGGTCGGCCAAGAGGGACTTGCCGCCCCATGCCGCGCCTCCGAGCACGGCCAAGCCAGCCGACACGATGAGCCCCAAGAACAGGTTGCGGTCACGCGGGCTCATGTCGGCCACGAGGCCAGCGAAGCGCGTGCGGACAGGAACGAAGAAGGTCAGGCTGGGCATCATCCCTCCTCGCCGGCGGGCGTGCCGCTGGACTTTTCTTCATCCGGCTCGGGGGTGCCGAGCGGGATGTTCATGCTGAAGTTGAGGTACTCACCCGTCTTTTTTTCATCCGACTTGTGGGCTTGCGCGAAGGTCTCGTTCGCCTTGAGGGTCTCTTCGATCTTCGCCGCCGACTCGTAGCTGTCGGTCTCGGCCTTGAAGTTCACGGCCGTCTCATTGATGGTTAGCTCGCGGACATCGATCTTCGCGGCGTTGTTGGCAGGCAGAACGTCGGAGAGCTGCTTCAGTATGGAGAGCGTGGGCGGATCGCCGCCCACCACGGCATCGAGGGCCTCCACCCGTGTCTTGGCTTCGTTCGCCAGCTCTTGAAAGATCGTGAGCGTCGTCGAGGAATCGGAGAGGCTGTCGCGGTCGGTGTCGGGGAAGTGCTTCATCACCGTTTCCACCAGCGTCGTGTCGAGCTGGGCGAGCTTGTCCCAGGCTTCCGTAGCTCGCAGGCCCACGATGAGGCCGCCCACGAGCAGGGCGGATGCGGTCGCGACGGCTCCGTAGGCGATCACGTTCCAGAGGATGTCCGCGTGGCCGCGATACGCGAGGTCGCCCATGCGCAGGTCGGTGACCGCGAGCTCGCCGGCCGCAGCGCGGGCAAGGGCGACGGCGAGCGCGCACGCGGGAGGGTGCCCCCCCGCCACCAGCACGGCTCGGGTCGGCAGGCCGGTCCAAGCCGAAAGTCGTCCGGGAAGGCCAGAGAGTTGGCTGCCGCCGCCAGCAAGCAACAGCTCGTCGACGCCAAATCCAAACTCATCTTCGATGGCGATGAGGCGTGCCCGAATCTCGGCCAGCTGTTCGTCCAACGCGTCGGTGAGCGCCTGGACCGCCGCCGGGTGCTGCGGCGCGAGCGCGGCATCCGTCGGCTCCGGCTCCGCCCAGCCCTCGCCCGCCTCGGCGGTGACCGGAACCGCGAGCGTGTGTTTCAGCGCTTCGGCGTCTCCCTCCGAGCCGCCCGCCGCAAGCGCGACCGCTGCCGTGAGTTGCCGGCCTCCCAAGGGGACGAGGCGCGCCGCCACAAGCTGCCCGCCCTGACAAAGCGCGATGACGGTCCGGGAATGCCCGAGATCGATCACGGCCTGGATGCCACGGTCGGCGTAGGAAGCGAGGACTTCGGCATCGATAATGAGCTGGCGGGGCTCGGAACCCGCACCCTTCAGGACGGCCAGCAGCTCGGTGATGTCGTCTTTCCGGGCGATGACCACCCGCGTGCGGGAGCCGGCCTTGTCCTGATCGATCGGCTTGGTACCCAGGACCATCTCTTCGAGGTCGTAGGGAACGTTGCTCTCGACTTCGGCGGGAAGTGCCTTGGCGATGGTGGACCGGTCCGTGAACGGGAGCTTCACGACCCGCACCGTGCCGCGTTCCAGGGGCAGTGCCGCGACGCGCTCGGCCTGATCCCAGGCGGGCTCATCGGCCCGGATGGCTTCGAGGGCCTGAGCGATGCCTACGGAGGAGTCCATCTCAACGACGTCGCGGAGGGTCCAGCGGCGGAAGTTGCCTTCCATCGTTGCGACGCGTACGCGCCAACTACCGGTGTCCATTCCTTGTACAAATGCCATACGCTACTCCACGTGCCAGTATTTGACGCGGCCTGCGTCGGATTTCGATTGGTCAATCACCGCGGTAATGGTGACCTGTACATTTCCCACCACGCCGAGGGAGGTGACCTTGTACACCGTGTTGCGGTTGGTACAGGCGGTCTTGAATTCGTCGGAGAGCGTGTAGCCGCCCTCTTCCAGCGCGCTGATAAAGTCGTTGCAAGTTCCGATCACGTTGCCTTGCAGCTTCCATTGGGCGAGCACGGCGATGGCGCTTTCCGCCTGGCTGTCCGTAAGGATGGAACCGCCGCTGTAGGCTCGCATCATCATCTTCAGCACCTCGTTGTCGGCGCAGGTGATGTTGATCTTTTTGCTGCCGTAGATGGTGAGCTTTTCTCCCCAGCGGTCAAACACCGAATCCTGCCAGCCTTCCACCAGGCGAATTTCTTCCGTGCTGTCGAAAGCGGCGTTCTTGGCCAGGTAAGGGGAGGGGAGGCCGTTGTAGAAGGTGTCTTCGTAGCTGCCATTGCCGCTGGCCACGTTGCTGTCTGCATCCACCCAGTCGGCGAGATTGCCGATGAGCTCCAGCGCCGTGAGCCCGCGGTCGCGCAGCCATTCCTCGTTCTCTTCCCCGGACATGAGCGCTTCAAGGAGCTTGTAGGTTGGGTCTTCGCTCAACGGTTCGCTGTGGGTGGCGAGCGCCGAGATGTTCACCTTGCAGTCCTCACCCGCAGCCTTGGTGGAAAAATCTCCCGTAAAGTCGAGGAAGTTCTTTTTCCCGAAGCGAGACCCGCCCTCTCGCGATTCGGCGGTGGTCTCTTCCGTGGCTTGTCCGGTCGCCAGGAGCTGGTCGATATCTTCCTCCTCCATGTCGCCGCCGCTCACGGTCATGCTGCGCAGCATCCCGGTGTTCACGAAGGGCAGGAAGGTGAGCAGGGGGTCGCTGCACGACACCCCCATGAGCGCCACATACTGGCACATGTCCTTGTTTTTGGTGAGGTAGGTGCCCATCTGTTTGTTGCCCATCAACACCAGGCGAAACAGGCTCATCCCCGAGTTGGCCACCCAATAGGCCTGAGAGGCGTCGCGGGTGTGCGCCGCCGCGACGTACCGTACACGCGAACCAAAGTCGATGTCGGTAACGAGCACCGTGAGGAACATGACGGCCGCGACCACCACCAGCATGGCGATGCCGCCGCGGGAGCGACGTTCACGTTGGCGCCGAAGCAGGCGGGCCAAGGCCATCAGTTGTTGTCCTCGGCGGCTTCCGAGCTGCTCACTTCGGTGGTGAGCTTGTCGGCGTAGTGCAGGATCACGGTCGTCGCGTAGGGGCGCTCCACGATTTTCTCCGGGTCTTCCGGGTCGGCCACGAAGAAGACCAGGGCGATCTGAACGGCGCGGGGGAGCGCGTTCGGGGTATCCACGCCCGTCGTGTCCCAGTCCTCCAACCACTCGTTTGTCTTCGGGTTGATGTACCTGAAGTTCACCGCCTTCAGGTGGTAGGCCAAGGGGGAGATCAGCCCACCCTTCTCGGGTTCCTGGTCGATCCGCTGAGCCTCCCTTCGCATCAGGACCTTGGCGCCATCCATGGTTGGGTCATTTTCAGTCCAGTAGGTGACCTCGGTTTGATCGCATTCGCGTGAATCCCGGTACATCCGGTGGTGGGCGAGCGTCGTAAACCAAAGTTGATCGGGGTCGTCGTTTTTCCCGATGAACTGGGTGCGGTAGGTGTTCACCGCGCTGGTGCTGCTGGTGAGGTAGGCCAGACGCAGATCCCGCCTGAGGCGGTCCAGGGCCACGCGGGCAGATTGGTTACTCTGATCCTCTTCTTCAAGGACATCACGGGTGTCCAGGGCGCCCGCGATGGTCTGCAGGGTGATCAGGCCGATCATCGCGAGGATGCCGAGGGCAACGATGACTTCAAGAAGGGAGAAGCCACGACGTTTCATCCTTCCTCCCCGGAGGCGACGATGGTGCCGCTGGGGTTGAACGTGTGGGAGACCAGCTCGACGCAGGTGTCGCATTCCTCGCCTTCTTTCAGGTCGCCAGGATCCGTCCCCCACCACACCACCACGCGCACTTCCCGAAGCCATGGCGAGAGCATTTCATCCAGGGCCTCGGGCGACATGAAGCTGCTCAGTGCCGAGGCACTTACGCCGTTTTCCTCGGCCACCTCCTTCTGGCCTTCGTCCTGGGAGCCGGTCATGCCCGACTGCTCCAGCTCCTCCAGGGTGCCGGCGATGTCCCCCAGCTCCATCTTCACGGGCCGGATGGTCCAGGCAAAGCCGTAGTCGTCGTACTCGCCCTCAAAATCGATCACCTCTCCGTACTCGCCTTCGTCGCCAAAGGTCTCGAAGCTGCCTTCTTCGCCCTGGGTGGTGTCGCTGAACCCCTTCATCTCCAGTTCGAGAAGCACTTCGGCCAGCTTCGCCTCGGCAAGCGAGTTGGCCGTGAGGATGCGCTGGCTGTCCATGGTCTGGACCACGCTCATCATCTGCGATTCCACCAAAACCATCAGCGACACCGACAGGATCGCCAGGGCGATCACGATCTCAAGCAGGGTGAAGCCTTGGCGGAGGCGCATCATCGGGAGGTCGGCGCCTCCGACGGAATCCATGCGAGCGAGGCGCCGATCTCGGTTTCCACCGTGTCGAGCCGGATCTGCCCGGAGAAGGGTTCGACTTCCACCGTGTAGCCATCGGCGGGGTCGTCGCGGTCTACGATGCGAACCACCGTGAATTCCATGGTGCCGTCGGGAAAGATGTGGCTGTAGACCACGCGAGGTTCCTCGCCGGGCTCCAGTTCGCCTTCCGTCGGGGTCACCGGCTCCGCGTACTGCGGGGTGTAGACGTAGGCGTAGCGGCAGCTCTCCGGCAAGTCGCCACCCGTGGGAAATCCAGGGACATCGAGCCCAGCGAAGCGGCCATCCTGTTTGCTGATGTCGGCGGCTTCGCCCCCGGCGATCTCCTTTTTGGAGAAGCTCCGCAGCTTGTCCTCTTGTTCTTTCTCCCAGCGGTCCCGGGCCTCCGGTTCCGAGAAGATGAGCGCACCCGGGTCGCCCACTTCGATCTTCCAGGTGCTCTTGTCGAGGTTGTACGCGATGCGGAAGGTGACGTTCCGCAGCATCGCTTCCGTTTGCAGGAGCTTGTAGGCATCGGCCAGCGTTTTTGCGGCTCCGCGCTGCTGGACGTCAAAAACCGACGTGAGGACGGGCGCACCGACGGCGATGCCGAGGGCGATTACCGCCATCACCACCACCATTTCGATGATCGACATCCCCTTGCGCATGGGTCAGTTCTTCATGTCCCAGCTGTGGATGTCGGCATTTTCATCCAAGCCGCCTTCCTTGCCATCCTTTCCGTAGGAGGTGATCTCGTATTCCCGCTGCGCGCCGTCGTTGCCGGAACGGTTCCCACCGGGGGAGACGTACTTGAAGGGCTGGTCCCAGGCATCGGTGGGCGTTTCCTGGTTGGGGTAGTACTTTTTGGCGGCGTCGAGACCTTCGCCGCTGCTGGGGTACTTGCCACGGTGCTTGAGGGAATAGCCCACGAGCCCCTTTTCGACGTTGGTGATCGAGATTTTGGTGGCCGACACGTTGGCGTCGTCCAAAAACCCGGTGACGTTCACGGCGATCACGGTCATCAGCAATCCGATGATCGCGATGACCACCATGATTTCAACGAGCGACATGCCTCGTTGACCTAGCAGGCGCGAGCGGCTTTTGTGCAGGTGCGGTTGTGACATTAGACCTCCAATTCAGTGAATGGCAGACGAAAGCTGGAGCATGGGCAAAAGGATACCGAGCGCGATGGTCGCGACCACGATGCCCATGAAGATGGTGAGCACCGGCGTGAGCAGTGAAGTGAGCGAGTTGACCGTATTTTCGACTTGAGTGTCGTAGGAATCGGCCACCTTGCCGAGCATCCGTTCCAGTTCACCGGTCTTTTCCCCGATCGTGATCATTTGGGTGACAATCGGGGGAAACTCACCGCTGGACTTGAGCGGAACCGCGATGGACTGGCCCTCAGCGATGTTCTTGCTGGCCCCTTCCACCGCGGTGGCGATCACATCGTTTCCAACCACTGTTTTCACGATGTTCAGCGCGGTCAGGATCGGCACGCCCGAAGCGAGGAGGGTGCCCAGCGTGCGGCAGAAGCGGGAAACGGCGACCGTGCGGTTGAGACGGCCAAACACGGGGAGGGTCAGCTGCTTGCGGTGCCACCACGCGCGGCCCTTGGGGGTGCGGACCCAACGGCGGATGCCCCACACCGCGACCGGAAACAGGATGAGCAGGAACCACTTGTAGTTCACAAGAAAGTTGGAGATCCCGAACAAGACCTGCGTGATGATCGGGAGCGCCTTGCCAAAGCTGTCGAAGATGCGCTTGATTCGCGGAATCACGAACGTGAAGAGTCCGAGGACGAGGGCCGAGGATACGACCAGCATGAGGATGGGGTAGGTGATCGCGGCCACCAGTTTTCCCCGCAACGCCACGCTCGCTTCGGTGTAGGCGCTGAGCCGCTGCAGCACGAGCTCAAGAGCACCCGATTGTTCCCCCGCATCGACCATGTTTACGAAGAGGTCATCGAACACGGTCGGGTGCGCTCGCAGCGCCCTTGCCAGGGTCCAACCCTCGTTTACCCGTTCGCGGACTTCGGTAAGCACCGCCTTCAGCTTGGGATTTTCGGTCTGTTCCTGCAACGCCGACAACGCTTCGACCATCGGAATGTTCGCACCGATGAGCGTGGACATCTGGGAGGTGAGGGTGGCCAGGTCCTGAGGGCTGACGCGCTGGAAGAACTTGGCAAAGTCGATCTCTGTGGCCAAGCCCTTGCCGCGTACGTTGCCCGCCTGCTGCTCAAACACGTCGGTCGGAAACAGCCCTTTTTTGCGCAGGTTGCTGCGTGCGGCCTTGCCACTGTCTGCGTCGAGCACGCCCTTCACCGCCTTACCTGCGGCGTCGAACCCTACATATTCGAAGACCGGCATCAGTCCACCAGGACGTCTTCTTGGGTTACGCGCATCACCTCGTCCAACGAGGTGCCTCCTTCCAAGACCACGCGGATTCCATCATTTCGCAGGGAACGCATTCCCAGCTCCCGCGCGCGTCGAGCCACCGAGATGGCCGGAGCGTTCTGCAGCACCAGTTCGCGCACGTCGTCGTGAACGGCCAGGAACTCGTAGATGCCGGTTCGCCCCTTGTATCCTGTGGTAAGGCACGCCGGGCATCCGACCGCCTTGTACACGGTGTGGCCGGCGACCATGGCTCGGGTCAGCCCCGCTTCGGCCAATTGGGCATCGAGAGGAGTGTAGGCCAATTTGCATTGCGGACACAAACGCCGAACGAGTCGCTGCGCGAGCACGGCCAACAGCGAGCTGGTGACCAGGAACTTCTCCACGCCCATGTCGATGAGGCGAGTGAAGGCGGTGGCGGCATCGTTGGTGTGCAGCGTGCTGAATACGAGGTGGCCGGTCAGCGAGGCCTGAACGGCGTTGTCGGCGGTCTCTTTGTCACGGATTTCGCCGACGAGGATCACGTCTGGGTCCTGTCGAAGGTGAGCGCGGAGCGCGGAGGCAAAGGTCAGGTCGATTTTGGGGTTGACCTGGGTCTGGCCGATGCCGCGCAGCTCGTATTCGATGGGGTCTTCAATCGTGAGGATGTTCAGGTCGGGAGCGTTGATCTCCGCGAGCGCCGAGTACAGGGTGGTTGTCTTGCCGGAGCCGGTCGGCCCCGTGACAAGGACGATGCCGTGCGGGCGCTGGATAACTTCGCGAAACAGCGCGACCGTGTCCTTGGCCATCCCCACGCCGTCGAGCGAGAAGACGGTTCCCTTTTCCAGAATACGCATCACCACCCGCTCGCCGTGGCGAACGGGGAGGGTGGAGACACGGAGATCGATCTCTCGGCCGGCGAAGCGGGTGCGGATGCGCCCATCCTGCGGGATGCGCTTCTCCGCGATGTTCAGCCCGGCCATGATCTTCACGCGGCTGACGATGCTGGCGTGCAATTTGGGCGGCGGCTTCACGATTTCGTACAGCACGCCATCGATCCGGAAGCGGACGACGAGCTCCTTTTCGAAGGGTTCGATGTGAATATCGCTCGCACGGTCCTTGACCGCGTTGGAGAGCAGCGAGTTCACGAACTTGATGATCGGTGCCTGGTTGGGATCGTCGACGATGTCGCCGGCCAGGTTGAGATCGCCTTCTTCCTGGTCCAGGCCATCTTCGATGATGCCTTCGAGGGTGGCTGATGCGCTCTTCGCAGCGCGGTCGTAGGCCTTGTTCGTAGCGTTACGAAGCACATCCGCCGAAACGACGAACGGTCGCACGGGCATCTGGTACAGAAGCCTGAGGTCCTCGAGGATGCTCAGAGCGCGGCCATCGGCCACGGCCACGCGCACAAAGCCGCCATCCTTCCAGCAGGGCAGAAACCCTTCTTCGCGGGCCATGGCCAGCGAGATGGACCGCACCAGTTCGACTTCCACGGCCTCGTGATCGATCGCATCGCGGTAGGGCAGCCCGAGCACTTCGGCCAGGGCCTTGCCGACCACATCGGAGGTCGCGATGTTGCCACGTTGGATGCCTTCCAGCATCGAAATACCGCTACGCTCGGCGTCTTTACGCGCGTCGCGGAGGCGCGCGGGGTCGGCCCCGGCGCGGAGAAGCAGTTCGTCGATGCCGACGCGGCGAACGGCCATGGGTCAGTTGCCCCCTTCGGCGGGGGGGGGCGGCACATCGGCCGGCGGCGGGGTGGCCGGCGCAGAGCCAGTGGGGGGGAGAATCGTGGTGCTGATGTCCGGGCCACCCGTGATCATCTCGGGGCCCGTAGGGGGGGCTTGCTTCTTCTGGTATTGGCTGGGTTGGTCGATGGCGGTCATCGAACCGGCCAGAAGCGTCTGCAGCTCCTGCTGTTGGGCATCGCGCGACTTGCCGTAGAAGCGCTTCACGAACTCTTGCCGCTGGGCCCACTTTACGCGGTACACCTCTTCAAGATCGGCGCTGGTGTTGATCACATGCGGCGTGAGGAAGATCAGCAGGTTCGTCTTGCGCTCGGTGTCGCGTTTGCCGCGAAACAGGGCTCCGATGAGCGGAATGTCGCCGAGCAGGGGGATCTTGGTTTCCACCTGGGTCGTGGTCTTCCCGATCAGGCCGCCGATCACGATGGTCTGATTGTCCTCGACCACGGCCACGTTCTCCAGTTCACGTTCGGAGGTGATGAACCCCGCCGTGGTCACATCCAGCCCGGAGCTGTCTTCCTCGACTTCGGCCACCTTGAGCGAAATTTCCATCGTGACGGAGTTGCTCTCGTTGATCTGCGGGGTGACGGTGAGTTCGATGCCCACATCCTCGCGTTGGTAGCTGACAATGGGGTTGTTGTTGTTGTCCCGGCCGGAGGAAACGGGGAACGGCACGTTGCGGCCCACCGTGATCTTCGCTTCCTCGTTGTCCACGATCAGCAAGGAAGGGTTGGAGAGGATGTCCACCCCGGAGTTCGAGGCCAGCGCGTTCAGCGCGATTCCGAATGTGGGAATGCTCAGGATCGTGGATTCGCCCGTGGCCGAGAACAGCGGCAGTTCGATGGTCTCCGCACCGAAGATGCCCATCGCGAGGCCGGAAAGGGAGTCTGCCGTGCCGCCGAAGGAAGTGCCGTTGAGCTGCGCCGAGGCGAGTTGCAGATTGCCGTCGCCGTCGGGGACCCCTCCGTGGTAGCCGATGCCGAGGTTGATCTCGTCTTCACTGCCGATCTCAAGGACCACGGCTTCAACGAACACTTGACGACGACGGATGTCCAATTTGGAGATGACGTTCGAAATCACGCGAAAATCTTCCGGGGCGGCGATGACCACCAGGGAGTTGGTATTTTCGTCGGCCGTTACGCGCATGCCGTTGTCGAAGGCCGCGACCACGCCCGTTCCTCCCTGCCCCCCCATGCCGGGCCCCCCCATGCCGCCGACTTGATCCCCAGGGGCACCGCCAGGCATGCCCCCGCCGCTGCTGCTGCCGCTGCGGCTTCCGCCCCCGAAGCCGGAGCGATTGCTGCCGCTGCTGCCGCTGCTTCCCGACGAGCTTCGGTTCGTGTTGCCGGACCGGCTGCTGTTGCTGCCGCTGCTGGACCGCTTGGAGGACGAAGAGGCGCTAGACCGGCTGCTGCTGCTCGAACCTGAGCTGCTGAGATCCTGCAGCACCGAGGCCACGTCGGAGGCCTTGGCGTTCTCCAGGTAGAGCACATGGATTTGGGACCGGCTGGCCGGATCGATGTCCTGGTCCAGGCGCTCGATCAGCACCTTGACGGCCGTTAGGGCTTCCTCGTTCGCCAGCATGATGATCGAGTTGGTCCGCTCATCGGACATGATCTTGGAGATGAACGCGCCCTCACTGCCAAGGGTGGTGGCGCTGCCGCCCGTGTTCGCGGCCACGGCTTCCTTTCCGCGCTTGGCACGGTTGGACCGGTCGGCACCCCCCTGCGAACCCGAGCTGGAGCTTCCCGTGCCCGCGACGCCGTACAGGTCTTCCAGGATCGTTTCCACTTCCGAGGCCGTAGCGTGCTTCAGGGGCACCACTTCCAGCCTCGATTTCGGGGCGGCGACGTCGAGTTGAGCGACGATTCGGCTGACGCGCCGAATGTTGTAGGCCGCATCGGTGATGATGAGCGTGTTGGTCGGCGCGTAGGCGACCACGCGCACCTTGGAACCGGCAAGCTCCTTGACCACCGAGGCCATGTCGGAGACGCTGACGTTTTCGACTTGAAGGATCTGCGTAACAAAATTGTCGGTTTGCGGCAGGGCATCGTCGGTCTGGTAGACCCGAAGAGGCGAGTTTGCGGCGTCGGTCGTTGGCACCACCTTGGTGTTTTTGCCCACCTGAACGGTGGTGTAGCCGTTGACCTCGAGCGCGCTCAGGAAGGCCTCATAGGCTTCCTCGACCGACACCTGCTGGTGGCTGACGATGGTGATTTTGCCGCTGAGATCATCCTTGATGATGAAGTTCTTGCAGGTGACCTCGGCCATGTACTTCACAAGGTCGGCGAGGGGTGCATCCACATAGTCCATGTCGATCTTGGCCTTGCTCTGAACGCAGGGCGCCTTCTGGGTCGAAGCGCCGCCTGCGGCGGTCGCAGCCCCCTCACGCGGAGCGCCGCCCGGGGGGGCTCCACCCCCGGCTTCCATGCCTTCGAGGCCGCCAGGAGGACCCCCCTTCGTGCCGCCCATCTTCGAACCGGGACCTCCCATCTGGCCGCCCACTTGACCGTCGGGCCCACCCATCTGGCCGTCGGGCCCACCCATCTGGCCGCCCATCTGGCCGCCAGGCCCGCCCATCTGGCCGCCAGGAAAGGGCATCTTGCCGTTCGTGGGCCGAATCCGGTCGGGACCGCCCGGCTCCGGAGGCTCGCCGTTCGGGTTCTCTTCGGTGGGTTCCTGGCCTTCGTCTTGGGCGAAAGCCTGAGCATGGGCCAGCAGGCCGAGCAGGAGAACCGCGCCTACGCGCCACAGAATCTGGGAAAACGGCATCATCAGCGTACCTCGTACTCGATCGTCATCTTCTGGTTTCGACGCGTGATCTCGAAGTTGAATCCGCGTTCGTTCTGCAGGGAGCCATAGGCCCCCATGACTGCTTCCATACTGGTGAGCGTGGCACCGTTCACGGTGTGCACCACGTCCCCATTCTTGATTCCAAGCTTGTCGAACACGCTGCCCTTGCGAATCGCGGAGAGCCGGAAGCCCACCACCGAGCCATCTTCTGTCTTGGGCGATGCGCGGATTTGGGTCGCGAGCGTTTCGACGTTGCCGAGCTGCTTCTCAAGGAAGGAACGATCCACGAGGTACTTGGTGTCGGATACCTTCGTGACCCCCTCTCCATCGGTGGTCCCTTCCTCGGTGCCTGCGGATGCGACCTTCCGTTCTTCTCCGCCCATGCAGAGGCAGCCGCCATCCTCCATGCAAACCTTTTTCTGTTCGATGGTGCGGATTTTCCCTTCGCTACCTACGACATCCCCGACGGCGTACCCCGAGGCGCGGGAGGATTTTCCCCCATCGCTGATCAGGGCGCTGGAGTACTGCGGTAGGTCGGACACTACGGTCGCAAGCAACAGGGACTTGGACTCCTTGCAGTCTTGAGATGCGACATCGCCGCTTCCTTCGCCGAACGTGGCCGCGGAGTCGAAGATGTTTCGACGCACCACGCCATCGATGAACATGCGCTTGTCCATGCGCACGCTGGTCTTCTGCTCTGTCGGAAGACCGGGGGTGCCTTCCGCTTCGGGGGCCGAGGCGACGACCGACCCTTCCCCAACTGGGGCGGAGGGTGCATCTTCGAAGTCGGGGATCTCCACATTTTCGGGGAGGGTGAGCTTGGACCCGACCACGGCATTTGCGCCCGCGCCCACCGCGAACCCGCATGTCAACGATACGAGGAGGGATAGGACCACGCGTGCGCGGGAGAAAGCAGGCAGACTGAACATGCGCAACGGTAGCATGCAAGAATCATGCCGCTTGAAAACATGGCTACGAACGACTGAAGGTTCCCTCGTGGACGCCATTTTGTCAACATGGCAACCGGCGCCGTCAAGGCTGTGACAAGCTGTCTGTCACGCACGGTCGGAGCGGGTCACGGGACGTCAGGAGGGCCGGCGTCGTCGACTCGGAGGGGCCGACCGGATATAAGCCGGTCGATGAGGGAGGTTCTTGGATCTTCGCACGCGCACGCAGACTGTCGTCTTCACCGACATGGCCGACTACACCAAGTCCGTCGTCAATAGCGACCGGGAAGCGCTGCGCGTATTGCTTGAGCAGCACCACGTCATGGTTGAACCAGTCCTTACGCGGCGAGGCGGCCGGATCGTAAAGGGGATCGGCGACAGCTTCATGGCTCTCTTCGACAGCGCCACGGATGCGGTTCGCGCCTGCGTGGACCTCGTCGAAGCCCACGGTCCCGGCAGCGGCAGCGCGGTCACCTTCCGAGCCAGCTGCGCTACGGGCGATGTGGAGGAAACCAGCAACGACGCGTTCGGGGAGACCGTAAACCTCTCGGCCCGCATCAATGCCAAGACCCCCGCGGGGGAGGTGTGGTTGTCCGCCGGCACCTGGCACTGCATGAACCAGACCGAGATTCCCTGGGAAACCACGGGTCGCCATGTGCTCAAGGGCATTCCGGGCGATGTGGAGGTGTTTCGGGCCGTCGGCCGGAATCACGCAAGTTTGCAGGAACCGTTGGTCGCAGCGTTGCGTGCGTCCCGGCTCGTGCAATGGGCCGCTGGCGATCCCGTTCCTGCGGTACCTCCGCTGGGTCAGGTGGTGCTGGTCGGGTTCAAGGCGGGCAGCCCCGCGCTCAGCCAGGCGGTCGATTCGCTGTCCCTCGCCGACCCGTCGCAGCTCTGGCTGCTCGCCTACCATGTGGGGCCTTCGGAGCGCTTGGAGTGGCTACGCCATGGTCGGGGCCTGATTGTTGCCACGCAGGAAGCCTTCAGCGCGACCGTGGAAAAACACAGCGCGCCCGTCCCGCGCGCGGTGGGAAGCGACACCATCATCCTCGATTCGCGCCAGTTTGCCGTGGTAGACTTGGTGGTGGCCGGGCTGTGTCTCCCCGGCGTGCCCATCGCGGAAGTAGTGGCCGGCTACACCTACGACCTGCTGGCGGATGGGCGCTGGGTGAACCGCAGTGAGCGGGCTGTGCTCCGGGTGGATGTGGGTTCGTCTGGGCCAACCGTTTGCGTTCTGGTGCCGGGCGTCGCCGTCGGTGGGCAGGTGGCCGCGATCAACTCTACGTGGCCGCTTCATTCCGGGACAGTGATCTCGACTCGACAGGGGCAGTTCACGTTCACCGCCTTCAACCAGGACGGGTTTATCGGTGCGCTCGTGGGGGATTCACAGATGCGCCTGGGCATCGCCCCCGACCAGCGGGTGGAACTGGGCCGTGAGCCCGTCCACCCAGGGCTCCTTCTCCCCGATCGCAACAACCAGGACAACATCCGGTGGTGCCCGGGCCCGCGTGCCGCCCGCGCCCGCGAAAAGGGATTCACGCTAGATAAGTCGCTCACTGGCCGTCGTCAGTCCGCCGTCGAGGTCGATGCCGCCGGGGTGCGCGTCGTTCCCCTCCACGAAACCTGCCCCACGTTGCTGCTCACAGCGGTGGGTGCAGTGACTCGCCTCCCGGGCCCCGCGTCGGTGCGGATCGGCGATGCCATCCTGGTGGGCACCACGGTCGTCGCCGTGCGCGCCGCGAGTCTGTGAGAGATGTCCAGCGGCGAGCTTGGGCGCCTGCTTCAGCGGCTGCCGGTCTTCGGCTCTCTCGATCCTGAGCAGGCAGTCGCCCTTGCTTCGCGATGTGTCGGTCTTCGTTACAAGACTGGAATGCGGATTTTTTCGGAGGGTGAGTTCGCCGATACCGTAACGATCGTCGTGAGCGGTGCCGTCCAGATTTCGATAGCCGTCTCGGATGGCCCCGAACTGGTGGTGAGCAGTGAGCTTGCCGGGGCGATCATCGGGGAGATGGCGCTGCTCGATCCGGCACCGCGTGCGGCCAGCGCTACGGCCATCGAAGAGACCGTTGTGCTCACCATCGATGCCCTGGCCTTCGCCGAGCTGCTCCAAGCGGGTCACCCGGCGGCCTCCGGCATCCTTCGCACCATCTCGGCTCAGCTCTGTTCGCGGCTCCGCGCCGTGGAAGGCAAGCTCGACCTCCTGCTGACCGGTAGCGGGGAAAGCCAGCGCCGACACCTCGCCGACACGCGGGAGAAAATCGCGCGATGACATCTGCTTCCGTTCTGCGTCCGCTGCCCGTGTTTGCGGACTTTCCCGACCACGACCTCGACGTGCTGACCAGCATCGGGCGCACGCTTACGTTCGCAGTCGGTAGTTCAATCGTGGAACAGGGCGAACGCGCACTCGCCGCCTATCTCCTGCTCGATGGCGAAGTCGAAGTGGTTCGGCGAGGGCCTGGGGGAACCCGCAACCGGCTGGACGTGCTCACCCGTGGCTGCGTGTTCGGTGCTGTCGCCCTGCTTGACGGCGGTGCGCGTGCGGCCACCTGTCGCCCGTTGACAGAATCGACCGTCCTGGAGTTTGCTGCCGCCGATTTCCAGCGGTTGTCAGAGGCATCTACTCCGCTGGGTGCTCGCTTCATGATGGTGATCTGCCGGCAGTTGGTGCGCGATCTTCGGGCGACCAATCATCGGATCGCCGAGCTGGCCGGTGTGGCTACGCTCAGCGCCGAGGAAGTGGCCAGGTCGGTGGGGTCGGGGCTGTTGTAGAAGGGGGGGGTGGTTTTAATGGGCGGAGGACGTGCCAAACCGAGGGTTCAAGACGGAGGCGATCGAGATTCCGGAGGGGATCTCGTGGTGAACGCCTACTCCACCGGCTGGCTGAAACGTGGCTTTCCCTGGGTGTACCCAGCCGAGCTGGTGCGGGGGCGTGTGGAGCCGGGCGCGGAGGTGCGGCTGCGCGGGGAGGGGGGCACCGCCTTGGGCGTCGGCATCGGTGATAGCGGATGGATATCGGTGCGGCGTTTTCGCCGCGATGAAGGGGCGATCGATGATGCGCTGCTCAAGGACCGGGTCCGGGCCGCGGCCCGCCGCCGCGTAGGCGTTGAACCGGGGACCACGGCCTATCGACTGGTCAACGCGGAGAACGACGACCTGCCCGGCATCCGCGTGGATGTCTGGGGCCCGCATGCGGTGATCACCCTGGATTCCCCCAGCCTTTCCCGCCTGGTGAAGGGTCTGGCCGGCGCGTTGCCGGAGGTGCTCGGGGACTTGGGCAGCGTGTGGGTCGCGGAACGCCACGACCCCCGCGATGTGGAGCGAAAGTCCCTGGGAGTTCGATGTGTCCAGGGTGCCGCGGAGGATGTGGGCGTCACCGAGCTCGGCCTTCACTACGAGGTGCGGCCTTCGTTCGGCAAGGATGCGGGCCTCTTCACTGACATGCGCACCAACCGTGCGTGGCTCGCGCCCCATTGGTCCGGGGCTCGGGTGCTGAACTTGTTCGCGCACACAGGGGCTTTTTCGGTCTCCGCGAAGGCTCATGGAGCTTCGGAGGTGGTGAGCGTGGACCTCTCCGAGGCCTACCTTGCCCGCACGGGGAGGAACTTTCAGCTCAACGGGCTCGATCCGGGCGAGCTGCTGGCGGAGGATGCGTTCCGCGTGCTCGACCGTTTTCGGCGTCAGGGGCGCAGTTTTGATCGGGTGGTCGTGGACCCGCCGGGGTTTAGCCATTCTGCGGCCGGGGCCTGGCAGGGGGAACGGGAATGGCCCCGCCTGGCGGCCGCCTGCCTTCGCGTGCTCGCGCCGGGCGGGTGGCTTATCGCCGCAAGTAACCTTGGTAGTCAGTCGCCGAAGCAGTTTGGAGGGGCGCTTCAGGAGGGTGCCGAGCGTGCGTCCCGCCAGCTTCGTCTGGTCCATGAAGGCACGCCCGGCCTTGACCATCCCGCCGCCCTTCACTTTCCGGAGTCGCGCTACCTGAAGTTCTGGGTCATGGAGGCGGACTAATGCCTAGAAGCGTCTCCCGAGTGGGCTCAGGGTCCCACGGTGCCGATCTCCTCGTTGTGTCCATCACGGCAGATCGCCGCACCGCGGCTGCCGCCCGTTCGGCTCGCGAGGCCAACTTTCGCGCGCCCGTCGTGGTAGTGACAGCAAATGTGCATGGCGATGAGTGTACGGGCACGGGGGCGGTGCTGCGGCTCATTCAACTCCTGGAGGTCGAGCTTTTGCTGGGGACAGTCCACCTGTACCCCAGCCTCAACCCCGACGGGCTGGAACGGCGGATCCGCCGCGTGCCGGAGGATGATCAGGACCTCAATCGCCAGTTTCCGGGCGATGCGAATGGCTCCCCAGCGGAGCGACTCGCCCACGCCGCGTGGACCGACATCGAGGCCCGACACCCCGACCTGGTCATCGACCTTCACGCCGATTCACCGGGGGCCATTCCCTACGCGCTCTTGGACCGAGCGACCGCCCTGCAAGGGGATGCCCGGTCACGACTGGAAAGCGCGTCGGCCGCCTACGCCACCGCCACGGGACTCACGGTGGTCCGAGAATACCCCGACGACCGCTATCAGAAGTTCCGCCTCGATCGTTCGCTCTCCGGAGCCGTACTCAACCGGCTGAACACGCCGGCCGTGACGGTAGAGGCCGGGCCGCGCCTCGTCCTCGATCGCGATGCCGTGCAGAGCACCGTGCGCGCGGTGCTCGGCTGCCTGAACCAGCTTGGGATGGTCGGCGCGGCCGGTGAGATCGAGTCGGTGGCGCTGCCCGGGTGCTGGCGGCGGGAAAACGGCCCGCGTGTCTCCACGACAGGCGTGCTCGTTCCTCGCATCTCCCCCGGCGTCATCGTGGATCGGGGGGGGGTGGTGGCCGAGGTCCGGTCGCTCTCGGGTAGCCTTCTGGAGGAGGTGACCGCGGAGACCCGCGGTTTCGTGCTCGCACCCGCGGAGCGGGCGCACGTCGTCGCGGGGGTGGCCGTTTGCACCTGGGCGCTGGCGGAAGCCAAGTGAGCGGTCGGCTGTCCGTGGTGGCGGTACCCATCGGAAACGCCGACGACATCACGATTCGCGCGTTGCGGGTGCTCCGCGAGGCCGATGTGGTGTGTTCGGAAGACACGCGCACGACCGCGGCGTTGCTCGCCCACCATGGCCAGACTGCCCGGCTGCTCAGCTACCACGACCACTCGGAGGCCGAACGGGTGCCCGCCGTGCTCGCCCGGATTCAAGCGGGCGATCACGTCGCGCTCGTGAGCGAGGCCGGAACGCCTCTCATCAATGATCCCGGGTTTCGGCTGGTCCGAGCGTGCGTGGAGGCCGGCGTGCAAGTGGATGTGCTGCCGGGAGCCAACGCGGCGCTGGCAGCGCTCGTTGGCTCGGGGCTGTCCGTGGACCGGTTCTTCTTCGGAGGCTTCTTCCCTCGCGATTCCGGTCCGAGGGCCGCTCTGGCTGATGAACTGGGGGGGCTTCGCGCCACACTCGCGTTCTACGAGGCGGCGCCTCGGTTGGCAGGCACGCTGGAGTGGCTGGCTGCGAACTGGTCTGATCGCGCCGTCGTGGTGGCGCGAAATCTCACCCGCAAGCATGAGCAGTGGTTGCGTGGGTCCGCAGCGGCGGTCAGGGTGGAGCTCGGAGACGAAGACCGCGGGGAGGCGGTGATCCTCCTTGGACTTCCAGTCGAACGCCCGCTTTCTGCGGACCCGGATTCGTTGGTCGAGGCGTTTTTGGCGCGCGGCATGGATGCGCGTGCCGCACGCGATGCCCTTGCCGAGGCCACGGGGCTCAGCAAGCGCGACGCCTATCGAAAGATCCTGGACCGACTGGGGAAGTAGGCGGCTACTCGCCCAGGCCTTCAATCCATCGGGACAAGGACCGCACCATCGTGCCCGTTCCTCCCGGCACGAAGTGCAGCAGAGCCGAGTCGAGGAACGCAGGCCCGGCGATGTCGATGTGCGCCCACTTGGCCGTGGTTACGAAGTCGCTGAGGAACAACGCCGCGGTGATGCTGCCGGCGGACCGGCCGCCAGTGTTCTTGGTTTCGCCCCATTCTGCCTTGATCTTGTCGCGGTACAGGTCGGGGAGGGGCATGCGCCACGCGGCCTCGCCGCAGGTGTCGGCGGCAGCAAGCAGCCCGGCCGCCGTGCTGTCCTCGCGGGAGTAGAGGGCCGAATACCAGTCGCCCAGCGCCACGACGGCCGCACCCGTGAGGGTGGCCAGATCGACCACGACGTCGGGCTTCAGCTCGCAGGCGTAGTGCAAGCAGTCGGCCAGAACCAGACGCCCCTCGGCATCCGTGTTGTGGATCTCGACGCGCTTGCCGCTGTACATCTTGAGGATGTCTCCCAACTTATAGCTATTTCCGCTCGGCATGTTTTCCACCGCGCCGAAGATCACGTCTACGCGGACATTGGGCTTGGTCGCCGCGATGGCCTTCAGGGTGCCGATGACCGCCGCCGCTCCGGCCATGTCGCAACGCATCGTGAGCATACCGTCGTTTGGCTTCAGCGAAAGCCCGCCTGAGTCAAAGGTTACGCCCTTGCCGACCAATGCCACATGCGCCTTGGCCCCGCCGGGAGGTTCGTAGCGAAGATGGACGAAGCGTGGCTTCCGATCGCTGCCCTGGCCCACGCCCGCGATGCCACCCATGCCCTTCGCGACGATGGCCGGGTAATCGAGCGAGGCGACCACGGTCACGTTCGCATCCGCCAGCGCTTCGGCCACTGCAGCGATGCTGTCCGGGTAGACTTCGGATGCCGGCTCGTTCACGAGGTTTCTAGCCAGCTCCTGGCCTGCCGCGAGGGCCAGGGCGTAGGTTGCGCTCGTTGCATCCTCGGCCACGTTGAGGAACGTGAGCGTTTCCGCCGCCGGCTTGCGCTGCGCCTGGGGCTTGTACTTGTCGAAGCGGTAATTTCCCTCTGCGAAGGCTTCGATGGCCAGGCGCAGACTGGTGCCGGCGATGGGCGCCTCGGGTGAGTCGACGAACACCGTGCGGGCGCTCTTTTCCCGAGACTGTTTTCCGGCAACGCCGGCCGCGGCGCGTAGATCCGAGGGTGTGCCTGCGCCAACCCCTACCAGCAGGACGCGCTTCGCGGCGATCCGGCCCAGGCCGGGGGCCCAGTAGGTGGTGTTGATTCGACCTTCGAAGGTGTCATCCTTCGCGGCCGCGGCGAGGGCGCCCGCGAACGCATCGGCAGCATCGAGGTCGGCCAGCGCGGCTGCGAGCTTGCCTTGGGGGACGAACACGACGAGGACATCGGCGGCGGCGGCAGCCGCTCGGCCGGGGGAGAACGCAATGTGCATGGATTCAGCTCCGAATAGCGAGAAACACAAGTAGAAGGATGGCGATAAGGCCGCCGAGGCCGACCATCACCAGGACGAACGGGTCGTTTTTCAGCGTGGCGACAGCACGGCTCAGCAGACCGGGTTCTTCCTCTTCTTCCTCTTCTATGGATGAAGGCGGATCTTCGACCTCGGCTGTGACCCGCGAGCGAGGGATGGGCTCGTATGTCCAGTTCTCCGGCGCTTTGAACGCGGGTTCCTCGGTCATGCCCGTTCC
>CAMBIK010000038.1 GCA_945867435.1 Klebsiella pneumoniae
CATCGATGGTGCCATCGCAGTCGTTGTCGAGGCTGTCACACAGCTCGATGGCGGCAGGGTTGATGGTGGAGTCTGCGTCGTCGCAGTCGCTGTCGTCGGGTAGGTAGCCGAGCGGCACGTCGCAGGCGGTCACGGCGGTTGCGGGATCGCCGTAGCCGTCGCTGTCATTGTCGGCGTACCACATGGATGCGTCGGCGGAGTCCGGCTCATCGATGGTGCCATCGCAGTCGTTGTCGAGGCTGTCACACAGCTCGATGGCGGCAGGGTTGATGGTGGAGTCTGCGTCGTCGCAGTCGTCGGCGATGGTGGTGTAGCCAGTCGGGACCGAGCAGGCGCGGAGCGGGGCCGCATCGCTTCCGTACCCATCGCCGTCGATGTCGGCCCAGAATTCGGTGTCCACGTCTTCATCCACGCCACCATCGCAGTCGTTGTCGAGCTCGTCGCACACCTCTGTCCCGCCCGGGAACGCCGCCGCCTCGCTGTCATCGCAATCGGTAAAGTCCAGCACCCAACCGAGGCCGGGGTCGCCGCAGAAAGGCACTCCGGCCGCCTCGTCTCCGAAGGCATCTCCATCCGCGTCTGGGTACCAGATCTCCCTTAGATCCTCGTCGATCTCGCCATCGCAGTCGTCATCGATCTCGTTGCAGACCTCCTCCGCGGCCGGATGGATCGTGGAGTCGTGGTCGTCACAGTCGCTGCCATCGGCGCTGTAGCCCGTGGAGGGTGGCTCGCAGGCAGCGGTAGAGGCAGCCTCGTCGCCGAATCCGTCGCCATCCGCGTCGGCGTACCACGTCGTCGCGAGGCCCTCATCCACGGTGCCGTCGCAGTTGTTGTCGAGGCCGTCACACAGCTCGACAGCCCCGGGGAACACCGCGTCGTCCTGGTCGTCACAGTCGTTCTCGGCAGGCGTGAAGCCATCGCCATCCTCATCTCCTCCGCTGTTTACGACGGGTGCGGCCGTGTCTTTTCCTCCTTCAACACGGCAAGCGAGGAGCAACGCAGCCAGCCACACGAAGAGGGAGGTTCGCATGCCAAACGCTACCATGCCGCGACCCCTGTATGTTGGAGGAATTCAGCCGGCCACGAGGGGGTTGAACGTTACCACCAGCCCGCCCCCAGGCGGCGCCAGGAGCACACGCACCCCATCCCCCCAGACAAGGTCGTACCTCGACAAGGTGATCACCTCCGCGGCGGTCTGAAGTTGAACGCCGTCCGACAGCGCCAGCGCAAATGCACTTGGCGGCAGCAGCCCTTCCCCCACGCAAGCCACCGTCACCTTGCGCCCTCGCCGCACCATCACGTTGAAGTCCAGGACCGGCCCGGCAAGGAGAGCGCAATCCCAAGCGTCTTCGCCCGCGAGCTCGATGGGTGCTCCCACGCGCGTCACCTCCCGCGTCCCTCGCGGTCCGGACAATCGAAAGCCCGTGCCCTCCAGCAACGTCAGCACCCGATCCACCCCGGGGAACAGCGAAAAAGGGCCGTCCCGGTCGACCTGGGCGATGGAGAGCCGCAGGTCAAACTCACCGCCCGCGGGCTCGCGCCACAGCTCCCGCGTGACCCCACCCCCGTTCTTCCAGGGTTGGGAGGCAACGGTGGCGTAGCGAACGAGGGAAGGCGGCATCGGTGCGCTCCATCTATCGGGAGCGGTCGCGATTCCAGCAACCTCACCGACTGCGACCCGTTCTACTACACCGCAAGCGGGGGCGCGGCGTAGGTGCCGGTGGCATCGGCGCACTCCACCAGGCAGTCCATGTTGGTCACGGACTGGCTGTTTCCGTCGGCGCATTCGAAGGTGAGGCTCGGGCAACTGCGCACGCTCCATGGTGGCGTGCCCCAAGATCCAAGCCTGGTGCCTCGATGTCAAGGGTCGAACGCACCTCTCGGATGCGCGTTAGGCTCAGGCATGCTCACCTGTACCCGGCGCCTGGAGTGGGATGCGATGCACCGCATTCCCCGCCACGAATCCAAGTGTGCGGCGTTCCACGGCCATCGCTACGCCGCCGAGATCTCGTGCCATGCCGATGCGCTGGATGACCGGGGCCGAGTGATCGACTTCGGCGTGGTCAAAGAGATCGTCGGCGGTTGGATCGACCAGAATTGGGACCACACGGCGATCCTGATGACCGGCGATCCGGACCCGGCCATCGCGGTGCTCGCCGCGAGTAACGCCGCGCATGGCCGACCGGTGTACTGGATGGCCGTGCCGCCCACCGCCGAGAACATCGCGGCCGAGCTCGCGCTCCGCGCCAACCAACTGCTCGAAGCGTCGGGGGTGCGCGTGGTGCGGGTCCGCGTGTGGGAAACGCCGAACGGAAGCGCAGAGTGGGATGCCCTGGTCAGGTAAGCTGGTCGGAGGCCTGATCGGCGGCATGCTCGGCGGTCCCGTCGGCGCCGGGCTCGGGGCATCGGTCGGGCATGTGCTCAGAGATGGCAATCGCCCACTGGAACTGCTTCGCTTGGACTGGCAACACCACGCCTTCCGTGCGAGCGGTCCAGGCATGGTCCTCACGCCCGCCTGGGTGGCGCGGGGGCTGGCGGGGGAGGAGGTACGGGTGCGCGTGCGGGTCCACGAACTCGTTCATCGAGCCCCACTGACCCCCGAGACCGACGACGAGAACGTATTTGCACCCGATGTTTTCGTCCCCTACGCCGACCTCGATGGCGAGTTCGTCGATGCCTTCGTGCGGGTCGCCGCACCGCCCGGCCGCAGCGACGAGGGCCGCTTCCGCGTGCCCCTCCCCAACGACGTGCGCGGCCTGGGCGGAAGCGGCCCGGCACGCACCGTGATGGCCCTGGTGGCCTGCGCTAGGGCGGGGGGGCGAACCTTGGTGGCGGCCGACGCTCGCTTCATCCGCACCACCTTCCAAGAGGGGTTCAAGCTGAACGAGGCGGGAGTAGCTTGGCTGCGCACCTGGACTCGGGAACTGAGAAACACCGCCATCGACAGGCTCTCCGCCCAGAAGGTGGCGTCGCGCCTCCATGACCACCTGGACCCGGAGGGTCGAGCGCGGCTCATCACATGGATGTGGCGCGGGGTGGCGGAAGCGTGGCCCGGCGAAGCCCAGCGCGACTATGTGACCGCGTTCGCCGAAGAGTTGGGCAGCCATGGATCGGGGACCGCTGAAGGCGACGACCCGCGCTTGCACGCCTGGGCCACCCTCGGCGTACCTCCCGGCACCACGGGCGAAGCCCTACGCGAAGCGTGGCTACGGCTGGTCCAAGCGTGGCATCCCGACCTCGCGACCACCGAGGACGACGCCCTCACGCGCAACCGACGCCTGGCCGAAGTGAACGCGGCGTATCGGTGTTTGACGTAAGCACGAACGACCTTGCTCCCCAGCCTCACCTGGGCGCAACGAGGTCCATCACGATCGGGTCCGCGTTGGCGCTTACCAGTCCAAATCCTTCGGCAAACCAATATTCTCCGCTCGGCGCGGGCGTGCCATCACAGGTGGCTCGCAGCACGAAGTCGAAGACTCCGTAGCTTGTCGCAAAATCGGAGACGATGTCGGTGACGCAACTGCCCTGCAAGTTGGTGACCACATCCCCCGACCGGCCACCATTCCTGGCGAAGATCGTAGAAGACCCGCTCCCTTCGCCCGACCAGTCCCAGCTGGTGAGCAACAAGTCGGTGGCGGTCAAGTCCCACACAAAGCCGCCCACCGCATCGCCGTCTACGAAGCGCGAACCGCGTCGAACCTCCACTTCGCCTTCCTCAGAGAGCTCTCCGCGGAGCACGGTGGCATCGTCTACCGAGCCGGTGTCGCCATCGTCCCGCCACGTCCAGGCTTCCGTTTCTAGGAAGTAGTTGGCGGTCACAAACGCGCCGCCCACCCCGGCCGCCCCCGCGGCATCGCAACCAACGAGCCCCAGAAACACCGCCGCTGCGGCCCTCATTGCGACCACCAGACCGGCAAGTGATTGTCCGAAGACATGCCCTGACCCGGCAACCAATAGGGGGCGGCCGAAGGATCTTCCCCAAGCATCATGCGTGCCGGATCGATGGCCGTGACCCAAATCTGTGAGGAGCCGACACCAGCCCAACCGCGTTCCTGGCGCGACGAGAACGCGAGCCAAAGGATGTCGTCGTCGGGAAGCGGCGCCCACCGCGCCAGGCTGTTCCGGTTGTTGCCCACGCCATTGGCTCTGTCCAGCCGCACGGCGGCACCGCCGGAGGTGGCCACAAGCCACAGCTCGGCATCGTCATCTGCGTAGGTGTCGCCGGTGCTGCGATTGAACACCACCCAATCCCCATCCGGAGAAAAAGCCGGGTAGTAGAAGGCGACTCCCGGCTCGGCCGGCACCACGACTTCAAGATTCTCGATACGGGAACCGTTCCACGTCGCCGTGACCACCTCGGCACCCTGGACCGACATGTCGCTCTGCATGCCGGTCGTCGCACGCGTCGCAACCACCCGCGTGCCATCCGGCGACCACTGAGGGTGGGTGTACCGCTGAGAATCCGGCGTGACCGTGGAAACGTAAACGTTGGTGGCCAGGTCGTAGATGACCAAAGCACCCTGGAGCACGCCGAGAATGTACTTACCATCCGGCGAAAGCGCATGAAAGGTCATACGCTTGTTGTCCTGAACGTCGTAGACCAGCTCCGGGTTCTCCGGATCCGCCACATCCACCACCTGGTAGGTGCCGTTCACGCCATCGCGAGTCACGACCATCCACTGGCGTTCTTCGCTGATCTCGTGGCAACCGTAGCATTCGTTGGTCTGCGTTTTGGGGTAGAAGCGTTCCACCTCCGTGGCCCCGGCGACGATCCGCATGATGGCCGTATCGGCGGTAGACCAGTACAAAACGCTCCCCGAGGCATCGAAGCGGTTTACGGTAACGGCCACCGGCTCGCTCTCCCGCACCGGCCCCAGCGTGGTGCCATCCCAAGTCGCGGAAAATGCTTGAATCGTGAGGCTTCCCTTGCGGTTCGTGGCGCTCACCGCCTCCCAAACATCGACCGGGACCACCCACGACGGCGCCTGCACATACACGTCGACGCTCTCCAAGGCCGAAGCGAAGCGCAAGCGCACGACATCGTCCGGAGCCCAAGGTTCCAAGAGCACTTCCAGGCCTTGCAGATTGCGCGGCACGGTCGTCGCCTCAAGCGGGTAGACGATGCTGAGCCCGGGTTCCCCCTCTTCCACCGCCCCCAAAGCGGCCGCCGCGGCCGGGTCCACTCCCTCCTCGATGTACTCGCGATGGTGGGTGACAAGCAGGGTTGCGGTCGCGACGCTCTCGAGGAAGGTGGCAGTTACGGTCGCCTCGCCGCCGTTGGTGTCCACCGACGTGAAGTTGCCTCGGGAATCGATCCCTCCGATCGAGGCATTCGACAAGTCCCAACTCACGAGATCAAGCGGGCCCTCCTGACCGTCGGAGAAGGTGGCGATCGCCTGAAACGTCTGGGCTGCGGCCGAACCGTCGACGGCTTCCAGTGTCACATCGGCCGGCTCCACGCGCAGCGAGACCACGTCGCCCCCCCCTTCCGTTCCGCCCGTTCCGGGGGCCGTAGAGCAGCCCACAACCAGGATCGCGGCGATGTGGTACCCTCGAAATGTGAACCGCACGCTTTGCTCCGCCGTCTGCGCCGTCATGGTCGCATGTGTTGACTACGGTGTCACGCGCTCGCAGCAGATGGATGCGTGGACCCAGCCCGATCGGGAGGCCGATGTCGACATCCTCTGGGTGCTCGACAACTCAGGCAGCATGAGCGAAGAACACGACTCGCTCGCCGAACACGCGGCCGCCTTCACCGACACACTCGCCTCGGCCGACCTCGAATTTCGGCTTGGACTCGTCACCACCGACCCGGCCGACGCGGGCACCCTTCTCGGCCCCGCGATGGACCAAACGACCGCAGCGATCACCGAGCAGTTTGTCGCCGCGGTGAACGGAGCGGGGATTCGCGGCTCCCGCGAAGAACAAGGCTTCACCACCGCGCTTGCAGGTGCCAGCATCGTGGTCACCCCTGAATTCGCCAGGGACTCCGCCAACCTTGAAGTGGTCATCTTCAGCGACGAAGACGACAACGGCGCGCTCGCCCCGGACGAATTCGTCGCCGACCTCCAGGCCGCACGTTCCGGATATTCGGTGCGGGTGAACACAATCGTCGGGGATCTTCCCTCCGGATGTGCCAGCGCGGTGGCCGCGGCCGATGCCGGGGTGCGCTACGGCGAGGCCCGAGAGCAGACCGAGGGCGTGCGCGAGAGCATCTGCACCGTAGAGATGGATGCAGTGCTGCAGCGGGTGGCTCACACCGTGATCGGGCTCAACACGGAGTTCGACCTCTCCGAGCTGCCGCTTCTCAACACCCTGGTCGTGGGTGTGGATGGCGTCGAGGTGCCCCGGCGCGACGTGGACGGTTGGCGCTATTCCGGGTTGGCGAACCAGATCGTCTTCGACGGGTGGTCGATTCCTCGACCCGGCGCGAAGGTGACCGCCACCTACTTCGACTGGACCGGTGGCCCCCTTCCCGACACAGGACTGGCCCCGCCGTAGTGGGCGCGGATTAGCTTCCCGGCGATGGCTGACCTCGTGAAAAAGTACCAGGTGGGCGAGCTCGTGGTCGCGCTGAACCGAGTGCTCGGCCGCGACTTTCGTGAGGTGTGGGTGGAAGGCGAGGTCGGCGGCCTGAAGGACGTGCGCGGGAACTGGTACTTCAGCCTGAAGGACCCGGAGAACGGCGCGGTGCTCTCGTGCTCGATGTTTGCCCGTTTCAACGCCCAGGTCCGGGTTCCGCCTCGCGAAGGCGAAAAGCTGCTGGTTCGGGGCGATCTTGAGATGTACGCGCCTCAGGGGAAGCTGTCGCTCAAGGTGACCCGCATGGAAATGACGGGTGCTGGGGAGCTTGCCCGCCGGCTGGAAGAGCTGCGGCAGAAGCTGGCCGCCGAGGGGCTGTTCGACCCCTCGAAGAAGCGCTCGATCCCGCGCTACCCCCGCGCGGTAGGGATCGCGACCAGCAAAACCGGAGCGGTGCTGCACGACATCGTGCGGGTGATGGGGCAGCGCTGGCCGGGCATGCCCATCTTCCTGGCCCCGTGCAAGGTGCAGGGCGAAGGTGCTGCCGAATCGATCGCCGCGGCGATCAAGCTCCTGAACGACCATGGCGGAAGCGATGTGCTCCTTGTGGGCCGAGGCGGAGGATCCGCCGAAGACCTGTTCTGTTTCAACGAGGAAGCGGTGGTGCGGGCGCTCGCCGGCAGCCGCATCCCGGTGATCAGCTGCGTGGGTCATGAAACCGACACCACCTTGGCCGACTTTGCGGCCGATCTTCGCGCGTCCACGCCTTCCCACGCCGCCGAGAAGGTGGCGCCGATGAAGGAGGACCTCATCCAGTGGGTAGACGAGCAGGAAGATCGGCTCACGGGCGCGGTGACGCGACGCGTAGATTTGCTGCGGGAGCGCCTGAAGCGCGTGCGCCTGCAGCACCCGAAGCTGCGGATCGATCGTGCGCGGCTGCGAGCCACCGAACTGGGCACGCGGATTCATGCCTCTATCGCCAGGATTCTGGCGCGAAGGCGCGACCGCGCCAACGCGTCTGCCCGCCAGTTGGACGCCCTGTCGCCCCTGAAAGTCCTCGACCGCGGCTATGCGCTTGTGGTGCGCGAAGGCGCGGCGGTCACGGACGCCGCCACGCTGAAGGTCGGGGACAGCGTGGAAGCCCGCTTCGCCAAAGGGCGAGCCACACTCACCGTGAAGCGGGCCAGCACGCTTTTCTGAGGAGGGGGATCATTCAGGCGTCGAAACGGGTGTATCGGGCCACACACACCGAAAGCCGATGCCACGTGGTGCGGCCCTTGACCGCACTTCCCGGCGGGTGTATTGAATATCCATACAGGAGCCGTCATGCGCCAGACCGTAGCCGTCAGCCTCCCCGCCGACCTCACCCAGCGCCTCGACGCGGTGGCTGAGGAGGAGGGCACGTCCCGGAGCGAGGTCGTTCGTGACGCGCTCAGGCGCTATCTTGCCCTACGGCAGTTCCAGCGCGTGCGGGAAGCGGTCATCCCGTTCGCCGAGGGCGCCGGGGTCCTGACCGACGAGGACGTGTTCCAGTCCATGTCGTGAGGGTTGTCCTGGACTCCAACGTGATCGTGGCCGCCGTCGCCACCCGCGGCGCGTGCGCAGAGCTTTTCGCGCGGGTGCTCGCCGCGCATGAGTATGCCGTGGATGACAATCTGATCACCGAAGTGGGGAGGGTGCTTCGTGACAAGTTCAGGCTTCCCGAGGATCGGGTCTCCGACGTGCGCCTTCTGCTCACGATGACGGCGGCGGCGGTGGAATCGGCGCCGCTGAAGGCACCCGTTTGTCGGGACCCCGACGACGACCGCATCCTGGCACTCGCCCTCGCGTTCCAAGCGGAGGTCCTCATCACCGGGGACGAGGACCTGCTTGTGCTGCACCCCTGGGCTGGTATTCCCATCCTTCGCCCTCGGGACTTCTGGCCCCTGGACCGAAGGGAAAGTGGGTGAGGAGTCGACTGGATTCGAACCAGGAAAATCCTCCCCATCCTCCCCAAGACGAATGAACGCCCGCCTCTCCATCCGCCCCCCAACGCTCGCCGCCCTGCCAGCGAAGTGCTAAGTTCGCTCCACGTTCAACGTCCGGGGGGAACCGATGTCCACGATCGACACGCTGCAAACCGTATTTCGCGATGTATTTGAAGAGGACGACATCGTCATCTCCCGCACCACCACCGCCCGCGACGTGGCGGGCTGGGACTCAGTCATGAACGTCACGCTCATGATCTCGGTGGAGCGTGCCTTCGGACTCCGCTTCAAGAGCGGCAACATCGCCGGCCTGAAGAACGTCGGTGAGCTGGCGGATCTGGTTGATCGTCTGAAGGCAAGCGCGTGACCCGCGCCGAGACGCTCATCGCCTACGTCTCCGAAAATCACCCGATGAACCTTCGGGGCATCCAGGAAGCGCGCGCGGAAAGCCCGGCCGACTGGGATGCCGTGGCCGAACAGTTCCTCACCTGGGCGGAAGGCGTGTGGGGGCCCACGGGCTGGCAGGTGCGCTGCGTAGATGCCTTCGTGCGCTTCTCCAACGACGTGATCTTCGCCCAGGCCCGCTACGAGGCGGATGGGCACTACGAGAACTCAAGCTTTGCCCGATGTAACGAGCATGTGTACAGCCAGCGCGATGTGATGGACGACTACCTGTGGGGGGTGTTCATCACCAACTTCTGCTGGTCGCACCACATGGAGCTCTCGCTGTTTTTCCGCGACCGCTTTCTCGCCCGACTTCCGGGCGCCCCGGCCATCGTGGAGATCGCGCCGGGCCATGGCGGCTGGGGGGTGTGGGCGCTGACCAATCGGCCGGATGCCCGCCTTCAAGGCTTCGACATCAGCCCCTCCTCCATCGCCATCGCCAGTTCCATCGCGACCGCCGCCGGGGTGCGCGACCGGGTCACCTACACCGAACGCAACGCCCTGGACCTCGCGACGATGCCGCGTGCCTCCGCCGATGCGGTGATCTGCTCCTTCCTCATCGAGCACCTCGAAGACCCCGGCTTGCTGGTGGCGAACATCGCGAACCTGCTCAAGCCGGGCGCCCGCGCCTACCTCGCCGGGGCCATCACCGCCGCGCAGACAGACCACATCTACGAGTTCAAGAACGAGTCCGACCTGGTGCTGCTGTGCGAACAACACGCGCTGCGCGTCGTGGAAACGCTCTCCGTCAACCCGAAGCGCACCCTGCCCAAGGCGAAGCACCTGCCCAGGTCCATGGGCCTGATTTTGGAGCGACGGCCGGGGGCCTGAGGCCCGCTACCTGCACCCCTTCGCTGCGACCGTGGCCTCCTCGTGACGCCCCAACCCGTCCAAGGAGTCGGCCTCCAGACAGGCGATCTGCGGTGGAAGCCAGCCCGGCGCCATCCGGAGGCGACTGACCTGTTCGAGGGCGAGCGGAAACGAACCGGCGAGGAAGGCCGCCTGGCCAAGGTCCCAGCGTTCGCGGCGCAGATCGGGAACTTGCACTCCCGGCGGCAAGTCGTCGATCGCGCTCGCCCACATCGAAAGCCCCCCCCCACGGTCGATGCCACTCACAACGCGGTGACGGCCCACGTTGGCGCGGGCGTAGGCGTTACCGGGCTCGATCGCCCACTCGGCCTCGAACAGAGTCGCCGTGTCCCGGTACTCCGCCACGCGAAGCGCGGTTCGCGGGCCCCAGATCACCAGAACGCCCACACTCGCCAAAAGCGCGAAACGACGCCCCCCAACGAGCGCAGCCAGCGGACCCGCGCCCATCACGACAAGCCAGACCCAGGGCACGAACAGATAGCGACTGGCCTGCACCCCCACCAGCGGGATCCCGACCGCAGCAGGAACGCATAGCCCCGCCATGCCAAGCCAGGCCGCGAGCCATCGGCGTTGCTGGGCTGCTTCCCCGCGCAAACTCCACGTTGCCCATCCCATCGCGGCCAGCACCGCGAGCCCGATCGGCGCGGCGGCGCCTGCGTTCCCGTCGAACAGGTGGGCCGCCGTGGCACGCGCAGGAAGGGTCGGCACGCCGCCGATCAGGTCCAGCCCCGCGAGCGCCCAGGAAGCGACACTCCCCGACAGGCTGTCACCGAATTCCTGCCCCGTCACCCATCGATGCAGCCCCAGGAAGAGGCCCACACCCGCTGCTGCGCCGGCCCCCGCTGCGAAGGCAGCTCGACGACCCGCTCCCGCCCAGGCGGCGAGCGCGAGCGCGGGCACCAGAGCCGGAGCGCTCTCCTTGCAAAGGCAGGCCCCAAACGCGAACGCCACGGCCTCCGCGGCGCGCCGGAGCGGCGTCACGGCCGCACGACTACGCCACGCCGCCCCCACCAGGACCAGCGCGAGCAGGATGTCGGGAAGGCACGAGCTCCACGGAACGACTTCGGCCACCGCCGGGTGCAGCACCAGCGCGGCACCCGCGAGCGCCGTCACCGCCGTCGAGGCACCCGCTGCCCGAATCGCCCCCATCCCCACGGCCACCACGGCCATGTGCGCCACCATGTTGAGCACCCGGAACCCCTCGGGTACGCGCCCGGCCCCCATCGCCATCAGGTGCTGGAGCCACGCCGGCAGCGGTCGCCACTGGAACGAATCCGTGCCCTTGGACCAGGCGTACGTCGCGTGGGTCCACTCCCCCCACGGCTGCCCGTCGTGCTGGTGAACTGCGAGGCTGTGCGCATCGTCAAGCACCCAGCCCGCCCCGAGGGCGGCCGGGCCGAACAGCGCCACCAAAACGACAAAGGGTAGGGCCAGGAGCCAGCGCGAGGACACGGGGAGCGGAACCTACTCGAACCACATGGGCGACATCCATAGCCGTTCTGTTGAGTCGGCCGGCGCATCTTCGGCGTCGTCCACGCAGTCCGCGGGGTGCGCGCCAAGGCCATCCATCGCCACCTCGACGTAAAGGGCGGTGGCGCCCCCAGCATCGGCCTGCGGCACGTTCACCTCGCCTTCGTACACCCCGGCCTCAAGTCTCAACAGGGAGCTTCGCAGCTCGCCTACCGGGTTCCCCTCCACCGGCAGGATCGCCGTGACGCCGGTCACCTCCTGGTCCCAGGTTTCGGGATCGGCGACCGAAACACGCAGGGTATAGGCACCGTTCCCCGATATGATGTCCCCCATCCCGCCCTGATAGGTGCCCTGCGGGTCGAAAACGGCGACCGACACGGCAGCCAAAGGGCCCGTCGTGGCGAACGTGTGGCGACTGACCATCGCCGTCCACAATTCGGTCCTCCCCAGCGGCGTCCCGGCCGGCAGCAAGACGCCGGTCACGCCACCGCCGTAGAAATGGGGTGCCTCCGGGGCGCAGCTCGTGCCGGGTCGGGTGTGGTGTTGGTCGCTGCCTGCAAAAAACCCGAGCGGATGATCGCTGCGGCTCGTCACGGCCTCGTGGACCGTGCCCGACACCTCCGTCACGTCAGCGCCGGTCCCCCGGATCGGATCGTACAGCGCAAAGGGCTCTTCCGCCGAGATCACTGCCATGCTGTTTCCCCACCTGGAGTACACCTCCACCCCGGCATCGAGGTCCGTAAGGCAGCTCCAATCGGTGGGCATCGGCGAGGACGCCGCTGGGTGGTGGGGAACCAAAAGTGTTGGACCTATCACCTCAGTGAGCCTCGCAGCCCATGCCTCCACCACCGCGCAGGAAGCCACTTCAACAGCACCTCCGTCCAGCGCAGCGTCATCCCGAACCACGCCTTCCAGCGTGTCGTCGAAGAAGAGCAGGGTGCGATGACCCAGCGACGCACCCTTCACCCCGAGCTCCACCTCGGCACCCGGAAGCATGAGGACCTCGGTCGCGGCCAACGCCGCATCGACGGTCTGTCGCCAGACTTCCGCAGCGCCTTCATCCATGCGGCGACCGATACCATTCACATGGTCCGTGATCGCCATCCAGTCCAGGCCAGCAGCCGCGGCCGAGTCGGCGAGGGTGGCAAAGGCACCACAGCCGGTTTGCGGCATGTCCAGGTCGGACGAACAAGCGTCGGCGGAAACGCCAGTGTGAACGTGGGGGTCGCCAAAGTAGGCGTCAAATTCGGGGGGGGTGTCGAAGACGACGGGGGAGAGCACCTCGGGAACCCCCGCTTCCACACACCCGCCGCAGACCAGCACCGCACCGAAGGAGCTGAACCTGACGCGCCAGCCTCTCATGACGAGAGAATACACGAAAGTGGCCTCCCAGCCGAGAGCCGGGTAGCCCGCGACGATGATCGATGTTTTCGCGGAAGTGTCCCGCCTCCGCAAGGCCGGCCGGAACCAGGAAGCACTCGCCGCCTTGAGGACCGGCCTCCGCCGCTCGGGGACCGACCCCGCCAGCATGGAACGCGCCGGGCGGTTGCTTCCCAAGCTCCGAGGGGCAGCTGGCAAACGGACCCGCGTGCGCATTTTGGGGCAGTGTACCACCGCCTGGATTGTGCCCATCCTTGCGGCCACAGCGTGGTCGTACGATGTCGCCCTGGACGTGAGCGAGGGCGAATACGACAACGTGCTTCAGGACCTCAACCACGCGGAGGCGACCGACCTCCTGGTGCTCCTCCCATGGACCGCTCGGCTGCTGGCACCCGACGATCGCGGGGAAGACGAGCGCATCGCGACCGAGATCGCGTACTGGCGGGCGGCGTGGGGCCTTCGGCAGGGCGCGAAGCTGATCATGGTCGGCTACGACACGCCCGGGTTCGGCCCCCGCGGCGCGCTCCTGTCCGGGGGGGCGGGTGGCGCGCGGCGGCTGGTTCGACGCATGAACGAAGCCCTGCGCGAAGCCTTGCCTGCGGGCGCCGTGTTCGTGGACCTGGATCTCGTCGCGGGTTCTCTAGGCCGCGAGCGGTTCTACGACGCGCGGCGGTACCACTGGACACGCCAGCCCTTCTCGGAGGAAGGCACGCTTCGACTGGCCCGGCACCTCTTCGCCGCCGTTCGCGCGCTGACCACCGGACCCAAAAAAGTGCTCGTGCTCGACCTGGACAACACGCTGTGGGGGGGCGTGGTCGGAGAGCTCGGTCCGCTGGGCGTTCAGCTTGGCGAGAGCCCCGACGGGGAGGCCTTCCGGGCGTTCCAGGCCTACTGCAAGGGCCTGGCCGCGCGCGGCGTGGTGCTCGCGGTCGCGTCGAAGAACAACCTCGCCGATGCCCAGGAACCGTTCAACGTTCACCCCGACATGGTGCTGCGTCTGGCGGACTTCGCAGCCTTTGAGGCCCATTGGGAACCGAAGTCCACCTCGCTGTCACGCATCGCCGAGCGGCTTCGCCTCGGCCTCGACAGCTTCGTATTCTTCGACGACAACCCGGCCGAGCGCGAACAGGTGCGGCAGGCCCTGCCGCTAGTGGAGGTCGTTGACGTTCCCGACGATCCCGCCGGGTATGTGAATGCGATCGAGGAAAGCCTGCTGTTCGAGACCGGCGCGCTCACCACGGAAGATGCCGACCGCGGCGCGCAATACCAGGCCGAGGCCGCGCGCGACGCCGACCAAGGCGCGCACGCCTCCCTCGACGACTACCTGCGCTCCCTCCAGATGGTGGCCGACCTGCGCCCGGTAGACGACGCCGACATGCAGCGCGTGGTGCAGCTGCTCGGCAAGACCAACCAGTTCAACCTCACCACCCGGCGACACGGGGAAGATCAAGTGCGCACCTGGATGAGCGACAGCCGAGCGATCCTGCTGTCGCTCCGGGTCGCCGACCGCTTCGGGGACCACGGGCTTGTCGGGGTGGCCTTCGCAGTGCCCGTGGAGGGCGGTGCGCTTCGCATCGACACGCTCCTGATGAGCTGCCGAGTCATCGGGCGCACGGTCGAGCAGTTCCTGTGGGGGCATGTGCTGGAGCGGGCGCGCAACCTCGGTTTCACCCACGTTCGCGGCGAGTACATCCCAACCGCGAAAAACGGTCAGGTGGCGGGGCTCCTGGACGCCTTCGGGCTTGCGCGTTCCCACGAGGAGGAAGGGGTCGTCCACTACGCAGGCGAAGTCGCCGAACTGCGGACACCACAGACTTTCCTCTGCGTTCGCGGCTGATATCAACGCAGAACTCCAGTCGATCGCGCCGCGGGATCCAATCCAACCGTGTCACCGCCGCCGGCTTTGTGGTACCCTCCCCGCGCATGTCGCTCGCCGCGTTCTGGCTCCTCCTCGCGGGGCTGTTTTCTCCCGCCCTAGCCGCAGATGCCACGGGCGTCCTCGCAGTAGCGACGCCCGCCCCCGGCGCTGAGGTTTACCTGGACGGAGCGATGATCGGCACCGCCCCGCTCACCAAGTACATCCCCGTAGGGAAACATAAACTAAGGATTGTCGCGGATAACTACGACCCCTTCGTGCGTGTCGTGGACATCTCGGCCGACAAGACGATTCAGATCAACGCCACGCTGATGGCCGGACCGGGGTCGGTGGAGTTCACTGGCCCCTCAGGCTCCGTGCTCAGCCTCGGCGCTCAGAGCTACTCCGTGCCCATCCGGCTACCCTCTCCCGGTCCAGGCGCAATGACGTGGACCGCCACGGCTCCCGGCTTCGAGATCTCGCCCGGCCAGCTTCAGATCGTCAAGGGAAGGAACTACCTTGTGGAGTTGAAGCTGGAATCCAGCGAAGGCGTGATCGCCATCACCACCCGCCCACTCGGGGCGGCCGTCGAGCTGGATGGCGTGGCCATCGGCGTGACTCCGGCGAAGACCACCGGCCAGGCTCCGGGGCTTCACGGCGTCAAAGTGACCCTCGAAGGCTATGGAACGGCCTACAAAGAGGTGGACACACGCAAGGGCGGGCGCGGTGCTGCCGATGTCGGCCTGCTCAAGTCCTCCACCGAAGTGACCATCCAAGCGGCATCCGGAGATGCCACGGTCTGGTTTAACGGCGTGCAGGTGGGGGCCGGAACGCTCGTGAAGGTGCCCAACGTGGGCAAAGGCCGGATCGACGTGACCGTGCGCCAGGGGGCCACCACCTTGGCCTCGGGGCGCATCGACGTGCCGGAATCCGGCGCGCTCACGGTGCATCAGTCGGGAAACAGCGTCGTGGCGCGCAAGCCTCTCCTCCAACGATGGGCCTTCTGGGCGGCGGTAGGGGGCGGGGCGGTGGCGCTCGGCACCACCGCGACCGTGGTCGCCGTCGCAACACAACCTGAGCCGCCCCCCGCAGGCGATGTCGTGGTCACACTGCCATGAAATCCTATGGAATCTGGATTCTTCCCCTGCTGGCGGCCTGCACGTCGGAAGATGGCCGCACCGCCCTGGTGGTCACCCTCACCGGAGATGAAGCGCTCGGCGCGGCGGATAGCTTCGCCCTCCTCATCGACCCCTCGGAACCGTTCGCCAACAGCAGCGGCGAAGCGTTGACGGAGGCCGACGAGAGCTGTCTGGGCGATTGGGTAACCGACGACGCCGACCTGGAATGCAAGGTGAACGTGCCGGTCACCGACGACGAATTCGACTCGGTCGAGTTGAATCCCGGCGCGAACGACGTGGCGTTCAACCTGAGCGGGGCGGGCTGGCGCGACGAGATCGTCACGGTCAGCTCGGCAACCTACGGCCCGCTTTCGTTCATCGACGGCGTGGTTCAGCACTTCGAAGTAACTCTTGTTCCTGTGGAAAACCCCATCGACGGTTGCCACGACGAACGGGACAACGATCTAGACGGCTGGACCGACATCGACGACCCCGAATGCGCCGCGGGCACCGTAGAAGCCGCGTTCGGCGCAACCGAGTGCAACGACGGGATCGACAACGACAGAGATGGCCAAACCGACGCCGAGGATTCCCGTTGTGTCGAGGCCGCAGGCCCCGCCGAAGCCGGTCCCTGCGAGAACGGGATCGACGAAGACCGCGATGGCTGGACCGACCGAGAAGACCCCGACTGCGCCGATCTCGGCGAAGAGCTCGGCTTCGGAGACACGGCCTGCAACAACGCGGCCGATGACGATGGCGACTCGAAAATCGACGGCCTCGACCCCCAGTGCGATTCGGCGCTCGACAACGACGAGGCGAAGCCCGGCTGCGACGACGACGTAGACAACGACGGCGATGGCTGGACCGACGACAACGACCCCGACTGTTCGACCGGCAGCGTCGAGCTGACCACCAGCGACTACCTGTGCAACAACGGGATCGACGACGACCTCGATGGCGCGATCGACAACGACGACGTGGCCTGCGCCTCCGCCACCGACGATAGCGAACAAAATCTCTGCGATGATGGAATCGACAACGACGGCGACGGCTATTCCGACCTCGACGATCCCGGCTGTGCGAGCAAGTCAGGTGACGACGAGGGTGGCATCGATAACGCCTCTGCCTGCAACGACGGCCTCGACAACGACGGCGATGGCCGCGCCGATGGGCTCGACGCCGAATGCCTGAGCGCTTGGGACGACTCCGAGTTTGGCGATTGCGACGACGGCTACGACAACGACGGGGATGGCTGGACCGACGCCGGAGATCCCGACTGCACCACGCTCGGCACGGAACGCACGTTCGGCACCACCGACTGCAACGACAACGTCGACAACGATGGCGACGGCCAGAAAGACCGCAACGACAGCGCCTGCGCCGATGCAACGGAAGACGACGAGACCGACGCCTGCAACGATGGGGCCGACAACGACGGGGATGGCTGGACGGATGCCGGGGACCCGGATTGCGCCTCTGGAATCGAGGAGCTCGGCTACGGCTCGGGCGAATGCAATGACGGCCTCGACAACGACTCGGATCTGACCTTCGACGCGGGAGATGCCCTCTGCATCCTGGCGACCGACGTGGCCGAGGCCGGCGACTGCGAAAACGGCATCGACGAGGATGGGGATGGCTGGTACGACGACGAGGATCCGGACTGCACCGCCGGCACCACGGAGGTTGCCTTCGGCCTCAGCGAATGCAACGACGGACTCGACAACGAAACCACGACCGATGGCGCCATCGACGCCGACGACCCCGACTGCGACAGCGCCACCGACGCCTACGAGACCGACTACGCCTGCGCGAACGGGCTCGACGACGACGGCGATGGCTGGTCCGATACCGACGATCCGGTGTGCGCCTCGGCAACGGGAACAACGGAAAGCCCAAGCTCCAGCGCCTACTCCTGCAACAACAGGACCGACGACGACGCCGACGGGCTCGCCGACGCGGACGACCCCGGTTGCCTCAACGGGCGCGACACCAGCGAGATCGACCCGATCACCGACTGCAACGACGGCATCGACAACGACAGCGATGGCTGGTCGGACGCCCTCGACCCCGACTGCGAAGCGGGCACCACCGAGTCCGGCTTCGGTGCCTCCCCCTGCAACAACGACAGCGACGACGACCTCGATGGCCTGCGGGATGCCAACGACCCCGACTGCGCCTCTGCCTCCGACACCCTGGAAGACAGCGCCACGAGCGAATGCGCCGACGGTGCGGATGGCGATCTCGACGGCTGGGTAGACGACGAAGATCCCGATTGCGACCTCGGCAGCGAGGAAGTGGGCTTCGCCGGAGGGGCCTGCAACGACGGCTCAGACAACGACGGCGACGGTTCGGTCGACACCACCGATGTCGGCTGTGCCAACGCCAGCGATGGCGACGAGGCCGACCCGACCGGAACGTGCTTCGACGGGTTGGACAACGATGCGGATGGGTGGCCCGATGCCGCCGATCCCGATTGCGATTCCGGGGCCGACGAAACGGGCTTCGGCGCAGGTGAATGCAATGACGGGCTCGACAATGATGGGAATCACAGGATCGACGCCGGTGATACCGCTGGCTGCGTCTCTGCGACCGACCGCGTGGAAAGTCCTCTGGCCGACGACTGCGACAACGGCGAAGACGACGACATCGATGGCTGGATCGACACCTTGGACGGCGATTGTTTCCGCACAGGAGACGAAGATGCCTCCGGTGCTCGCCAATGCGAAAACGGGCTGGACGACGACCACGACGGCAAGGCCGATGCCGACGACGACGGCTGCGCCGTGAGCTGGGACGACGACGAATCCACCACCCCCGACGACTGTGACAACGGTAGCGACGACGATGGCGATGGCTGGCGGGACGCCGCCGACCCCGACTGCGCCACTCTCGGCGACGAAGTCGGCTTGGGTACACTCGATTGCAACGACGGTGTGGATGACGACGGCGACGGACTGGCCGATGCCGACGACCTCGACTGCGACAACGCGGAAGATGGCGACGAGTCCCCCGCCTCCGCCTCCTGTACCGATGGCACCGACGACGACGGCGATGGATGGACCGATTCCGACGACCCCGACTGCCTCGCCGGGTCCAGCGAAGGCTCGGGCTATGCGGCTTCCGCCTGCGCCAACGGACTCGACGACGACAGCGACAGCCTGAGCGACGCCGACGACCCCGACTGCGAGAACGGTTGGGACAACAACGAGGAATCGGCTTCGACCGACTGCGGCGATCTCGCCGACAACGACCTCGATGGCTGGACCGATGCCGACGACCCCGATTGCGATTCCTCAGGCTTCCTGGCGTTGGCCTGTAACAATGGCGTAGACGACGACGGCGATGGCTACGCCGATGCCGACGACCCCGGCTGCGAAGATGGCCACGACGACATGGAGACCGACCCCGCCGCCGTGTGCAGCGACAGCCTCGACAACGACAGCGATGGGTGGACCGACAGCGACGACCCGGACTGCGTGAGCGCCACGGCCGAACGCGGTGCCGTGGGGCCCGCCGAGTGCCACGACGGGCTCGACAACGACGGCGATGGCGCGACCGACGCGACCGATGGCGACTGCGGCGATGCCTGGGACAACCTGGAATCCCCCACCACCTATGGCGGACCGGACTGTGCCGATGAGACCGACAACGATCTGGACGGCTGGGTGGACAGCGACGACCCAGACTGTGCCTGGCTCGGCGAAGAACTTGGTTTGGACATCGACTTTGTCTGCAATGACGGCGTGGATACCGATGGCGACACCCTGACCGACGCCACCGACCCCGGCTGCGCCTCCGCGATGGATGAAGACGAGACCCATACCCCCGAGTGCGACAACGGCGACGACGACGACGCGGATGGATGGTTCGATCTCCTTGATGCCACCTGCACCTCCGCCACCGACCTGTTCGAGCAGGATGGGCTCAGCGGCACCCAGTGCAACGACGGCCTCGACAACGACGCCGACGGGCTGCTCGACAGCGAAGACTGGGGTTGCACCGACAGCCGGGACGACGACGAGATCGACCCCGCGACGAGCTGCAACGACAACGTGGACGGCGACTGCGATGGGTGGACCGACCTCGACGACCCCGACTGCCCTTCGCCGGTCATCGACTCCGAGACCAGCCTCGACTGCGCCGTCGATTCACCGGGGTACAACCTCGATTACCAGTGCAACGACGGGGTGGACAACGACATCAACGGCGTGGCGGATGCCGACGAACCGGACTGCCGCTCCGGCTACGACAACCTCGAAGCGTACTGAAGCACGCCGTCTCGCGGGGCCCCGTCCGCGGGTTAGCTGCCAGACCCGCGAGGAGCCCCGATGCTGAAGAACGCCCGTCGTACCCACACCTGCGGGGAGCTTCGCCCTGAACACGCGGGTCTCGCCGTGGTGGTTCAGGGCTGGGCCCACAACGCCCGTGACATGGGCGGGCTCGTGTTCGTGAACCTGCGCGACCGTCACGGCATCATCCAGGTGGTCGCCGACGAACGCTCGCCAGATTCCGTGCGCCAGACCGCGGCGGGGGTTCACCTCGAGTACGTTGTCGAGGTTGAAGGCGTCGTCGCGTTGCGCGCCAGCCCCAACCCGAAGCTCCCGACCGGACTGGTGGAAGTGGTGGCCACCCGCGTGGTCGTGCTGTCGCGCACCCCCCCCCTCCCCTTCACCATCGAAGGCCACATTTCGGCCAACGAGGACCTGCGCCTTCAGTACCGCTACCTTGACCTGCGGCGGCCTGAGGTGCAGAAGAACCTCATCGCCCGGCACCGGGCCGCCATGGCGGTGCGTTCCTTCATGGACAAAGAAGGCTTTGTCGAAGTCGAAACTCCGATCCTCACCAAGGCCACCCCCGAAGGCGCTCGCGACTACCTCGTGCCGAGCCGCGTACACCCCGGCGAGTGGTACGCGCTTCCGCAAAGCCCGCAGATCTTCAAGCAAATCCTGATGGTCGCGGGCATGGACCGCTACTTCCAGATCGTGAAGTGCTTCCGGGATGAGGACCTGCGCGCCGACCGCCAGCCCGAGTTCACGCAGATCGACATCGAGATGAGCTTCGCCACGCGTGAGCTCGTGATGGAGCTGGCCACGGGCGTGGTGAAGACGATGTGGAAGGAGATCGGCGGCCACGAAATCCCAGAAATTCCGATCATTTCCTACACCGCCGCGATCACCCGCTTCGGGGTGGATGCGCCGGACACGCGCTTCGGCATGGAGCACACGACCATCACGGACCTGCTCCGGAACACCGAGTTTAGCGTGGTTCGCGGCCTGCTCGACGCGGGTGGCATCGCCAAGGCGATGGTCGTGAAGGGCGGAGGCACGAGCGTGAGCCGCAAGCAGCTCGACGCGTGGACCCTGTTCGTGAAGACGTATCGCCTCGGCGGCCTGCTTTACGGCAAGGTCGGTGCCCCGTGGACGGGGCCGATGTCGAAGCTGAGCGAAGGCGAGCTCGCCGGGATCGCTGCGGCATGTGGCGCGGTGGAAGGCGATCTGGTGCTGTTGGGCGCTGGTCCCGCGAACGCGGTTCATGCGGGGCTCGGCAAGCTGCGTCCCGCCGTTGCGCGCGAACTGAACCTCATCCCCCCCGGGTTCTCGTTTGTGTGGGTGGTCGACTTCCCCAGCTTCGAGAAAGACGAGGAATCGGGCCGATGGATGGCCGTACACCATCCCTTTACCAGCCCGCGGCCCGAGGCCATTCCGCTCCTGGGCACGGGTCGCGAAGGGGAAATGTTCGCGGATGCCTACGACATCGTGTGCAACGGCTACGAGATCGGCGGCGGGAGCATCCGCATCCACGACCCCGACGTTCAGGCCAAGGCGTTCTCAATCATCGGCCTGACGGACGAGGAGGCGCAGCAGAAGTTCGGGTTCCTCCTCGATGCCCTTCGCCACGGCGCTCCGCCGCACGGGGGCCTGGCCTTCGGCTTCGACCGCATCCTGATGTTGCTGTGCGGCACGGACAACATCCGCGACGTGATCGCCTTCCCGAAGACCACCAGCGCGCAGGACCTGATGTCCGGCGCGCCCAGCCCCGTGGACGCGAAGCAGCTTGGCGAGCTGCACGTTCAAAATACGAAGTAGGCTCGCCGGGCTCGGGAGGCCCGACCTCCACCGTCACCCGGCCCCTCATCGCGCAGATCTGCACTGTAGACTCGGCAAGTCCCGCCCCTCAATCGGTTTCCCAACCCGCGCGACCGTGTTGGCTACGCCCATAGGACGCACGGCACCCGGCGAATGACGTCTGCCCACCACAAACCGACAAGCTCTTCAGCGGCGTATCAGGGAAGCGGCGGCGGAACTGCCGGAGGCATCACCGCCGCGATCTCGGCCACCGAGGCCGCCTCTACCCATCCGGGCATGCCTTCCTTCCAGACCAGGTGCCGCCCAGGCTGGGCCCGAACGCGAATCGCGATCTCGGCCACCGCGAGCACGACACTTACGCCATCGGGGCCGGCGTAGTGGTAGGAAGAAGCACCCGGAAGCGGAGGAGGAGCCGCGCCCGTGAGCCCCATCTGCGGCGAGAATGCCCCTGGCGGCGACGCTTGCGCGCGCCCGAGCGCGGCGCCCATCGCGCCGCCCATCGCCAGGCCAAGGCCGGCTTCCATGAACGCGCCGCCCCCACCCGGGCTCTTCGCCGCTGCCTCCATGGCGTTTGCGGCCTGAAACTGGGTGAAGGTGTTCATGTCCCCGGCCAGCGCCATCGAGCTGCGCTTGTCCATCATCTGCTCGACCTCCGGGGGAACGGAGATGTTTTCCACGATAAAATCGGTGAGAGAGATGCCGTAGTTGGCTTCAAACCAACCCGTCATGCGCTGGCGCAGCGTATCGCCGAAGTCCATGTAGTGGGCGGCGAGATCGAGCAAGGGAATCTTCGATTCACCCAACGTGTCTGCCAGGGCGCTGACCAGCTTGCGCTTGAGTTGGCCCGTGATCGCGTCGGTGGTGAGCAGGCCCGCCGTGCCGACGATCTCGCGCATGAATACGGTTGGATCACTGATCCGGAACGCAAAGGCACCGAACGCACGGATGCGCACGACCCCGAGGTCGGCATCGCGAACGGGGATCGGGTTGGCGGTCCCCCACTTCTGGTCGATCAGCTGCCGGGTAGAGACGAAGTAGACCTCGCCCTTGTAGGGCATGTTGAAGCCGTACTTGATGCTCTCGAAGAACGCCATGATCGGCTTCGTTCGCGTGCTGATCTCGTGGGTGCCCGGACCAAACACCTCGCTGATCTTGCCCTCCGAAACGAATACGGCCGCCTGGCCTTCACGGACCACCAGCGTTCCCCCATCCTGAATCGCTTTCTGGAACGTAGGGAATCGATACACGAGGGTGTCGCGGCTGTCATCGGTCCATTCCAGGACATCGAGGAACTGCGCGCCGACCTGATTCTTGAGACTGTCCCACAAGCCCATGGCGAACCCCTTGCGCCGCCCGGGTTGGTAAAGGCGGCTCGGGGATTGTAAGCACGCGGGGATGAACCGGCTCGGAACCATCCTCAGGGTTCCCACACCCCCACCCGATTCCCTTCCGTAT
Organism: Klebsiella pneumoniae; assembly: GCA_945867435.1. GTDB lineage: Bacteria > Myxococcota_A > UBA796 > UBA796 > SXON01 > SXON01. Next base: position 23,168 of record CAMBIK010000038.1, read on the forward strand.
CGAGGAGCTGCGCGACCCGAACGCCGCCAGGACCCGGCCCCACCCGTGCGATCCGCAGGCCCCCCAGCGCGACCGCCCGACGCACCACATCTTCGATCCCCTGAACTTCCACATAGAGCTCGGGCCCCGCGCTGGACGGATCGCCACCCGGCCAGAACGTGCCGTGCATGCCGCCAGGAGCGACGAAGCGCACTTCGGCGCTGTCGGATTCCGCCACGGCCCAACCGAAGCAATCGGCGTAGAACGCGGCCGCGCGTGCGGGGTTTCGCGCCGCGATGCGAATGTGAACGAGCTGCCCTGGGGCCACGGAACTACCTGAACAGACGTTCACGTATCGCGCCACTGGCTAGCGTGTCAAGGGCGGCTTGCGGTCATCCGCACGAGTAGTCGGTCACGGTCAGCTCATCGATCCGGTGCTCGTTGGTCTCACCACCGGTGCCGGCTGTGAAGCCAACATAGGCGGAGAAGCTGTAGTTTCCTGGAATATCTTGGTCGATGTACACGAT
>CAMBIK010000039.1 GCA_945867435.1 Klebsiella pneumoniae
CGGTCGAAACGGCGAAGGCCCAGGGCGCGAGCGAACGCCGGACGCAGCCCTCGCGCCGGGCCCGAGCCATTGCCGTACCAGGCTACCATCGGGCGTGCAACGCCCAGCTCTGCCGCGGCCTCACTGACCCAGCGCGCCAACCGCGAGGAGCCCACACCGCTGGCCCCGCGAACGATCACCGCCCGGCACACCTCCGACTCGAACACGTCGCGCAGGCGCCCCCAGAGCAGGTCCTGCTCCGGCTCGCGCCCCACCACCGCCAGCGACCGCAGCGAGAGAAGGTCCAAGCTGATGCCCGCAACCCATCGTGGGACGGGATTCCCGCTGACCGGCCTGGGGGGAAACGCATCAGGAAGCACAGCAGCACTTGATCGCAGCGCCGTTTCCGCGAGCGGACGAGGCAACCGGGCACCGTAGGCGGAGAGAGGCGCTCCGGTGGCGACCATGGGCATGGTCACGTCGGCAGGTGCAGAGCGGCGAGCGAGCGAGCGCAGCAGCGGACCAGATGAATTCGTCGGCAGCCGCTCCAGACTGCGCTGGGCATCGGCCGCGTGCCGCAGCCTGTAGGCCGGGTCCTTCACCAGCAGACGGCGAAGCCATGCCTCCGTTTCGTCGGGCACGGGGCAGCGAGGAATGAAGGCGGGCAGCGGAGCGGTGAGCTGCCGGACCACCACCGCGTCCGGTTCCCCCGTGAAGGGCGGACTGCCGGTGATGAGCGCCCAGGCCGAGCAGCCGACGCTGTAGAGGTCGGACCAAGGGCCGACGCTGCCTACATCCGCAGAGATCTGCTCCGGTGCCATGTAGCTTGGCGTTCCCCACCGGCTCCTGCCGCTGACAGACCGATCGGCCGCGGCGTCGACCGGGGTGGCGGCGAGGCGGGCCAGACCAAAATCGCCGAGCTTCACCCCCGCCCGGATCCCGCCCACCAACAAGTTCGCAGGCTTGACATCTCCATGAACCACGCCTCGCGCATGCGCGTGGGCAAGCCCGGAGAGCACATCGCGCATCGCGGCCCGGACCGCCGCCCACGTCATGTCGCCCACCCGATCCCGAAGCGTTCCCGACTCCGCAAACTCCATCGCGATCCAGGTGGCGCCGGCGACGAGCTGCCCTGCGGAACGAGCCGCGGTCGCCTCCGACACTTCACCAGTACCGAAGACGTACACGATGTTCGGGTGGTCGAGCCCCGCGATGGCCCGCAATTCCGCACGGAGGGTCAAGAGAGCGCCCGGATCGTGGGCCGAAACGGCGTTCAGTAATTTCACGGCGGCCGCCATGCCCGTTTGAACGTGGGTCGCACCCCACACCTCACCCACACCACCCACCGCAATGCGGCGTTGAAGTTCAAACGAACCCAGCGTAAGCGGCGCGTCGGCGCTCATGGAATCGCGATGACCCACGCCTCGTCCAACAAATCGCTCGGCCACGGACCCGCATAGGTGCCGTCGAAGCAGTCGTGGGCGGGATCCGAGGAAACGCAAATCTTGCTATTCAACTCCTGAGTCTTGCCGGTACCCCAGTGAAGGACCAAGGCTTCGACGAGCCCCTCGGTGCTGTTCTGATCAACCGCCACGATGCGCAGCGTGTCCCCGACCTTGGCATCGAAGTGGACCGGCGCCAGGTTGTCCTTCGTGTCGTTATTGTCGGTGAAGAAGGCGGTCCCGTTGAGATGAAAGGAGATATCATCGTCGATGGAGAAGTAGTCGAATTCTGTACTTCCTCCCGAGATTATGTACTGCAACGGCTCCTCGTTTTTCCAGATCAGGACGCGCACGGAGTCCTCCCCGACCGCCCCCTCACTGTCGAAGCAGCGCAGCGTGACATCGACATCCCCGACCGGCAGTTCGGTGGCACCTGCAATCGTGCCTTCCGCGCTCGGTGTCGCATCGGCGGAGGCGAGGCGGGTCCCGTTGGCCGACCACGAACACACCAGGTTGGTGACCGGTTCATCCTCGTCCACCACGGAAGCGGTGAGCGTGACCAGCTGATTGTCGAGGAAGTATTCCCCGACATTTGGATCCAAAATCTCCACGATGGGGGCTACGTTCTCCGTAGGATCGTCCACGGTGTTGCCGCGAAGCGTCACCGCCGACGTGGCATCGTCCGGGTCGTTGCTCTTGAACCAAAGTGCGCCGGACCATTCGTTCGTATCGGGCGGGGCGAAGGTCACGCCAGCCGTGAAGGAGAACCCGGTTCGAAGCGAGTAGGGTTCGGCCCAATCCTCGGGAAGCGAAAGCGTATAGGCATCGGCTTCGTTGCCAGGAAACAGGGCGCTTGAGAGGACGAGGGTGCCGGTGCAGCCAGCCCGCACGTCGAAGGACTTGGTGACCGAGTCGCCGGGGGCGACCGTTCCAAACCAAAGCAGCTCCGGATCGATGTCGATGCAGGGGCGCACGCCGAGGCCGGTCAACGTGACGGGAAGAACCGCCCGATCCTTCTGGTTGGTGGCCAAATTCACCGTGCCCCAGTCTTCACCCTCCGCCTCGGGGGTGTACCGCACCACCAGCAGCCCTTCGGCGTGCGCGGACAAGGTTTCCGGCCAGCTCACCAGCTCAAAATCGCCCGACGAGCCGGACTCCAGCTCGGCCCCCTCGATGCGCAGCGTGCCGAGCCCCTCGTTGCGGATCACGGCGCCGATCTCGCCGAAGTGCCCGGCGACCACCTCACCAAAATCCACCGTGGCCGGTTCCGCCACCCCATCGGGCTCGGCGGAATTCAACTCGTTATCGGGGTCGCAGCCCACGAGGGCGAAGAGCAGGGCGGGTGACATTCCTGCTCCGGTGTATATACGGCCCGCGGGAGGAGGAGCAACTGTCCAACGACCTTTCTCGGCTGCGGAGCCGCTTGTGGGCGCTGGCGCAGGCCTGCCCCGAATCGATCGCCCAGGCCGCAGCCGCGCTGTACGGCCGAGCACCGGAGGTGGAGGAGTGGGCGGACCTCCTCGACCTGGTCGCGTTGGAGTGGCTCGATGGCCAGGGCCGCACCCTGGCGCAGTCGCTCGCCGCGGAGCCCGGAATGGAAGATCTCGCAGCTTGGCCCATCACAGTCCGCACCTCCCTGTGGATCGTGGATGGCCATGCCGAAGGCTGTGTACTGCTTCGGGACCTGGTCGATGACAGCGAGGTTGCGGTGCGCTGCCCGGCGACCGCGAGCGCCGAGTTGACCCGTCGGACCGTGCTGCGTGCGAGGCTGGTGCCGTGGCGCGGCGGCGTGGAGTTCTTCGGCGAGCCCGACCTGTACGGCGAGCAGGGCGTGATCGCCCGGCTTGGGCTCCTGGCGGCCTGGCGCGAATCGCCGGAGCCCGCCACTTTGGCTGGACTGCGGGAGCGAAGAAGTGCCTTTGAAACGCAGCGGGATCAGCGTCGGGTCTTCATCCGGCATTTCGGCAGCGAGCTCGTGGTCTTTGAAAGCGCGACCGCGATGGAGGCGGCCCTGGACACATTTATGGACGTCCTGTTGTTCCAGGACCGCGGCCCGGAAGGTATGGGTCGGACCCGCGCCGAACGTTGGCGCGAACGGCACGCTACCGAGCCCGCTCGGGTCCAGCTCAAGCTGGGCGACACCCTCGCGGAGGGGCGGCCTGGAATCTGCTTCGACGATGTCGACGGCTTCCTGCTGCTACCGGCGTTCGGGGAGCTGTGCGACCATCTGAACGGCCGTGCCGAATTTGCGGAGGTACTTCGCCTGTGGTTGGACACTCCGGAACTTCCGCTGCAGGGGTTGGCCCTGGCCGGGCCGACCCGGCGAATCGCCGAAGCGCTGGCGGTCGGGGACGCGCCCCTAACTGTCCTGCTTCCGCACCGATTCAGCGTAGACTCCATCGGAACACCATCGACGCTCCCCGAGTTCGAAGATAGGACTTCAGCTTAGGTTAACGGAGCCACCGATGAACTCCCAGCCGCCTGGTCCCCACGAGGGCCGCATTTCGGTCCGAGCCTCGGCCGGCGTGCAAGGCGAAAGCTCCATGGATTTTGGCACCCTCGTGTGGGTCGAGGGTACCCAAATGCTTGTGCGCATCGACTCCGAACTGAACGTCGGGGAATCGGTCGCCGTGCGGGTCGATCTAAGCCCTGCGCCAGGCACCGCACTCCTGGAAGCCCAGGTAGTTCGCAAGTTACTATCCGCCGCAGGAGAGGGGCGCGCCTACCTTATTCGGCAGCGCCGCGTGGCAGCGCCCGACGAAGTGCGGTGGCAGGCGTTCTTGCTTGCGAAGCAGTCCGGCGGCACCCTGAGCGACTTTTCCGACGTCCACGACTCCGGCACCGCCCTTCAGCCCAGCTACGGCCCTCGCAGCGGGATCAGCAGCGCCGCTCGCCCGGCGTCCGCATTTACCGGAGCCCATGGCCTCAACGCCGCGGGCGACATCCAAACGGGGCGCGCGGCGATGCGCGATGCGCTGCGCGCCGCGATCGTACGCCCCGCCCGCCCCTTGACCGCCGCCGACCCAACCCCCGGTGCCATCCCGGCGTCGGGCTCCGCACGCGCGGCCTGGGCCAGCGAGCACGCCCCTCCGGTCCCCACCCCTTCGCGGTTGGCCACCCCGTCGCCCCGGCCTATGGAACCCAAGCCAACCGATCTGCCCAAAGAAGGCAGCCTTCGGCTCCCCGAAACGCCGGCCGAGCCTGCGTGGCTCGCGAGCAATGTGGGTGGCGTGAACTACCTCGAGGTGAAGTGGACCACCCCGGAGGGGTTCAACGTGGGTGCAAGCGGAATGCTCGCCACCGGAGTGCTCTCGCTGGTCAGCGACGGCCGCTCCCTGCCAAAGTTCCCGCCGATCCACATGCTGCTTCGTCACCAAACGCTTGCGTTGCAATGTCCGGCCACCCCCGTCACCGTCCATCCCACCTCGGTCACCTACAGCCTCCAGCTGAGCCCATCCCAGCTCTCCGAGCTGCGCCGAGCGGCGCGCATCGAGTAGAAAGGGCTACGTCCCCAACCGCCGCGCCAAATCGGCCTTGTCGACCGACTTGGCGATCGCTTCTGCGGCCTCCACCTGCCGGGAGACCACAAGCCGGGCGAGATCCTCGTTCAGTAGTTGATTTCCCTGTGCCTTCGCCATGCTCATTGCATTGGCGATCTGGGCCGTCTTGGACTCGCGGATCATGTTGGCGACCGCCACGCTCGACACCAAGACCTCCAATGCGGCGACCCTGCCCCCGCCCACCTTCCGGCACAGTGTCTGGGCCACGACACCCTTGAGCACATCGGCCAGAGTCGCCCGCACCTGGCTCTGCTCGTCGGCAGAAAACAGGTTCACGATCCGGTCTACGGTGCTCATCGCCGTAGCGGTGTGCAGCGTGCCGAACACGAGGTGGCCCGTGTTCGCCGTTTCCAACGCCAGCCTCACGGTCTCCAGATCCCGCATCTCACCCACCAGCACGATGTCCGGATCCTCGCGCAGCGCCGACTTCAGGGCGCGGGCGAAGCTGATCGTGTGCGCCCCGACCTCGCGCTGATTCACGAGTGACATCTGGCTCTCGTGAACAAACTCGATAGGATCTTCCAGGGTGATGATGTGCGAACGGCGGGTTCGATTGATGAGATCGACCATGGCCGCCAACGTGGTGGACTTACCGCTCCCCGTGGGGCCGGTCACCAGAACCAGCCCGTTGGGGTGTTCCGTAAGCGCCCGAACCGCAGGCGGGAGGCCGAGCTGCTCGAAGCTCATGACCTTATCGGGGATGTGCCGCAGGACGGCTCCCACGCCGCGATGGTCGCGGAACAGGTTCGTGCGGAAGCGAGCCGTACCCGGAAGGCTGTAGGCGAAATCCGTGTCATTGCAGCCGTCGAACTCGTCGATGTTGCGTTCCTGCATGACGGAGGTGAGCAGGTCGCGCACCTCGTCGGGCAGGAGCACGGCGGCATCCTTCAACTCCCTGATCTCGCCATCGATCCGCCAGCGGGGGCGTTGCCCCCCCGAAAGGTGCAGGTCGGAAGCGCCCTCCGCGACCATCCGGCGCAACAGCCCATCCAGACGAGGCGAACGCGGCCCAGAATCGGCGATCTCGACACGCGGTGTGGCCCGGTTCGCCGACCAACCCGGTGCCCCCGCCCGCTGGGCGAGGACCGATTCCAGCAGGGAGGCGGCGATGCGAACCGTCAGGATCTGCATGCTGGGCACCCCGACGCGCACGGCGGCGATCGAGGCGGAAGTAGGCTCATCCACGAAACCAACCGTCAAAGCACGGTCGTCCACGCGGAGCGGCAGTAGGCGGAACCGCTGCATGACCTCGACCGGCAGCATGTCAAGTGCCCGGGGCTCCGGAGCTTCCGGATGGAGGGCCCCTGACAGGTTCGCGGCGCCCACACGGTCGGCCAACGTACGACACAACTCCAGAGCAAACGCAGGAATGCTCTGCACCATTTCCGCGAAAACCTCCGAATCGAATCGAAGCACCTCGACGGTTTCGAGGGCCACCGCCCCCGCGGTTCGGGGTTGGTTCAGCAAAAGTCCGATCTCTCCGATCAGCGTGACAGGCGAAAACGCCGCAACCTCCAACCAATCCCCCGCTGGCTGCTGCACGCGAATCGAAACCGTTCCAGAAAGCAGCACAAAGGCGGCTTCCGAACGTTCTCCCTGGACCGTGATCGCCTCGCCTTCGACATAGGTACACAGCGTGCCGTGCTCGCCGATGCGCGTGAGTTCTGCCTTGGCGAAGCCGCCGAAAAGCTTAGAACGCCCAAGTCCTTCCAAGAGGCGCGGCAACGCTTCGGCATCGACGGGACGAGATTTCATCCGGCGGAAGTATCTCGGCGGAGGAAGCGATACACTCTCGGCGAGGAGAACGCGCCGTGAGCACCGACGCGACTGCCCATGTGCTGGTGGTGGATGACGACCCTCGTTTGCGCGAGCTCGTCAGGTACGCTCTCACCCGCGCCGGATTCAACGTGAGCGAGGCGGGAGACGGCCGAGCCGCGCTCCATGCGCTCCGACTCCGCCAACCGGATCTAGTGGTGCTGGATGTGATCATGCCCGAGTTGGACGGCATCGCCGTGTGCAAGGAGATCCGCGCGACTTGGGACATCCCCGTTATTTTCCTGAGCTCGCGGGGCGAGGAGGCCGACCGCGTGCTGGGGCTCGATCTGGGCGGCGACGACTACCTCGGCAAGCCCTTCGCGCCTGACGAACTCGTGTCGCGCGTGCGTGCCATCTTACGGCGAAGCAAGCGGCCCGCAGCGGTGGCGGACGGCGGTGGGGTCCGCGTAGATGTGACCCGCTTCCGGGCCTGGGCCGGGGAGTCCGAGCTGGCCCTGACGCGTACGGAATTCAGGATGCTCCAGGCGCTCCTAAGCGCCGAGGGACGCGTGCTTTCTCGGGATCAGCTCGTTCGGGCGTCCTGGGACCAACCGCACTTCGTCGCGGACCGTACGGTGGATAGCCACATCCGTGGGGTGCGAAACAAGCTGCGCGCCGCAGGCCACGACCGGGTGGAAACCGTGACCGGCGTTGGCTGGCGCTGGAACGCGTGAGCCCCGGACTGCCCCGCCCGCCGGTACACACCACCGGCTGGACCCGCCCCGCGATTCCCCTGCAATGGGCGCTTTTCGTTAGCCACATCGGTATGTTCGCGCTCCCGGCCGCGCTCGTGCTGCTCACAGGCGCGCTCGCACGCGACCAGTGCAACCAGCGGGAACGGGAACTAAGGAGCGAGGCGCTGCTCGCCGCGCAGATCATCGAGGCCCGCTTAGGGGAAAGGGTAAACGACCCGGCGGCGTGGCTCGACCTGCGGCCCCACCTGCAGCGGCTCTCAAGCGCGACCGGCCTGGGGGTGCGCGTGGTGGACCGCGCCGGCACTGTCGTGGTGAGCAACGGTCCCGGTGCCGGCGCGGACCTGTCCGAGCGCGAGGAAGTGGCAGCCGCCCTGCGGGGAGAAAGCACGGCCCGCACCCGCCAATCTCACCCCGAGAACCCCAACGCCAACGCCGGCACACGGGCTTGGACCTTCGCCGCAAGTCCCGTACAACACGGAGAAGATGTGGTTGGCGCAGTTACCGTGATGCACGCCAATCGGCGCGGACTGGAGGTTTTGGGCTCGCTGGTCAAGGAAGGAGGGTGGCGCGCCGGCCTCATCGCGGGACTTGCGCTCCTTGCCGCCAGCTTCGCGAGCTGGGGGGTCTCGCGCTCCCTGCGGGCTTTGGCGCGCGTCACGCGCCAAGCGACCGATCCAGGCGAAGGGGGAGACCAGGCCCGTTGGTTGCTGGATGCGACAGTTGGCACGCGCATCGCCGAGGTACGCCAGGTGGCGAGCGCCTTCCGCGACACCCTGCGCCGGCTCGAGGCGCGACTCGCCTTCAATCAAGAGTTTGCGGCCAATGTGAGCCACGAGTTCCGCACTCCGCTGACCACCTTGCGCGGCACGGTGGACCTCCTGCGCGATGACCCGGACATGACGCCCGAACAGCGCCGCCGATTTCTGGATAATGCCCGCACTGACCTTGATCGCCTGCTGCGCGCCATCGCGGGGCTGTTCGATCTCGCACGCGCCGACGCCGGTTCGAACCGCCTATCTGTCTCGCTCGCGGAAGTGGCGGGCGAGGTGTGCCATGGCCAGGACGTGAGCGTGAGCGGTGCTTGGGGAATCGTAGCGGGAGACTCGGCGCTGCTTGATCTCGCGCTCCGAAACCTGGTCGAAAACGCCCGCCTCCACGGCGGACCGACGATCTCGGTGCGCGGTTGGACTGAAGGCGACCGCGTGGGTCTCGAAGTGGAAGACAACGGTCCGGGCATTTCCCCCGGCAACCTGGATCGCGTCTTCGACCGCTTCTTCACCACGGGCCGCGAACGGGAGGGAACGGGGCTGGGCCTGGCGCTGGTGCGGGCGGTCGCTCACGCCCACGGGGGCGAGGTGAGCGTGAAGAGCACGCCTGGGCGCACCGTTTTTCGGCTGGACCTGCCGCGCGCACTATCCCCTTGAACGGGCTGGCCCCACGCTGCGATTGCCTTCCAAGGTGGCCGCGACGGCCGCCGCACGCAGCGCGATGTCGTTCCACCCGCGCACATTGAGCCCCTCGGTGAACCAAAGCAGGGCAGCACGCAGCTCGGCCCCGGCGCGCTGCTCGATGCCACGTTCCCGCGCGACCGACCACCACGCACGACAGGTGCGCTCATCGCCATCATGTGCGGCCAAGCTTGCTTTCAACAGACCGACATGCAACCAGAGCGCGTGGCGCGGGCTGGACTGCAAGCTGGCCTGAGCCGCCTCGACCTCAGCGCGAACCCGCGGCAGATCGCCTCGGGACACCGCCAGCAACGCGAGTTGAACCCCAGCCCGGGCGCGAGCCGTGAGATCGCCGCGTTCCTCTGCGAAACGCACCGCCCATCGGGCGATCTCCTCGCTAGCATCAAGGTCTCCGCTGAGATGTTCCAGCTCGGCCAAGACCATCCGACAACGGAGCTGCAGTCGGTCGGCCCCGAGGGTGGCCGCGATCGCCGAAGCGGTCTTGAGCTCGCGCCGGGCACGTTCCGGTTCACCTTGCGCAAGATGCAACATTCCCCAGGTGCTCGTCGCCTCCGCGATGCGACGCGTGTCGCCGCTGGCCCGACTCACCCGTTGGAGCCGATCCACCTGCTTGTCGATGTGTTCCAGCTGTCCGGCATCGATCATCGCCTCGACAAGCCCGTTCAGCGCTTCGGCCTCCCGAACAAGATCGCCCCGATTAAGGCGGAGCATCTCCCCCCAGTGGGCCAGCGCCCGCGGGTACTGCCCTTCGGCTCGAGCGAGACGGGCACGCTGACCCGCGACTTCCAGGAGGCCGACGCGGTCGCGCAGGGATTCGAAGGTCGCGTGTGCGGCGTCGAGATCCTTCCCCGCCGTTTCGAGGTCACCCAGCTTTCGAGCAGTGCGCCCCCGCAGAACGCGGAGCCGGGCCCGGGCGAGGCGATCCCCTTCGATGGTGGCGAGCGCGTGATCGATGAGCGCAAGCCCGCGTTGCGGCTGACCGCTCTCCACCAGCGATTCCGCGTGGACCCGCCGCGCTTCGAGCCGCGCAGTGGGCGATCCGGCGGCGTCCGCAGCCTCGATGGCGAATACGGCGGCCCGCAACGCATCCCGGACACGTCCGCCGCGATTCATGCGGATGACCGCATGCAAAAGCGGCACGAACGCGGCGCTGGGATCGCCCGACCGCAGGCGGTGCAGCCCCACGGGATGATCCACGTCGAGCCCCGTGTTCGCACCCAACTCCTGCCAAGCGTCGGCCAAACGGCGATGCAGATCGGCGAGATTGGGCCTTGCCGCGAGCTGTCCGGTCGCAGCCTCCAAAACGTCGGAAGACTCGATGACGAGCGAAGCCAGTTCCTCGGTCACCAAGCCGGTGGCCAGGAGTGCGTCCACCCCGGCATCGTTGATGGCGCGAACCAGCGCGACGGGCGGCTCGGGGCCCGCCAGCAGGCATACCGCCAGGGCCTCCCGCGCCGCCGCGGGATCCGTGCTGCTCTCCAACGCAGCTTCCAGGCGTCGAAGCACCAGGGTCCGCGCATCGGAAGGGATGGCATCCGAAAGGGACACGTCGGTGCGAAGGGCGTACTGGCCCTGGTCGTTGAGCACCAGCAGCTTTCGCGACGCCCACTCCCGCAAAAGCAGTCCTGCGCTGCGAGGGTTGCCTTCGTATTCGATGGAGAGGAGGCGAGCGAGCTCGGGCTCCAACGCCAGCGACTCCTGGACCACCTTCCTCGTTTCTGTCAGATTCAGCTTTCGCAGCCCGATCCGGCGCGCGCCCCGCTCCTGGAGCCCCTCGACCTTGCGACGCAGCCGTTCATCCTGGGCGATGGCCTCCGCCGAGATCGTGCAAATCGCCAAAACCGGCCGATCGCCCACGGTGTGGTCCAAGAGTGCCTCGGCGATCGCGAGCCCATCCCCCGCGGCATCCGCGTGGTGGGCATCTTCGACGATGAGACAGGAGCCCCCGCGCCACGCCCGAGAATCGAGGTAGCGGTAGAGAAAAGCGAGGGCCACCGCGTCGGAAACGGGGGGTTCGCCCTCCCGCAGGTACCCGCACCAACGGGCGAGCACGCTCGCTTCCTCGTGAACGCTGGATGTCGGCACTTTCCGATCGCGGGCGATCCACCGAGCGAGGCGGTGCTCGATGCCTTCACGGCTGTCGTTCCACGGGACGAGGATGTCGCGGACGGCGCCACGGTAGCCGTCGTCGACCGAAGCGGGCGTGCGGTAGCGCAGCCGCACGACTTCCATCCAGCCGCTCTCCTCCAGGGCGAGGGAGATCGAACGGGTGAGCCGCGACTTGCCGCTGCCCGTGTCGCCGACAACGAGCACGACACGGGACTCCGTGAGCGCCACCACCTCTCGCGCTGCGTCCCAGATGATCTTGCGTTCGCGTTCACGACCTACGAGCGGCACTTCGCGCAAAGCGAAAACCGGCAGGGAGAGCCGAGAGGCCGCTTCCCATCCGCGCTCCGGGGGGGGACTTGGGGCGATCGGATCGGGCACGACACGGTTCCACCGGGGGGTCCCTTGGGGGCGTGCTCCCACCGGTTCGGGTGACGTGAGCGGATATTCGCCCGTGGCCAGTACCGGCCCCGTAGAGGCGTGGGTGGAGCGAGAGGCGGGGATCGTGCGAACGCGCCCCTGGAAGGACAGCCCTTGCACCGCATCCCTCAGGGCGCGACGGACATCCGCAGCGCGGTCGAAGCGCTGGCGGGGGTCGGGGTCAAGCAGAACGGCGACCAGGTCGGATAAGGCGGCGGGGACATTTTCGCTGACCGGCAGGCGCGGGGGCGGCTTGAGGCGGGCCTCCAACAACTCCTGCCGACCTTCTCCCAAGTACGGGCGTTCCCCCATGAGGATCTCGTGCAAGATCAGCCCCAGCGCGTACAGGTCGGTCCACGGACCAAGGTCGTGGGTGCGGCCCATGAGCTGCTCGGGCGCCATGTAGCTAGGCGTTCCGGAGATCACCTTCCGGTCCCGGTTGAGCTCGGCCAGCGCATCCGCGACGCCCAGATCCGCCACCCAGGCATGCACCTGACCGTCGGTGGCAGCATGCAGCAGAATGTTGCCCGGCTTGAGGTCCTGGTGAAGCATCAGCCGAGCGTGGATGGCCGCGAGCGCGTCAAGAACCTCGTCGAGCAGGCGAAAAACCTCAGCAATCGAGGGACGCACCCGCATCAGATCGCTGAGATTTCCGCCCACGGCGTATCCCAGCGCGACCCAGGGCTCACCGCTGGCGAGAATCCCCGTATCGACCACGGGGATCACATGCGGATGTACGATCCGGGCACTAATTGCGACCTCACGGGCGAAGCGGGCCCGAAAACGGCGGTGAAGCGCTAAATTAGGCTTTACGACCTTGATCGCCACCTCGGAATCGAGGACCCGATCCTCCGCATGGTAAACGATGCCGGTGGCACCTTCCCCGAGCACGCGGGTCGCCAGATAGCGTTCGGGCAGCGCGGGAAGCAGCGGCAGGTGGGCTCCCGACTAACGAGTGTGAGGGGCGCGAAACCCTGTGAGCACGGGCTTCTCGCGACGCGATGGGTCCAGGGCCTGACCCGGCTGCTTCTTCAGGTCGAGCTTGCCGGTGATGAGCACCCGCTCACCGGACAGGCGCAGGATCTCGGCGGTGCCCCGCACCTCGTTCCCAAGCCGAACCTCCTGGTCGCCGACCATCACCGAAACGTGCCCGAGCTGCGGACCGCCGGCTTCAGATGGTCGGGGGACATACACACCGACGAGAGTGACCTGTCCGCCGTCATGGGCGTCGAGATCGGCTGCCCGCGCCACTTCATCGATGCCCTTGTCCGAGTCCTGACGAATCTCAAGCTGATCGACCTCGCGAGCCTTCGCCTTCACCGTTTCGTTGGCGGCGCGCTCCGCCTCTGCCTCCGATGCGGCGGCCTTGGCGTGGGAGGCCTTCTTCGCTACGTCCGGCTCGGCAGCGGCTTTGGCCTCCACGGCGACCTTGCGGCCCTTCACTTGCTCGACCCGCCCCTCCGCCACGATCTTCGCTTCGCCGGCCAGTTCCACCTTCTTCACATGCGCCTCACGCCGGGCGTTGGCCTTGTCTTCCGCGGGCGCCCCCTTGGCCTCTTTCCCCTCAGCCTTTGGCCGGACGGTCAAGGCGGCCCGCCCACCAGGCCCTTCGACGGAAGGCACTGAAGCCTTCGCACGCACGGCCTTCGGCGGCTTTGGCGCCGCCTGGACCGCGTGTCGGACCTCCTCGGCTTCGACCTTCGCCTCCGCATCCACCAGCGATGAAGTTTGAACGGCGGCCCGCTTTCCACTTTCTGCAAGCTTTGCGGAGGCGACCCGGCTGCTGTCCGCGACCTCGTCGTGCTTCCGCCCCACGAAGGACTTGGCCACGTCGACCTTCGCCTTTGCGTGCTCGGCCTCCGCCTCCTTCGCGACCACGGCCTTGGCAAGAGCAGGTTTCTTCGCGGACTTCAGCGGCACCGACTTCTTGGCAGGCTGCTCTTCCGCCGCGGCGGGAGGAGCGACTTCTGCGCGAACGGCGACGCGATCCCTACCCTTCGCCGGCTTTGCCTCTTCCTCCTGGGCCTTTTTCCGGGCGGACTCGACTTCCTGCTTCTTTCGAGAAGCGTCGGCGTCCAAAACCGACTTCTGCTTCTCATCGGGCTCCATTCCGCCCCCCCGAGAAGCAGGTCCGGCGAGCTTTCCCGACTTCTTCGCCAACGCGCTGGCATCCGCCTTGGCCTGGGCGCGAAGGGCATCCGCCCCCATACGTGCAGGATCTTTGGCTGCACTGGCGGGCTTCTGTTCGGCGAGCAGGTCCTTCAAGCCGGAGTTGCCCACGTTGTGCTGCATGTCGGCCGTGGTGCCCTGCTGCAACTTGACCCCGGCCGCCGGAACCGGGCTCTTCGCATTTGCGGCGGTCTTACTCGGAAGGGCCGCCTTGCGCTTCTGAACGGCATCGTGATCCTTTGCGTTCATGGTGCCTTCCCCTCCCGCGACACGGTAGCGCAGCCCGAACATGGCCGCAACGGACCTTGGCGCCATAGACTGAGGAGATGCAAGTCAACGGCAAATCGTTTCAGACGGTGTGGTGGGAAGACAATCGGGTGCGCATGATCGACCAACCGCGGCTGCCCCACGCGTTTCGCATCGTTGACATGGCCTCCTACCGAGACACCGCTGCGGCCATCCGCGACATGACCGTGCGGGGAGCCGGAGCGATCGGCGCGACAGGCGCGCTGGGCCTCGCGCAGGCCGCAGTCGAAGCCCCGGACCAGGGCTTTCACGCATTCGTTGCGACCGCAGCGAACGTGCTGCGCGGCACGCGGCCCACGGCACAAAACCTGTTCGCAGGCATCGACTTTGTGGTGCGCGCCATCGAGTCCGAAGGCAGCGACGTCCCGCGGGCGCGCGCGGCCGCCATCGCCGCCGGAAACGCCTTCGCAGCCGACGATGCTGCCAGCTGCAGACGCATAGGAGAGATAGGAGCCCCCTTGCTCACCGAGCGCAGGCGAGTGAACACGCACTGCAACGCCGGATGGCTCGCGTTCGTGGACTGGGGCAGCGCACTTTCTCCCGTGTATGTGGCCCGCCGCGGCGGCATCGACGTGAGCGTCTGGGTGGATGAGACCCGCCCAAGGCAGCAGGGGAGCCAACTAACCGCCTGGGAACTGGGACAGGAGGGGGTGCCGCACGCGGTGATCGCCGACAACGCGGCCGGCCACTACATGGCACAGGGTCAGGTGGACATCTGCATTGTCGGCAGCGACCGGATCGCCGCGAATGGCGATGTGGCCAACAAGATCGGCACCTACACCAGCGCGCTCGCCGCGGCCGCCAACGGAGTGCCCTTCTATGTAGCCGCCCCCACCACCACCATCGCGATGCAAACGGCCTCAGGCGCCGAAATCCCCATCGAAGAGCGTCATGAGGACGAAGTGCTGTACGTCTGGGGGTGGAGCGATGAAGGCACATTCATCCGCGTGCGGACCGCGCCGCAATCGAGCCCCGGCCGCAACCCCGCCTTCGATGTCACCCCCGCCGAGCTGATCGCGGGCATCATCACAGAGCGCGGGATCGTGCCGGCAACACCTGAGGGGATTGCCAGCGTGGCGCGTTCGGCTGAACGCTGATCGTGATTCGAAAAAGTCGAAAGTTTCATCCAGGTCTTCGCTTTGCCCTCACGGGGTCAAGTGCGGTTCATCCGTCCTGTCCTCCCCGAAGCCTGAGTGCCGCGTCTTAAGCGGCGAACCCAGCCCGAGACGTTCGCCGTCAGCGCTCGAACAACGCTGCAAGCACCCTGAGCAACAGGCGCTGAGATGCCGAATCAGCCACGCTGCGGACCGCTGTGTCGGTGGCTTCCGTCGCGTCTGGAGCTTCCGCGCTGGCCTGCACCTTGAAGCCCGGCCGAGCGACAGCGCGGTCCTTGATCTTGATCCGCGACACAGAGAATGTGCTCGTAGACAGGACCAGTTGACCCTGGGCCGAGGACTCCCCCCCGGTCGTGCGCACGTCGAGGCGTGCAGCGATGGCGGTATCCACCCTGGGGTCTCCGGGGGTGGTCCACTTGAGGCCGGCATCCTCCACATAGCGGCGAATGACCTGCTCAAGCACGGGATCTACGTGGGTTTCCCATGTGACGCTGATGTGGCGGACAGGTTCGACGTAGGCGCGCCCCTCGTCAGTTTCCATCCACGCCCGGAAGGTGCGACGCACGATGTCTGTAGGAAATTCGGCAGTGGCCCAGCGGGAAGCCTCCGAAAGCACCTCCAGCGCCCAACGGTGGGGATCCGCAACGCGCATCGGCGCGGCGTGAAGCAAAGCTTGACTGACGGCTACCTCGCCCTCGAGGCCCAACTGCAGCTCGGTGAACCCGAGGCGTTTGGACTCTGCCAAACAGGCCTTCCAGATGCCCCAGAGCCGATCCCACGATTCTGCTGCCTCGGCTTCTTCTGCGGCGATCCTGCACATCCCGAGATGCCGATCGCCGGGGCCCATCGAATCAAGCAGTCCCGCCTTGGCAACGGAAAACGTGAGGATGAGCCCGATCATCCGGCAACCTGACGGCGCAATTCGGCGGAGCGAAAGCGAAACCAACCGAGGTACTGGTTTCGCCACCACCGGTCCATATCCATGTCCGCGACCTCCCCGGCGAGGGCGGGCCGGTAAAGCTCATCGCCATATTCACGCCCGGTGAGCCAATCGCGCACCATGAACTGATCCCCGTCGAAGAACGCGTATTGCGAATGCGCGTAGGTCCAACTTCCCGTGTTCACGTACCGAATGCCCCCCTGCTCCATCACGCCTGGCATATGGGCATGGCCACACACAAGCGTCGTCGCCCCAAGGCCTTTTGCACCAGCCAACGCGGGTTGAAGCATCGACATCGGATCGCCCGCTTCATTTCGCACCCAGTAGTTGACCCAATCTTCCCCTCGCGTGCCCAGATCCGGCAGGCCCAACCTGTGAAATATCCACCGCCGCAGCTTCAGGGCCAACCAGTACTTGTGAACACCCCAATACACGAAGCGGTTTGCGGGCGTGTAGAACTCGTGAAGGGGCATGCGCACCCAGCCCACCACTCGCTCCAACGCATGGTGAACGCGGGTGATGAACGCGGAGCTCTGGATCTCCGGGCCGATCAGCGGGTCGAACTGGTGGCCGTGCTGCACCACGATGTCCGGCCCGATGCGAAGGGAGCTGCAAACATCCCACCGAAAGAGATCATGGAACAGGGCGATGTCGTGGTCGTGGTTGCCGTAGATGTAGAAAACGCCGTTCTTGTCCGCCAACTCGGAGAGTGCGCGCAGCAACGGGCCGTGGGCCTTCATCACGTTGGTGAGGCTCCAGGCCTGCAAAAAATCGATGGCGTCTCCCACGATCACCAACCGGGCGCCTTCATCCCGCACGCGGGCCAGCAATTCGAGGAGGGCTCGGTCCTTTCGCATGAAGATGTCGCTGCGCGTTCCATCTCCGAGATGCAGGTCGGAGATAAAGTACACGGGCCGGTCCGCCGCGATTCGGCGCTCGCGAGTGGCTTCGACAGGCTGAGACCAGGACCAAGACATCGATGACAACATAGCCGAGGCCGCCATGGCCGGAATAGCCCCGTGCCATGAAACGCGTATTCCCCGCTCGCGCGGACTTCCTTGGCTCCTTCACGGCCGATGTGCCCAGCTCGGACCGACCCGAAATCGTGTTCGCGGGGCGAAGCAATGTCGGCAAGTCCACGGCGATCAACGTCATCGTTGGGCAAGTGATCGCGCGCACGAGCAGCACGCCGGGGCGTACCCAGCAGATCAACGTGTTCGACATCGGGCTCCGGGTTCGCCTCATCGACCTGCCGGGCTACGGCTTCGCCAAGGTTGCCAAGTCCCTGCGAGAGGACTGGAAGCACCTCATCGGTGGCTACCTGAGCGACCGCCCGCAGATCAAGCTGGTGGTCACGCTGCTCGACTCACGGCATCCCGCGCAGGACCTCGACCGCGCGCTGCTCACCCAGCTTGGCGACCTCGGCCTACCCGTGCTGGGGCTGGCCACGAAGGTGGATGCGCTGCCGAGGCTGAAGCGGAACGCGGCCGTGGCCGCGCTGGCCGCAGCCCACGGGCTGCCCGAGGATGCGGTCATCCCCTTCTCCGCCACCGAGAAGATCGGTGTGGATGAAGCTCGGGAAGCGATCGCTTGGGCGTTGGGGTAGGGCGGCGAACCGCCGATTGCGGCCGCCCAGGTCGGTCCGGAGGCTGCGAAGCCAGTCCTGACCTCCCCCCCTCCGGCCTACAGCCTCTAGTACTCGGTGCCCGGCACCACGACGATGATGTCCAGGGTGTCGAGCAGGATGCTCTGATCGCCCAGCACGTTCAGCGTAAGCTTGAACAACTGGTCTTCAGTGAGCGCCGCCACGGTGCCGCGGAACGTGAGGGTGAACGTGAGGATTTCGCCTTCATCGTCGGCCCCGAGGCCTTCGAAGTATTCGGGTTCGATGCTTTGCACGAATCCGTACACGTCGCCATCGACCGAAAGATCGACGCGCTCGAAACGCACGCCCGACACGAGCTGGGTGATCGCGTTCACGATCGTGTCCCGGAATTCCGTGCTGCTGCCAGACCACGTTTCCACGACGGGCTCATCAGCCACGCCATCCCCATCGAGATCGGCCACGGAGCCGATGGTGGTCGCGAAATCGACCATCTGCGGGTAGCCGGTTGAGCCATTCACGCTCACACCGACGAAGTAGGCGCCGAGATCGGTGAAGGCGGTGACCGCATCGGACATGCCCGCGTCGATCGGGCAGCCACCCGGCGTGCCGTTGTACATGCCGTTGCTGGATTCGGGATCGCGCAGGTAGTTGTCGCCGGCCAACACGATGACCGGCAGCGAGTACTCGCGGAAGCCCATCCCACCCAGCACGCCGCCATCCGGCGTGGTGCTGTCGTACATGTCCCCGCCAGAGCCGCCAAACGGATCCGCCGCCGAGGCGATGAAGGGGTACACGTCGGTGCTCGTGTCGTAGGTACCATCGCAGTCCTGGTCGTACCCGGCACCCGAAGCGGCCTGGTAGATCGCCTCCGTGCCCGACTCCGGGCCGTCGGCACCCGAGTGGGTGCTAAGGCCCGAGAATGCAGTTTGCACCAAGGTGCTATCTGTGGTGACCTGCTGACGGAGGTAGAAAGGCTTGTCCGAGCCGGGCGACCCGTAATTGCCGTAGGCGTAGTCGTCGTGGCCGCTCACGCCGTAGGCGGCATCGGGCAGGAGGGTACCGAGCTCGCCGACCATGGTGTTGAATTCCGTGGCCACCGCCGTGATGGTGCCGCCCATCGAACAGGTCGTGTCGATGATGAAGCCGACGTCGCCCCGCTGGATGCTAAGCTCGAAGTCGAAGTCGTGTTCCACGGTCGTGCGTTCCTGCACTTCCACATAGATGCCGTCGATGACGCTTTCGGCATCGAGCGGATCCGTTTCCGCCGTGACCTCGCCGCCGTCGGAGTAGCCATCCCCATCGGTGTCGGAATCGTAGGGGTCGGTGCCAAGCTCCAACTCCAGTGTGTCGGAGAGGGCATCGCCATCGGAATCCGTGTCGGCGTAGTCGTACTTGCCATCGCCATCGGTGTCCCGAGGTTCGGCGCCCGGCGTGCTGGACCCGCCTTCATCCTCGTCGAGGATGCCGTCGTTGTCGGAGTCGTCGTCTAGATAATCGTCGATCCCATCGCCATCGCTGTCGCGTGGGTCGGAGTTGAACTCGGTGGTGCCGCCCTCGTAGATGTCCCAGATGCCGTCGTTATCGCTGTCGGTGTCCTGGTAGTCGGGAGTGCCATCGCCATCGCTGTCGGGCACTTTGCAGGCCCCGATCTCCTCGAGGTCGGAGATGCCATCGCCGTCGTTGTCGCTGTCGGCGTAGTCGTCGGTGCCGTCGGCATCCTGATCCTGGCCGTTCTTACCGCCGCTTTCATCGCCATCGCCAACGCAGTTGTTGTCGCTGTCGACATCAAGGAAGTCGGCCACGCCATCGCCATCGGAATCGACCGGCATGGTCTCGATCAGGTCATCGCCGGCTTCCGCCTTGTCGTTGAGCCCATCGCCGTCGGAATCCTTGTCGTTCATGTTCGCGGTGCCGTCTTCGTCGGCATCTTCCTCGCCCTCGTGTACATCGAGGATGCCATCCGAGTCGGCATCGGTCTGCTCGACGATGAAGGCATCATCCGCGGTATCGACCGCAACGGCCGAGTCGGCCTTGTCTCCCTCGGGGCAACCGACGAGCACGGCGAGAAGACTAAAAGGAAGAAGTCTGATCATGGGTGTTCCTACAGCGGGACTAGGATAGCCCGGAAAGGTGCCTATCCACAAGGTCGCCGTGTCAAACGTCGGCTGATCGCGGAGTGTGACAGCGATGACCTACACCCGGCCCGATCACTTCGCGAAAAAAGCGAAGGCCCAGGGCTACGCCGCTCGGAGCGTATTCAAGCTAGAAGAGATCGATCTCAGGTTCAAGCTGGTGAAGCGAGGCGGCTCGGCGGTCGACCTCGGCTGCTTCCCCGGCAGCTGGAGCCGCTACCTGCTTTCCAAGGGAATGGGCGTTGTCGGCGTAGATCTCAAGGCGCCCGAACTGGCGGGCGGCACCTGGATCGTTCGGTCGGTCATGGAGGTGGAGGCAGAAGAGCTGCTCGCGGCAGGCGGCGGCCCCGCGGACCTGTTCGTGAGCGACATGGCGCCAAACACCTCCGGCAATCGTTTCACTGACCACATTCGCCAGATTGGGCTCGCAGAACGGGCATTGGCGCTCGGCATCTTGTGCCTGAAGCCCGGCGGCGCGTTCGTGGCCAAGGTGTTCGATGGGGAAGATGCCAATGGCGACCTCAAGGCGATCGAGGCAAAGTTCACCGCAGTCAAGCGTGTGAAGCCCGATGCCACCCGCGACCGAAGCATCGAGTTCTTCGTGGTGGCCACGGGGTTTCGAGGGGCCTGAGCGAAGCCAGGCCTACCCGATCGCCGCCATCACCATCGCCGTGGCTTCGCCGTAGGAAGACTGGGCGAGCAAGGCGGGATCGGCGCGACCGAGATCGTAGACGGCAAAGGAGCGCCGGCCGCTGGCGGGTGTCGGCGGCTCAACAAGGGCCGCATTCTCCGCATCGTCCAACCGCAGCACGAACCACGGCGTGACCCGGTCCACCTCGGTGTCGAAGGCGTCCTGGGAAAGCTGAGCGGTGTTCCACTCGACATCGAAGTTCGCGCCCACAAACCACACCGCGCGAATGCGGTCGCGGAGCGCGGGGGCCCCCTTCAACGCCGCGAGCACGGCCGCCCCGTGGCTGCGCGTGGCAAGGACCACCCGACTCGATGGCGCGTCCAGCAGGGCAAGCACCGCTTCCGCATCAGCGGAGGCGACAACGTGGGTACGCACGCCGGGAATCGCAAGGGCAGATTCACCCACCCACACCAGGATCACATCCGCAAGGCGGCGATGAACGGCTTCCCCCACGACAATGGCACGGTCCGCGACGGCATCCCACGTGGCCCCAACACCGAGCCGCACCACCGGATCGTAGTCCCCCCCGAGCTGCTCAGGATCCTCGGTCCAGCCGCCGACAGGCGGCTTCGGCCCGACAGGGAGCAGCGCAACGAGCCTTGCGTTCCAGGCCTCGGCAGCCCCCTTCTGAGCCTCGACTTCGCCACGCAGCAACGTGGCCAGCGCAAAGTGATGGAAGGTGGCCGGGTGCCAGGCGGGGGGCCTTGGCCACGCGAAATAGACCGCGCCGCACATGAGCGCCACGAAGCTGGACCAGAGTACGGGGTCGGTCATCGAACGCTGATGCTCCGGGGGGGAAGCGGTTTTCCGGTAAGTCGGGCGCGGCGTGCGACGAGGTGGAGGGCCGTGTAGAGCGCCAGCCATTCCCAGAATGGCTTCTCATCGATGCTGAACTCCACGAACGACCAAGCGAAGTAGCCAGCCATGGCTGCGGGCATGGCCCAGGCCAGGCCTTCAGCCTCCGTGCCGCGTGTGTCCTCGATGGTGACCCAGGCCATGCGCAGAATCGCCAAGACGAACGCAAACAACAGGCACAGTCCTACGACCCCGGTGTGGGCGAGTTCCCCCCACACGATGCCGTGGGGGTAGCGATACACGGAGTTGTAAAGCCAGTCGCTGTACGGTTGAAGGTTATCGACATAGCCCCCAGGGCCGATCCCGAGCCCGAAGCTATCCCTGAACATCCCTATGCAAGCAGCCCAGTTCGCTCCACGGATGTCGCGGGCGAACAGAACAGTGAGGCCCCCCGCGATGCGGTTGAAGCCCTTGCTGATGTCCCCCAGGTTGGCGAAGGCGGCCACCAGGAACAGGAGGACCCCGACGGCGGAAAACCGTAGGAACCACTTGCGAAATAGCGGCTGGCCCAACGCCACGATTCCGCCACCGATCACCACGGCGCCGGCCCCCCCGCGGCTGCCGCTGGTCATCATCGCAAAGAAGATGAACACGGAGGAAAACAACAAGCCCCATCGCAAGAGGGCTCGGCGTTGAATGAGTGCAAATGCCACGCACGCGGGCACCACGAACGAGAGGTTCATGGCGAACCAGTTGGGCTGCTGCCCCAGTCCGGTCTCGCGGCCGCCGCTCTCGGCCGCCTTCCATTGGCTGGCGTAGCTGGTCAGCCCCAGCGCATCCCCGAACATGGCGAGCAAGCCGATGCCCACGCACGCTCCGATCCACCACCAGAGGCAGGTCTTGATGTCTTCCCAGGAATCAATGAACGCCAGGATCACGCTGGATGTTGCGAAGATGACCCCGAACGTGACGATCTCCTTTGCACCATCCGAGAACTTCGTGCACCAGAAAAGGCCGATGAAGCGCCAGCCCACGATGGCGAGCAAGATGGGCTTCCAAGGCCACAGGGGCCACAGGGGCTTGCGCGCAAACACGGCCCGGAGGCCTAGAGCGAAGAGCGCGAGCAAGAGCACGGGCTCGAACATGCCGATGCTAATTTTTCCGATCGTGAAGAACGACATCGTGCCCACAGACAACAGCCGCGCCGCCAACATCCCACCCACCGCCCAGATCGGGTTGTCCAGCAGGAAAACCGCGATGAGAAGCCCAGCGGTGAGCACAAGCGGGACGCGCCAGTCGATCGCAAAGGTCGCCAGCAGTGCGGCCTGAACGACCAGAAGGGCCACCCCCTGCCCCAACGGGATCGCCCTCACCCGCTCGCGTAGATCGTCGAACATTGGCGGCGCGATAGCGCTCTCGGCCATAACGTGTCAACCTTTTGCTCCATGCTGCTCTCCCTCGCACTGTCGGCCAACGCGGCCACCCTCAATGTCGGCCCCACCCAGACCTACGCCACCATCGGCGCGGCCCTCACCGTCTCCAGCTCCGGAGATACGATCTCGGTGGACCCGGGAACGTACAGCGAGGCGCTGGATCTCCGCGGGAAGAACGTGACGTTGAGCTCGGTCGGCGGACCGTACGCCACGACTCTGAGCCTGTCGGCCACGATCCTGGTCGACGGGGGGACTCTCGAAGGGTTCACCATCGTGACCAGCGCGGCGACCGCGGTCCAGGCCACCTCAGGCACCGCGACGCTGCGGGAGTTGGTGATTCAAAGCCCTGCTTCCTACGGCATCGCCATCGGGGGGGGCACCGCCATCATCGAGGAATGCGCGGTCTACAACGCGGGTCACTCGGGCTTCTACGCCACCGGCGGCAGCCCCATCTTCCGCCGCAGCGTGGCGATCGGTGCCGCAAAGTACGGGTTCTACCTGAAGGGCGGCGGCTCGGTGACCAACAGCCTCGCCCTCGGCGGGCAGTACGGCTTCGTGACGCAGACCGCCACCACCTCCGTGACCCATTCGGTCGCGCTGGACACGACAGCCGGTGGAATCGTGAC
>CAMBIK010000040.1 GCA_945867435.1 Klebsiella pneumoniae
TCGGCCGAACCGGCCACCCGGGTAGACTTGTGGGCAAGGATCGTGATTCGATCAAGCACATCCCCGACCGACGTGGGAGCGTGGAGTCTCACCGCGGCCTCAGAGGCGAATCTTGTAGGCGTTCTGCAATGCCTTTTCCTTCTTCATATCTTCTTTCCCAGCCTTGGCTCGTTCCATCCACGACTTGAAAACCTCGTTGTCAGGCTCGAAGGAAAGCGCGAACTGGATGTTCATCGCCGCGCCGCTGAAATCCTTCTCGGCCATGCCCTGGAGCGCCAACTTCCAGAATTTACCACCCTTCTCGGTGCGTGCGGCCTTGTTCGGGTCGTTGCGCGCAGCGGCCTCCGCTTCGGCCGACTTGCGCGCTTCCTGATCCATCCGCAGACGCCCGGCACGCAGCTCCGTGTCGTAATGGGTGCGGCCATCCGGATCCCGCAGCACGCGGTAAGCGTCGTTCACCGCCTTGAAAACGGTGTTCGCAATCGCGCGGAACTCGGGCGGCGCGCCCGCGCTGACCCGGTCGGGATGCAAGCGGCGACCCTCGGCGCGGAACGCCGCATCGACATCGGCCTGCGGACACGTCGGTTTCACCTGAAGCAACTGGTAATAGTCGAGCTCGCCGAGCAGCTCGTTCATCGTCTCGATCTCGTAGCGGAGGCGAAGCCGGGGGTCCATCTGCGAAGTCTATCACGCAACGAGCGCCCCAAGTTGGCCCTCGCGGCCCCCCGCTCGTAGCGCACCCATCCGTCGCGAACCGCTCGTTCCCACGAATTCCGCGGCCGTCACGACCGCACAGCCCGCGATCGCGCTACGCGCTGCGCGCTGCTAGGCGGACCGTGATGCGCGCTGTTTTCACCCGGATGCGGGCTCGGGTTTCAGCTTGGCTCGCCAAGCAGGGCGAAAACGCCGGCCTCGAGTATTCTGTCCTGCTCTTGGCCCTGGTCGGGCACGTCATCCACTATCTGGCTTTCTGCCTCCCGCAGCCCTGGTACATCGAAGATGCGGCGATCAGCTTCGCCTATGCCCGGAACTGGATCGAAGGGTGGGGGCTCGTTCCTTTCGTCGGCGCCGAGCACGTCGAGGGCTACAGCAACCCGCTCTGGACCTATCTGCTTGGCTTCTGGCACCTGATCGGGGTCAGTCCATGGACTTCCTCGAAGGTGATGGGCGCCGTGTTCGGCTGCCTCGCCCAAGTGGTCACATGGGCCCTGGTGCGCAGGTCGCTCCCGGTGGAAAAGCGTTGGGTGGCGCTCCTGGCACCCTGCCTCCTGGCCGGCTCCACCCAGTTCGCGCTCTGGAATTCTTCAGGTCTTGAAAACTCGCTTTTCTGTCTATTGCTTTCGCTCGGCATCTACCGGGTGGTCGTCGAAGTGGAAGAGGACCGGCGCATCCCGCTCAGCGCGGTCGCTTTCTTCCTGTTGACGATGACCCGGCCGGAAGGCCTGGCCTACGCCGGGATCGGCCTCGCCGCTCGCGTTTTGGGGGCTCTGGTGTATCGCCAGTGGACCGCCTTGCTCCTGTGGGTGGCTGCCTTCGCCGTGCCCTACGCCCTGTACTTCGGGTGGAGAATGGAGACCTTCGCCTGGGAATGGCCCAACACCTGGTACGCCAAGAAGAAGGACTTCCGACCCAACGACTGGAACGCTCTCGGCTGGAAACAGATGCGGGAGTACATGTGGAATTACGGAATCCTCTGGGCGACTCCGCTCATCGCGATGGGCGTGGTCGGCTTCAGTCGGTGGCGGAAGAAGTTGATCTTCACGCTCCTGGCGGCCATGACCCTGGTGCTGGCCTGGGATGGGAAGTGGGGCATTCCCGCGGCGATCAAGGGCGATGCCACGGTCTGGCTAGCCTCCCACTGGATCGCGGTACGCGTCAACACTCTGGCGAGCGTGGCGGCGCTGCTCGGGCTGGCCTCTTTCGGCCAAAAAGGCTGGTTGGTACGCGGAATCCTTTGGTGCTGCTACAGCTTCGGCCTGTTCTACACCATCCTCGCTACCGGGGATTGGATGAAGGGCTACCGCTGGTACAGCCTCACCTCCGTTCCCCAGTTCGCGCTCATCACCCTCGGCCTCGCCGAGTTCATGGACCGGATGCCCCTGGCCGATCTCACGATCAAGCGGCTGCGCCTATCCGCCGCCTACGCGGTGATTCCGGTGATTGCGCTGATCGCTCCGAACCCCTTCTGGAGCTGGAAGTTCGACCTCAAGCCGGAGACAGGCCCGCGGGATGTGCACAAACGCGTGGAATACATGCGCTGGGTGCAGAGCCGCCTGGGGTTGGACCGGGTCACCCTGTTCGAAGTCGACATGGGCGCGCACCTTTGGTGGACCGACTGGTTCATCGCCGACATCGCGGGCTTGGTCGATGTGCCGATGGGCCACCACGAGTACGAGAAGGCGTTTTTGAAGGAGTACCTGTTTGAGGAGGTGCGGCCGACGTTCGCGCATGTCCATGGGTCCTGGGCCAACACCATCCGCATCGGCAGCCACCCGGAGTGGGCGGAACAGTACATTGAGATTCCAGGCTATCCGAGTGGAAAACGCGGCCTGCACGTCGGCAACCACATTCGAAAGGATTTGTTGGCCAGCGACGTGGCGCCGGCCTCCCAGGACCGTCGGGTGCGCTTCGGCGAAGGCGTCCGTCTCGAAACGTGGTCCGTGCCCGCGCCCACGGTCACCCCGGGTGGGGAGCTGTTCCTCGATACCCAATGGCGGGCCTCGAAGAGGGAAAGCGGCGTGCGCGTCCTGTGCTTCCTTGAGAAGGACGGCGCGGTTGCCTGGTCGGGGGAAGTCGTCCCCGCCTACGGATGGTACAAGCCCGCGAAGTGGCAGCCGTGGGAATACATCCGCGGCGCCTGGAGCATGGCCCTGCCGGACGACCTCGCCAAGGGCGACTACCGATTTGGCGTGGTGGTTCTCGATGAGAAGACCGGGGTCGTTCTGCCGTTGTTGGGGGCGGGTCCGGGGGGGGAGCCGCTCTGGGGGGAAGACCCCGAGGCCGCTTCGCTGGTCGTGGAGCCGCCGCTGGTGCCCGCGCCCGCGCTGTACATGACCGGCGAATATGTGTTTCCGGGCCTCGTTCATGTGGTTTCGGGCAACGACGCCCGCGCCGCGGCCGACATCGCGCTGACCGCCAGCAAGGCTTCGGCGGCAGCGGGAGATTGCGAGAACGCGCAGGCAAGGTGGGACGACGCGCGCCACCATGTCTTCACCGACCAACGGTGGAAGCGTACCCATCTAGAGGAAGCCAACGATGGGATTGTGGCCTGTCTGCTGGGTCGTGCGGCCGAGGCGACCGACCCGATCGTGGCCGCCGGGTTCGTGGCGGAGGCCCGCTACGTCGATCCGAAGAACGCCCGCCTGGAGGGCGCCGCGCGCCCGATCGGCGCGACCCTCGATGCGGCCGGACTGGTCGCGGCCGAGGCCAAGGACTGGGAGCTCGCCTTCGACTCGTTCCTCGCCGCGGTCCAGGCGGATCCATCCCGGTCCCTTTCGCGGCGGCGCGCCGAGGACATGCGCGACCGCCGTCTGAAGATCCGGGACTACGATCCGAAGAAAGGCACCAAGGACATCGCTACCGAGCCCGTGCCCTGACTACTTCCGCCCCTTGGTAATGCGGAAATCATCGCCGACGGCTTCGATGAACAAGACAGATTCCTTCAAGCGGCTCCACACGCGGTCGCCGAGACGCTCCGCGAGGCATGGAATGGCACCCGTGCTCAACGAGTCGCCTTCCTTGCGTGGGCGCGCCTTGAGCGGGAAGTTCGTAGTGGCGAGCAGCGGCCCAGGGGCCGAGTTGTAGCGGCGGCTGATGATCTCATCAAGGATCGTGGTCTCGAAATCGGAGCCCCGCCCCTTGCCAAGCTCATCGATGGCCAGCGCGGGCACCCGCACCAGCGGGCCCAGGAGCCCCGCTTCCCCGACCTTGCGGTCATAGCCTTCGCGGATGTTCGCGATCAAGTGCGAGAACTCGACGAAGCGCGTGGGCGTTCCGTGCCTGAACACCAGCTCCCGCACCGCCGCGGCGAGCAAGTGGGTCTTGCCGCGACCTGGCTCCCCCGAGATCACCAGGCCGAGTTGGTCGGGGCCGGGCCGAAAGGTGTCGACCCACTTCCGCACGGCACCCCAGGTGGGACGGGCAAGCTCCACCCTGAAGCTCTCCATCGTGCAGGTGGCGTGGCGCGCGGGGAGCATCGCCTCGTTGAACACCACGATGCGGTCGGGAAGCTTCTGACAGCGGCATCGGTACAGCCGGCTCACCCCGCTCACGTCGAGCAGGCGTCGGCCATCCCCGCTGCAAAAAGGACAGGGTGGGAGCGCCGTAGCGGTCGCAACCGCGAGCCCGCCTTCTTCGCCTACCGTGAAGCCTTCATTCCACTCCAAGCGATGCCTCCTCCCAAATCCATGTGGCCGTCAGCTTCGGATAACGCTGTCGGAGGCCATCGCGCGCGAATGCCTCCTTCGCCGTTTCCCATTCGGCCTCGTCGTACAACGCACGCGCGTCGGCGAGGCGAAGCTCGGCCTCGCCCACCAGCACATCCTGCGGAGCGACCTCCCACGCATCATGCCAGAACGCGGCGGCGATGAGGCACGCGGCCACACCGCGCTCCTCGATGCTGCTCACCCGAAGGGCGGCGATGGCGCGCTCGGCGGCGAGAGCGAGGGCGCTCACCGCCGCGAACCGCGCATCGCCCGGCGCACTGGATGCGCTGCCGGCTGGGGCAAATCGCCCCCCCCGAACCCAGGCCCCTGCGTGCTTTTGCTGTTTTTCGACTTCTGCTCGGCAGCTCACGAGACTAAGCGGTGCTCGCACGCGCTTGGCGAGGCGGCGTTCCGCGGCCAGCTCGATCCCGCGCACGATCGCGCCGATTCGAACGCCGCGGAGCAGCCAGGAGTGCAGGAGGTGCGCGTCGGACCCGGACAAGAGCGGCGCGCCCCCGCGCACCCCCACGAGGTACGCGCGAACGGCCTCGGCGGCCTCGTGCAAGGGCCCTTCGGCCGCGTCGTCGCTCCCGTTCACCGTTCCCTCACCGCTTCCACCCGCGCGTGCGTCGCGGCGGGCTGTCTTCCGTATTATCCTCCCGCCTCCCTCGCGAGAGCCCGATGCGTCTTCGTCCCCTGCTTTCCGTTCTGTTCGCCTCGCTCCTGTTTGCGGGGCCCGCGTCGGCTGCCGACAAGAAAAAAGACGCCGAAAAGAAGAGTGATGAAGACGACGACATTCCCATAGGGAACGATCTCAATGTCGACGAAGACGACTTCAAGGACACCGAAGGCGGCAAGGACGAACCGCCCGCAAAGCGCCTCGAAGCCGACGACAAGGAGGAAACCGAGGAGGGCGAACTCGACTTCAACGACAACGACGACGACGATGACATCAAGTTCACCGATGACGACGGCCAGGAGACCGTGAAGCCGCGGGGACCGGGCGAAGACACTGCGCAGCTCTACCGCGACACCCAGAAGCGCTGCAAGGACAGCACTCCGGATGAAGAACAGCTTGTTTGGGAAGAATATCTTCGCAAATACCCCAAGAGCCTCTACCGCGATCGCATCGATGAACGCATGGAGGAGATCTCGGCGGTGATGTTCGGCGAGCGTGTTCCCGGCAGCGACCGGGGTGCCCGCGGGCTGGATGCCGTTCAACGGGAGCTGAACTGGGCGTTGCCCTACGGGCTGTCTTCCATCGACCCCCGCAGCCACATCTCCGTCGGCGTTCAATGGGGATTCCCCAGCTGGTTCGGCGGCAAGGTCGATGCCGAATACGCCTTCATGCGTCAGGCCAGCGCCCACGTCCTGCTCGGGCGAGACTTTGCCGGGGGCGTGGTCCAGCCGGGGGCGAAGTACGCGATCATCAAGTCATCGCGCACCGGAACCATCCTGACAGCCGGGCTGGACATAAAGCTCAACATGTCGCCCACTTTCGTGGCATTTCGCCCCATCGTCAGCTTTGGCCAGCGCTTTCGGGTGATGAACGGGCTCGACATTTCGGCGCAGATGGCCGCCGACCTTGAGGCCCGCGACGACTCCGACATCCGGTACAACTGGGGCCTGCACGGCGAGCTGCGACCCAACGACGTGGTCAGCCTCTTCTGGGAATGGGCGTGGGATGCCAAGTACCTGAGCCATCCCGATGTGAAGGACAGCTTCCGCTTCTTCACGACCACCTTCGGGCTGAAGTTCAACGCCCAGAAGCCAAAGACCGAGCAGGGCGACGGGCGGCTTGATGCCGGGGTCGGGGCCGCCTTCCCCTACGCGAGCAACTATTGGGGCTTCTACGCCGGCGGCGTGGACATCATGGGCGACTACTACTTCTAGCCCCGATGCGGATCACCACCCTCAACGTGAACGGACTGCGCGCCGCGGACAAGAAGGGTTTTCGAACCTGGCTGGCCGCAGCGAAGCCGGATGTTTTGTGCCTGCAGGAAGTGCGGGCCGATGCCGCGAGCGTAGACCCGACGCTCTGGAACCCCGAAGGCTGGTCCACCCGGTGGAATCCAGCGGAGAAGAAGGGCTATTCGGGAACGGCGGTGTGGGCCCGAGCAGGCGCGAACGCCGCGTTCACGGTCGGCAGCGGGCACGAGCGCGGCGATGCAGAAGGTCGCCTGGTGGGCGTACACCTGCCCGAGCTCGATGTGTGGTCGCTGTACATGCCCTCCGGTTCCAGCGGGCCCGACCGACAGGCGTGGAAGTTCGACTACATGGACCATATTTTTCCATGGCTGGAGGCGATAATCGCCTCCGGGCGCCCGGCGCTGGTGTGCGGCGACATCAACATCGCCCACACGGCCATGGACATTCGAAACGCCAAGTCAAACGAAAAGAACTCGGGCTTCCTTCCGGAAGAACGGGCGTGGCTCGACCGCGTGCGTGGACTCGGCTGGCGCGACCTGTTCCGAGAGGCCAACCCGACCTCACAAGCCTACAGTTGGTGGTCCCAGCGCGGGGCGGCGCGCGAGAACGATGTGGGGTGGAGGATCGACCACATCTGGGCAACGCCGGGGATTCGCGTGAAGGCCTCCAGCATCGACCGACACGCCGGGCTCTCGGATCACGCGCCGGTCCACGCCGACATCGAGTTGGCGTAGGCGGCGAGCTACGTTCGGACCGTGCTGGTCCTTCTCCTCGCGTGCCCCACCTCGGTTTCCCCGCTGCCGGTTGCGACCGATGCCGTGATTCGGCATCGCCCCGGCGACGACCTGGCCGCGCTGGGCGCGGGTGCTCGGGTGGACCGTGGCCTGCGCACCGCCGCCGAGGCGCTCGCCGCTGCCGCCACATTCCCCGAGGCCCGCCTCTCCCCCACTGCGGTGCGCGGGGCGCTAGAGTTGGCCCACTACCCGGGGAACGCTCGATTTGTGCGGGTGGTGGCCGGGGCCGAGCTGCCGGAATCCCTGATCGCAGCGGTGCCGGTGGGGGCCCCGGTGGATGTGGGTTGGGCATGGCGGGACTTCGCAGACGGGCGCCGCTGGTGGGTGCTCGGCTGGGCACCACGGCGCGTGTTGCTCGACCCCGTGCCGGCCACCCTGCCCGTGGGGCGGGGGCTGGGGGTGCGCGTGGACGGGGCGCAGACCCCACGATTGTTCGTGGTGTCGCCGAGCGGCGCCTGGCAAACCTACCTGCTTTCGAAGGGCGATACCCGATGGCTGGGGGGCCTGGGGGAGGTGGGAGTGTGGCGCTTTGAGGTGGTCGACGGGGATCGGGTCGAGCTCCTCTTCGGCGTGCATGTCGGGGAGCCGATTCCGCCCCTCGCCCCGCTCACCGGGCCGACACGGGTCGAAAACCCGATCACGGCGGTCGACGCTCTCTATGACCGGGTCAACGCCTTCCGGAAGGTGAACCGCTTGGGAGCGCTCAAGCGCTTTGTCGCCTTCGAACCCTTGGTGAGAGAGCAGGCCGCCTGCCTCGCTTCCGCTGGGATCGTGG
Organism: Klebsiella pneumoniae; assembly: GCA_945867435.1. Taxonomy (GTDB): domain Bacteria; phylum Myxococcota_A; class UBA796; order UBA796; family SXON01; genus SXON01. The sequence goes on from CAMBIK010000040.1 coordinate 7,923, forward strand.
CCCACAGCTCCGTGCTCTGTCCTGGCGTTCCCGCCCGCGCGACCCAGGGGTGGTACCCGCGTGGGCACTTCTACGAGGATGTAGCGGTGGCGGACACCGCCGCTCAGGCTTGGGAGGCTCTGCTCGGCTCGCCGGGCCACCTCGCGAACCTCCTCTGCGTCGATTGCACGCACCTGAGCGTCGGCGCGGCGATCGAACCCGCGCAGGACCCTCGCCTCTTCGTGGTGTGGGAGGCGATGGCGTTTCCGGAAGGCGAGCCTGCGCCCATTCGCTGATCGACCGGCGGGCTGGCAGGGTAGGGTAGGTGCGTGACCGTGCCCGACCGCCCGAGCTTCACGTTCGAACACGCCCGCGGGCGGGTGGAGGTGTGTCCCGCGTGGACCACATCCGAGGTGAAGCGCACCGTCGAAGCGCTTCTTGCTGGAGCGGAATCCAGACTTCCGGCCAACCGTGCCGCTCGGATCGTCATCAAGCCCAACCTCAACAATGACCTGGTGGCCCTGACCGGCAACTGCGCCGACCTGCGGGTGCTTGGGGCGCTCCTGGAAGCCCTGCAGCGGCGAGGCTATCTCGACATCACCGTGGCCGACGGCAGCAATGTAGGGGTGGAACGCCGGAACATCTCCAGCTTCAAGCGCCTTCGCATCGACCAGCTTGCCGCGCGCCACGCGGTTCGCACGGTGGATCTGAATCGCGACGAAGGCCGGCGAATCGCGCTGCACGCGGGGGCACAGCCCCTGGTGGCGAACACGGTGCTAGACGCCGAGTTCCTCATCTCCGTGCCCAAGGTGAAAACGCATGCGGAAGCTGGCTTGTCCTGCGCCATGAAGAACTGGGTGGGGATCTGCGTGGGACAGGACAAGCGCCACATGCACCAGGATCTCGGCCGCAACATCTTCGCGCTGTCCGAAGTCGTGCAGCCCGACCTCATCCTGGTCGATGGCCTGGTGGCGATGGAAGGCAACGGGCCGGGAGATGGGGACCCCGTGCGCCTCGGGATTCTTGCGCTTTCAGACGACCCCTTCCTCAACGACCTCGTGGTGGCGAGGATGGTGGGCGTGCACATCGAGTCCGTGCCCTATCTGCGGCACGCGCGGGCGGCTGGCGTGCTCGACGATGCGCTTGCAGCGCGCGTGGATGCGGAAGTGCAGGTGGTCCTTCCCATTCGTCCCGCGCCGAAGCGCTCGCGCCTCGCAGAACTTTCGGAGTCGCCGAGCCTCGGCTGGCTGAAGCGGGCCGTGCAGCCGCTCCTGGCGCAACCTGCGGTGGCGGAGCTGGCCTATCGGGCCAAGGTCACCCAGGACGTGTACGCCTTGGACGACGACAACCTGCGGCTCGCCTCTCGCAACGCCCAGGTCTGCGGCGACTGCCGACGGTGCGAGGACTTCTGTCCGACCGGCCTGAAGGTCGAGGAGATCGGCGTGAAGCTTGATCTTCCGGACTGCGTGCAGTGCCTGTACTGCTGGTGGGTCTGTCCGAAGCAAGCACTTACGCTGATTGGGGAGGTCGGCAGCATGGAAAGGCAGATCGCCCGCTACAAGGATGCGATCGAGGTGCTGTGAGCCTTCAGGACGCGCGACCGTCCGTTGTGATAGCTTGCCCGTCCACCGGGACTCCTTTCCATGAAGATTTTCCTCCCTGTCGCCGCGCTCGTCTTCTCGTCCCAAGCCTCATTCTGCGGCGGGGGCAAGTCCTCCTCTGCGCCGGAAAAGTCCGCGGAGGCCGCGCCCTCGCCCGTGATTGGCGGCGGTTCCAACGATGCCCAGGCGGAGTTGGAGAAGGCAATGCACGAAGCCAAGGCCGAGATGGACAAGGCGGTGCAGGATGCCAAGGCCGAGATGGACAAGGCGCTGGAGGAAGCAGGCCCAGAGATGGAAAAGGCACTGAAAGAGATGGAAGACGCTGTAAAAAAGATGGAATAACGAGTAGGGCGGGCAGGGATCCCACATCCATAGGCCCCCCCGTCCTTGACGCCCGCTCGTTTCGGCCGCACCTTGGCGCCCACATCGGGCACCCATGGCTCAAGCGAACTGGAAGCGGCTGTTCTCTCTCGCCTTGCCGGAGGCACCCATCCTCGCGGTGGGCACCGTGGCCCTGCTGGTCGGGAGCGTGGTCACGCTCGTCGTCCCTAAGGGAGTCGGCGGGCTGATCGGCGCGGTGGTGCAACCCGAGGGCCAGGCCCGACTGGACCAGCTCACGCTCGCCCTCGTGGGCGTAGCGGTCGTCGTCGCGCTTTCCAGCTTCGCAAGGGCCTATTTCTACACGCTCGCCGGAGAACGCGTGGTGGCGCGGCTCCGTCGTGACCTGTTTTCCTCGATCGTTCGCCAGGAGGTGGGCTTCTTCGACTCGCAGCGCACCGGCGAGCTGGTGAACCGACTCTCCAGCGACACCGCCGTGCTGCAGAACAGCGTCACCGTGAACGTGTCGATGGCCCTGAGGTACACCGTGCAGGCCATCGGATGCCTGACCATGTTGTTTCTCATTCACTGGCGTTTGAGCTTGATCATGGTGGCAGTGGTGCCGATCATCGCGGTGACGGCCGTGATGTTCGGACGCACGGCCCGTCGCCTGTCTCGGCTCACCCAAGATGCCCTGGCGGCGGCGACCACGGTGGCGGAAGAATCGCTCGGGAACGTGCGCACCGTGCGCTCCTTTGCCAGGGAGAACGCCGAGGTGGGTCGCTACTCTCGCGAGGTGGATACCGCGTTCGAGATGGGGCGCCGCACCGCCGTCGCCTACGGGGTTTTCCAGGGCTTCGGGGGCTTCGTCGTCACCGGCGCGGTGGCGGGGATCCTGTGGTACGGCGGCACGATCACCATCCGAGGCGAGATGATGATCGACGACCTCACCGCCTACCTCCTCTATATTTTCATGCTTACGATCGCGCTCGGCGGGCTCAGTTCGCTCTACGGGGATTTCAACAAGGCCGTCGGGGCGTCCGAACGCGTGTTCGAGCTGCTTGACCGTGTGCCCGGCGTCGTGAACCGCGCCGGTCTGGTGCTCACCGCCCCGCTCGGGGCCATGTCGCTCCACGATCTTACGTTTGCCTACCCTGCAAGGCCCGATGTGGCGGTGCTCCAGGGACTCTCGCTTACGTTGGAGCCCGGCAAGGTCCTCGCGCTGGTCGGGCAGTCCGGCGGCGGGAAGAGTACGGTTGCCGCCCTCTTGTTGCGGCTCTACGACCCGGTCTCAGGCCGCGTATCGTTTGATGGCCACGACATCCGCGATCTCGAGACCCACTGGCTGCGCGAGCAGATCGGCATCGTCAGCCAGGAGCCCGTCCTCTTCGCCACCACCATCGCCGAGAACATCCGGTACGGTCGCCCCGCCGCGACGCAGGCCGAAGTCGAGGCGGCCGCGAAGGCCGCGAACGCGCACGATTTCGTGGTCGGCTTCCCCGAAGCCTACGAAACCGTCGTTGGGGAGCGCGGCGTGCGCCTGTCGGGGGGCCAGAAGCAGCGCGTCGCCATCGCCCGGGCGATCCTCAAGGATCCGCGCGTGCTGGTCCTTGATGAAGCGACATCCGCCCTGGACGCGGAGAGCGAACACCTGGTTCAGGAGGCGCTCGACCGCCTCATGCGCGGGCGGACCACGCTGGTCATCGCCCACCGCCTCTCGACCGTGAAGACCGCCGACCGCGTGGTGGTCATCCAGAGCGGGCGCGTGGCCGAGGAGGGGACCCACGACGAGCTGGTCCTCGCGAACGGGGTGTACCGCCGCTTGGTCGAGCACCAGTTCGCGGGGTAAACCGCGCCTATTCGATCGTGCAGCTCGTGGAGAGCACCGCGGTCTGGGCCTCGGCCTCCGTCAAGAACTCCCCGCCTGCATCGGTGATCAAGATCGCGTTCCACCCGAGCGCCACGCCCGACTGCGCCGTGAAAAGCACGTTGGCGATGTCGGTGCTGGGAGCGAACCACCACCCCAGCAGCGGGTTGCCGTCGAGGCATGCAAAGCCGAGGGCCGTATCGGCATAGGGGTCGAACAGATCGGCACCGTTCTCGGTGAAGGCCAGGAAGGCCTCAGGGGCCTCGTCCGTTCCATCGCCATCCACATCCAGGAAGTGGCTGGCCGGCGGTTCGCCGTCAAGCGAAAGGGACCAGGTGCCATCCTCCAGGTTGTCTTCGTCCAACGCGGGGGCATTGATACCCGAGAACAGGGCAAAGGACACGGTGGTCACCCGGTCGGTCGCCGCGATGCTGGAATCGAAGGTCCCGCCCACCGTGAGCGCCTCATTGAGCGCGATCGTGATGGGTTGCGCCATCGGATCGCCGATGGCGATGTCGGACCCGCCCAGGACCATGGCGTTCCAGCCCACATGGAGTCCCATGCTGATGATCTCGGCGGGCACGATGCCATCGATGTACACGCTGAGCAGCGACGAGGCCGCGTACCAGTCCTCGTCGGGGTCCCACGCATCGTCGCCATCGTCTTCGTGAAGGCCACCGACGAAGAAAGCGTAGTACATTCCTGGAACATCAGGCACGGGAATGAGCTGGTCGTCGGGGGGCTCAAGGTACAGCTCGATCCGGCTACCGGCCTCCGTCTCCGCGATGATGTCGGCCATCGCGAAATCGTTGGAAGCATCCAGAGAGACAAGGGAGAACGCCATGTCTTTGGTATCACCCGCAACGTCCCACGCCAAATTGGGCTCCTCGGCCGCGGTATCACCAGTCTCACCAGTCTCACCGGTCTCGTCCTCCGTGTCCTCGCCGATGTTCTCGCCACCGGTATCCCCGCCTGTTTCGCCGCTTGAATCGTCAGGAGTATCGCCGACAGTTGTCCCCGTTTCGCATCCGGACACGAGGCTGAGCAGAAAGGGGACCATCGACGCTCCTGGGTTCGGCAACCGCTATCATGTACCGGCGGAAGGGGGTTGCCGCCCTCTCCCCCTACCGCGGCGGCCACGCGGGTACCCAGCCTCCAATCTTCGCTTTCCCCATCCCACCCAGCCGCACGTCGTCCGGGGCGGAGAGCCCCCGGAAAACTTTTAGCCGGAACGCCCCACCCCGGTCTACATTGGCGGCCCCAAGGGAACCGGGATGGTGATGTTCTTCGTGCTCGCGTGCGCCCCCATTACACCCGAAGCGGGGGCCGACAGCCCGACATGGAACCAGGACATCGCGCCGCTGGTGGAAGCGAGGTGCGCCGGTTGTCACGCACCGGGTGAAATAGGCCCTTTCCCCCTGACAGACTACGCATCCGCCGCACCGATGGCTAGCGCAATGGCGGCGTCGGTGGAATCGGGATCGATGCCCCCCTGGGGGGCCGAGGCGACCGACGAATGCACCCCCCGCTATGGCTGGAAAAACGACATCAGCTTCACGGACGAGGAAAAGGCGCTTTTGCAAGCCTGGGCCGACGCCGGGGCGCCTGAAGGGGATCCGGCGACCGCGGCCGAGCTTCCGCCGACGATCTCCCTCACGTTGGAAGGTGCGAACCAGCACCTCGAACCCCGCGCCGGCTTCGTCGCCAACGGAGGCCGGGACCAGTTCACCTGTTTTGTCATGGACCCGGAGCTCGTCGAGGAACGCTGGCTCACGGGCGTGCAGGTCACCGCCGGGAACAAAGAAGTCGTTCACCACGCCCTGATCTTCGCCGACAGCTCCGGCCAGGCCGCTGCCCTCGCCAACGCGGACGGCTATTACGACTGTGCGGCGAACCAGGGGCTGGGCGGGGACCTGATCGCGGCGTGGGCGCCCGGCGCCGTTCCGAACGAGACCCCTCCCGGCGTGGGAATCGCCGTTGCCGCCGGGTCGGACATCGTCATGCAGATCCACTACCATTCGGTCGGAGACGAAGCGGAAATCGATGTGACAGCGTTGGACATCCGTTGGCAGGACACCCGTCCAGACCGCCAGGCCGTGCTCGCCCTCGTAGGAAACGCCAGCAGCCGCGGCGATGGGCTGCAACCCGGACCGAACGACGATCGCGGCATCGAGTTTCGCATTCCCGCCGGTGCCTCCGGTCACACCGAGACGATGGAGATCGCCCTCGACTCCCCCGGGACCCGCTACCAGCTCTACATGGCCGGCACCCACATGCACTATGTCGGCACCGACATGGCGATCTGGGTCAACCATGTGAACCCCGAAGGCGATGAGCCCGCCAGCGAGTGCCTCGTTCAAACCCCCAACTGGAACTTCGACTGGCAGCGCACCTACGCCTACGACACTCCGCTGGAAACGGTCCCCCAGGCGCGGTTCGGAGACACGCTGCGGCTGCGCTGCACCTACGACAACACCCTTTCGAATCCAGGCGTTGCACGAGCGCTTAGCGATGCGGGTCAGGACGAGCCGGCCGACGTGTACCTCGGCGAGACCACGCTCGACGAGATGTGCCTGGGGATTTTCGGGGTGGTGGTGGAGTAGCGACCCCGCGTCGCGATGGGTGTCGGCGACGAATCCGACCCCAAAACAGACAAGCGCGCCAGCCGACCGATCCCAACCAGAACGACCCGAACCAGCCCAGCGTGGGGGCGGGGTGCCACTCGGACTGCATCTGGCGCTGCATCGAATCAGGGGGCGAGGTCGTCCTCGGTCTGGACCATCGCAAATCCTGCACGAAGACCGGTTTCCATCCCACGCCTCCCCAACTCGATTCGGAACGGAGCGGTCTGCGCGAACGCACCCGCCCATGCCCAACCGGGGATAGTAGACCAACCCCGCGCCAAGGCTGATGTTCCCGGGAACTCCGGGCAGGCGATGCGCCGCAGCCGCGGAGCGCGAGCCGTAGCACCAGCGAGCCCTGACCAACCGCGGGGGCCGCCGGACGGCAGACGCCTGCCCCTCTAACTCCGGACTCAAGTTCGATCCTGCGACCGACCCCTACTCAGCCGGCGTTTCGTCCACGAGCAGCAGCAGCGCTCCCTTCACGACATCGGTCCCATCGGGCGCGCACAGCTCTCGCACCACACCTGGATTCCGGGCGGAGAAGGTTTCGACCTCGCTATCGCTCTCGACAATCACCAGCGCCCGACCCGGGTAGACGATGTCGCCCACGGCCACGCGAAACTCGATCGTGCCATCGAAGCCCGCGCGAACCCGGACCTGCCCCGTGCGGTCGGCGATCATTGGGTTTTCGCCGGGCAGGACGCCTTCTTCCCGTCGAAGAGGATCGTTCGACCGCTATCGCCGACCACGATGGGGCAGGAAAGGTCAAGGTCCTCCGCCTTGAACGTAAAGGTGTGGTGGCCCGGGGCGACCCGCGCCCGCAAGGGGCGCTTGCCGAGGCTCGTCCCATCCACCCCGACCCGGAGGTCTTCCCACCTGTGCCCAGCGGGCAACGCGAAACTAACGGCGACCAAGATGGCAGGTTCCAATTCAACGACCTCTTCGGTGGGGGGGGGTGGGGGGGGCTTCGGAGCGCGCGCCTGCCGGGGCGCCGCGGCTGGCTTATCCGCCGCGACGGGGAGCGGCGCGGGTTCCGGGCGCGGTGCAGGTTCCGGGGGGGGCTCGGTCACCACCACCGGGGTCGCCGCCACGGCCGCAGGGGAGGCAAACTCCAGCGGAAGCAAAATCCCGTCGGCCGAGCGCATCGTGTACGAGTACAGCCCCCAGGCGGCGCAAGCACCGCCGGAAAGCATGCCTACTACATAAAGGACTCCGATGATCCCCTTCACGGGGTGCCGCCGCGGGAACGCCACCATTCCGGGCGGACCTCCACGCGACCGATGGCTTCCACCGGCCCGATGAGGTCCAGCTCCGCGCCCACACGGACCACGAGATCGCCCCCCCCCATCCGAACCGTGACCGGCGAAGCCAGGAGGCCCCGATGCACGCACACCGCAGCGACCGCGCACGCGCTCGACCCGCTAGACAGCGTTTCGCCCGCCCCCCGCTCCCAAATCGAGGCGAAGGCGACACCCTCGCGCACCTCGACGAACTGAACGTTGGTGCGGCCCGGCACGCTCGTTTCCACCGCGGCACCCACCCGCTGCCAGTCGGCAGGTCGCGCGAAGACCACGGCGTGGGGGTTCCCGACATCCACCCGCCAAGCATCGTGCCCTGCGAGGCATTCCGGGCCCCAGATTCGTGCCGGCCCCATGCCGACACGCACCTCGTCTCCGGAAACGGCGCACGTCACCACGCCACCCAGGGTCCACACCCGAAACCTGGGAGGCGCGTGTCGCTCGTGCACCAGCCAATGGGCGAAGATCCGTAGTCCGTTCCCGCTCTTCTCTGCCTCGCTGCCATCGGGGTTGTGAATGCGCAAGCCGTAGTCGGCGCCGCCTTGAGGCGCGACCGGCTCCAAGATGCCATCGCTGCCGATGCCGTGGTGGCGGTCGCACACGTCCCGAACGAGCGCCGAGGGTAGCGGCATGCCAGTCTCGTGAACGAGGTAGTCGTTGCCGAGCCCATGAGCGCGCCAGAACCGCATGGCGGCGGGTTATCCCGTGAGCGTGCGGCGCGTCGTGAGCCGGAACCCCGCTGCCCTGGCCTTTGCGGATGCGTTGGATGCGTCGGGTCCGCTGCCAGAGATTCCGGAGGACCTCTGCCTGGTTCTCGGCGGCGATGGCACCATGTTGCAAGCGATCCATGACCACGGGGCCGCCCACCAGTGGTTGGGGTTGAACTTCGGCCACGTCGGCTTCCTCATGAACGACCTCCCGGTGGCACACGCCGTCGACTTCCTGCGGGGGCGGCTTCAGTCCGGCGCGTGGAAGGCCCACGGCTTCCAACGCCTGACGATGCGGGCTGAATCGAGTCACGGCCCGCTGTCGGGCCTCGCCACAAACGACGTGTACATCGAACGAAAATCTGGAAAAACCTGCCATCTTCGCATTTGGTTAGACGGCCACCTGGCGGCTGACCGGCTGGCCTGCGATGGCATCATCGCGGCCACACCGCTTGGGAGCACCGCCTACAGCTTTTCGGCGGGCGGGGCGGCCAGCCATCCGCTCGTCCGCAGCGTCCACCTGACTTCAATCTGCCCGCACGCGCCAAAGCTGGCGCCAGTGGTGTTGCCCGAAGGGGCGCACATCCGCGTGGAAGTTCTCGATCCCGACCGCCGGCCCGCCCGCGTCGTTGTCGACGGGATCGCCCACGACGATGTGGCGTCGGTGGAGATCTCCGGCACTCGAAAGGACGATGTACATCTTGCCTTCTTCGACGACCATGACTTCTTGCACACCCTGCTGCGCAAGGTCCTCCGCCGGTAGCGCGGTCGCCGCGATAGATCGGCCTCCCCTCGCGGAGCCCACATGGACCTTCATCGTATCACAGAATTGCTTGGACCCGACGCCGACGCCCTCCTGTCCCACACCTGCAAGGGCATTCCCAAGGAACGCATCGCGCTTCCCGGTCCCGACTTCACGGAACGCGTGTGGATGGACAGCGACCGCACGCCGCGCGTGATCGGCAGCTTGCAACGCATCTACGGCGGCGGCCGCCTGGGCGGTACCGGCTATGTTTCGATCCTGCCTGTGGATCAGGGCATCGAGCACAGCGCGGGCGCAAGCTTCGCCAAAAACCCCGACTACTTCGACCCCAAGCAGATCGTAGAGCTTGCGGTGGAAGGCGGCTGCAATGCGGTGGCCAGCACCTTTGGCGTCCTGGGCATGTGCGCGAGGCGCTACGCCCACCGGATTCCCTTCATCGTGAAGGTCAACCACAACGAGCTGCTCACCTGCCCCAACAAGTTCGACCAGGTGTTGTTCGGGTCGATGAAGCAGGCCGCGGACATGGGCGCGGCGGCGGTCGGGGCCACCATCTACTTTGGAAGCCCAGAATCCACGCGGCAGATCGTTGAGGTGAGCACCGCCTTCGCCATGGCGCACGACCTGGGAATGGCCACGGTGCTTTGGTGCTATCTCCGCAGCAGTTCCTTCAAGAAGGATGGCGTGGACTACCACGCCTCGGCCGACCTGACGGGTCAGGCGAATCACCTCGGTGCCACGATCCAGGCCGACATCGTGAAGCAAAAGCTCCCCGAGAACAACGGTGGGTACAACGCGCTGAACTTCGCCGGGTCCAGCTACGGAAAGACCGACAAGCGCATCTACACCGACCTGTGCAGCGACAGCCCGATCGACCTGGTGCGCTATCAGGTGGCGAACGGCTATATGGGTAGGATTGGCCTGATCAACTCGGGTGGCGCATCCGGCGGCGCAAGCGATCTTGCCGAGGCCGTTCGGACCGCGGTCATCAACAAGAGGGGCGGGGGCATGGGCCTCATCTCCGGCCGCAAGGCGTTCCAGAAGCCGAGGGAACAGGGGGTGGAGCTCCTCCACGCCATACAAGACGTTTACCGCTGCGGCGAGATCACGGTAGCGTAGCGAATGTCCGCAGCGTTTGGCCGAGCCCTCGTCGATGTGCCCACGGAACAGATCACCATTCTCTTCCGGGCACTCGCCCGTGGCGAGCTGAACTGTCCGCTTTCCGCGTGGGAGATCGCCAGGCACGGGCTGCAATCGTGGCAGGCCGAGATCCTCGATGTGTGCAGGGGGCTCGATGCCACGGGGGTGCGGGCGGTGCTGGTCGTCGCGCTCGCGGAGAGGCAGGCGGCAGCGGTCTCGTAGGCAGGGATCGACGGCGGCCCGTTCTCCGCGCTACTGTGGAGTCCGCTCATGCTGCTGCTCCTCGCCACGCTCGCGTTCCCCTGCGACGATCCCGTTTTCCGCTCCCTTCCCGTGCCGCCGGTACCAGAATCAGGGAAGGGCGTGGTCACGGGCGATGGCGTGCTGGACGGTCGAGATGTGGTCGGGGTCCGATTCTCCATGCGGAGCCCCCATCCGGTCGCGGTCTGGAAGCGGGTGCTGGACCGCCCGGAAACGCAGGATGACTGGATGCCCAAGAGCTTCGGCTACGACCTGGTGGAGAAGCTCGACGCGACGCACATGTACTTGCGGGTGAACGTGGGGTTGATCTGGGGAGCGGTGCAGCTGAAACGGCAATTGGTGGCGTACGTACAGCAGGTGGAACGGCCCAACAGCTACGTCACCTGCTGGCGCATGGTGGATCACGCCCCCTTCGCAGCGCAGCTGGCACCCTTCGCGCATGACGCACAGTGGGAAAACACCAGCGCCGGTTGGTGGAGCGCCACCGCCGATGGAACGGGCAGCGTGGTGGGCCACCAGTGGTGGGCCACGGCCGGCAAAGTGCCTCGTTCCATCATGAAGTTCGGCGCGTCCCGAACCCTCCCGGATTTGATGGATGCCTTCGAGGCTCGCGCGCAGGTCCTGGCCGCGGGGGGCTGATCCTCAGTCCGGTCGCGGCGCCGCCTTCGGGGGAGCGCCCGGGTCGTTCGCCAGCCGCCAGAGGATCGCGGCCAGCGCGCCGGTCGCATCGGAGAGCGAGGCGGGATCGATCTTGTCCACGGTGTCCGCTTCCGTGTGGTGAACGTCGAAGTAATGGCGGTCGTCGGGGAGCAGGCCGAGGGCCAGCACGCCATCTGCGGTCAAGAGCGAGATGTCGGCGCCACCGCCGTCGGCGCGATTTGTGAGGTTGCTGCCGGACAGCATCGGCAAAACCCAGGCCCTCTGGGCATCGGAGGCCGTGATGCCGAACCCGCGCGGCCCACCACCACCAAGGTCGCTTTCCACAGCGGCCACATGGCGCTCATGTCCGTGGGCAGCAAAGTACGCCTTTCCCCCCCGAAGGCCATTTTCTTCGTTGGCGAACAGCACCACGCGCACCGTGCGCTTCGGGGTGCCAAACGCCGCGATCAACCGCAGCGCCTCCACGCTCTCCACGATCCCCGCGCCGTCGTCTGCCGCGCCCTGCCCGACGTCCCAACTGTCGAGGTGCCCCCCCACGACGACAACCTCATCCGGAAATTCTGATCCACGCAACTCCCCGATCACGTTCACAGCATCGGCATCCGGCTCGGTGTGGGGGGTCAACCGGAGGCGCACCCGCACTTCGCCCTTCGCCGCCAGGCGAGAGAGCCGGTCGGCATCCTCCACGGTGATCGCGGCGGCCGGCACCTTGGGGTGCGCCTCGTCGTACCCCAAGGTGCCGGTGTGAAGGGTGTAGAGCGAGCGCGTGGTCACGGAGCGAACCAGCACGGCCACTGCCCCGAAGGCCGCGGCCTTCGAAGCGCCGCCCACGCGATAGGCCACGGCCTCGCCGTAGTGATCGACGCTAGGATTGCCCTCCTCCATCGGGTGATTATACAAGACAATCTTCCCCTTCACGGCGGCGCTCAGCTGAGAAAAGTCGCGGATGACCACGATGGGTGCCTCGATCCCCGCCTCCGGGGTGGCCACGCTGCCGCCGAGCGCCAGGACCGCGAGCGACTCGGCTCGGGGAACCGTGACTCCCAGGCTCGCTTCGCCCCTCACCCACACCGGCACCTTGAGCGGGTCAAGCGAAACCCGAAGCCCGTCGGCCTTCAGCCACGCCGCACCGATGGCTTCTGCCCGCTTCTGGCCGGGAGAGCCCGCCAGGCGCGGGCCGGCGCCGTCGCAGAGCTCTACGAGTCGGGCGTAGGTGTTGTCGCGTTGTGCCGCGGCGAGGGCCCGGAATCGCTGCCAGTCCGGGTCCGTGGGGGCCCAGGGCGCGGGGTCGGCGGCGTGGGCGGCGAAGAGGAGGAGGGTGAGCATCCGGGAACGTACCGGGTTGGCGCGTGCTACGCTTCCACGTCATGACCGCACTTTTGCTCGGTTTTGGCCCTTTTGGCGAGGTGACGGAGAACCCCTCGTCGCGGCTCGCCGGGGCGCTCGATGGCCGGATCATCGGGTCCAGCGGCATGCGCGTTGTGGGTCGAGAAATGCCCGTTTCCTTTGTCCGATGCCTGGAGTTCACGTCTGCGATGGTGGCAGAGCACCGGCCTGTGTTCGTCCTGGGTATCGGGGTCGCGGTCACCCGGCCGTTGGCAACGGTGGAAACGACCGCGAGGCGCCACGCCCTCGGCCGCACCGACGTGGACGGGGCGCAGTCCCAGCCGCGCGAGGAGGGCCCGGATGAACTGGACTGCCCCGACGCCGCCCGCCTCGCACTCGCGCTCGGCCTGGACTGCAGCGCCGACGCGGGCGACTACGTTTGCAACCACTGGTTCTACGGTGCGCTCCTGTCTGGCTACCCAGCGGCATTCCTACACATTTCAGAAGTAGGCCTCGATGCCGACTCAACCGCGGAACGAATCGGAGCGTTCCTCGACGCCCGCTTCGCACGCGCGCAGGTCTAAGGCATGTGGATCCTTCTGACCCTCGGGTGTGTGCCGGCCTGGCATCCGACCCACCCAGGGCGCTTCGACATCGAGCCGCCCCCAGGATGGGCGATGGTCCGGAATTACCGCTTCTTAGGCGCCGATACAGTGGTCGTCGCCCAGGGGTCCGCCTCGATCAGCGTGTCGATTCGCCCCGACCACGGACGTGCTCAGACCCTCCCGCTTGATCTCGTGGCCGGCGTGAGGGCACTCTCGTGGGGGCGGCGCGTGGGCGTGGAAAACGCGGTGCTCGGCGAACAAGACATCGTCCTCGACGGGCGAAGGGCGTGCGCCGTCACCGGGATGCGGCGGTGGCGAACGGCCACGACAGGCTACACGATGATCGTGACCCGCACGCCCGGCCAGATGGTGGAGTTGGTGCTTCACGCACCGCTCGAGGAACTGAACAGCCGGACCGCGGAATGGGGGCGTTTCATAGACCACTTCGCCCTCTCCGCGCCCCCCGAAGGCGTGATCCCTCTCTTTTCGGAGGACACCTGGCGACGCTGATGTGCGAGCTGGTACGGCGTGAAGGGGAAGGCGCGTTCCCTTGCGTCGTGCGCACGCCGGAAGGGCGCGTCCTGCGGCTGTACGGCGACGCCGCGCCGCGCCATGCGCGATGGTTGGGCATGTGCGATGGCACGGCGGTCTGGTCGGAACCGGCCGATGCGGTCGGTCCAGGCCTCGGAGGCCTCGTGGCCATCGATATCCCCGAGCTCGTGGACGAAGTTGGCGTCCACCTCGGTCCCGACATCGGCGGAGGCGGGCTGTTCGAAGGGTCCCCCGAACGCTCGCTCACCGGAGAACGCACAGGAGTTTCCACGGAGGACGCCGGAGCGGAGCAGCAACGAACGGCCGTGCTCACCTGGATCGCGGCCAGCCTCGGCCACCCTCACGAGCTCGGCGCGGAAGGCCCCCCCTGCACCGCAATGCGGGCATGTATCGCCGACGAACCGCCCGACCTGCTCCCCAGCTTGAGCACGCTCGCCGCCCCGCGGGGGGGGCGCGTACCGCGCGTGGGCGGCGGCACCCTCACCCCCGAACGCGAAGACAACGCCACACAGATCGACCTGCTGCCGGTCGTGACTTCCGCGCACGCGGAGACGACCGGCACCGGCGCCACCACCACAGGAGGGCTCGCTCGCTGGGTCACACCCGAGCGGGTCGTTCGCTTGGCTCCCTGGGTTGCCTTGGCGCTGCTTGGCCTCAGCGCGGTCGCTTGGTGGGGGTTCCTCGCGCCGCTTTCTTCGGATTGAACGGCGCGCCACTCGGCTTCGGAGCCCCCGGCACGACGCCGGCCACCGGCTTGGGCGCGACATCCTCAGGGTAAAGGCTGTGTACGCCTGCCCGGTAGGCCTCAAACGTGCCGTCCACGATGCTCTGACGCATCCTCTCCATGAAGCTGCTGTAGAAACGCAGGTTGTGAATCGTGGAGAGAGTCGCCGCGAGCACCTCGCCCACCCGGAATAAGTGGTGGAGGTAGGCGCGACTAAAGGTGGTGCAGGTGTAGCAATCGCAAGAGGTATCCGGCGGGTACATGTCCTTGCGGAAACGTTGGTCGGTCAGGCGAATCCGACCCTTGTTGGTGTACAACGTACCGCTGCGCGCATGCCGGGTGGGGATCACGCAATCGAACATGTCCACCCCGCGAGCCACGCCTTCCACCAGGTCCAGCGGGCGGCCGACGCCCATCAGGTAGCGGGCCTGGTCGGTGCGGAGGTGCGGCATGGTCCAGTCCAGCACCTCGCACATGTTTGCGTGCCCCTCCCCAACGGAAAGTCCGCCGATGGCGAGACCATCAAAGCCGATGTCCTGGATTTGTTGGGCGCTACGCTGGCGCAGATCGGCCCAAAATCCACCTTGAATGATGCCGAAGAGGCTCTGATCCTCTCGCGTGTGGGCGACCTTGCTTCGTTGCTCCCAGCGTGCCGTGCGCTCCACGCTGGCTTCCGCGTAGGCGCGGTCGCTGCCAAAGGGGAGGCACTCGTCGAAAACCATC
>CAMBIK010000041.1 GCA_945867435.1 Klebsiella pneumoniae
CCTCAGCGATGCCCCTCCCCTCCGCATTCGCCAAAAGGACCCGCGAAACCTTGTCTCGATCGGTTTGCTTCCCCGACGCCACGATCTTCTGTTCCAGGCATCCAATCTGCTCCTGGGTGAGCGTTCCCAACATGGCGAAGGGCTCGAGGGTGACAAGATTGTCACACGACGCGGTCGCGCTGACTTTGGCCACGCTCGTGACCCTCGGCCGCTTGGTTCCGCGCTTCGGTTTCTTCTTCCCATTCTTCTTGCGCAGGTCTCGCGTAAAGCCGTCGAGCCGGGCGCGCGCATCGACCACTTCCGCGACATGAACGGGCACATCCACCCCATCCACCTCCACCACCGACAGCTCATACTTCGCAATGAACCCATTGAGCTTTTCGATGCCCACGGGGCTCGAAACGGCGGTCGACAGCCCGATCTCCATCCACTCGCCCGTCGCATCTGCCTGAAGTCGGTGCGCGGCCTCGGTCACCCGACGGGACTTCTCTTCCTGGGCGAGGGTGGCCCAGTCCTCGCGGCTCGGGCCATCCTCCAGTTTACCCCTGTTGAGGCTCCACTTGATCACCTCGACCCGCGCTTCCTGAAGGGGATTCCATGTCTTGCCGCCGAGGAGCCGCGCCTGCTTGGCCACGAACGCCTGGGCTTCCTCCAGGGTCACCTCCCCGTTCGCCCGGCCGCCATTCGAACCATCGGCCCAGCCCCTGAGGGCGCCAAGAGTGAGCCATGTGAACAAGCCATGCCCCGTGGCGGGGTAGGTCGCTGTCGGCTCGGCCCCTGTTGTGGCCGACCAAATCGACACTTTCGAGCTGGAGGGCACGGGCCAGCCGACCTTGGGCGACTCGGGCAGCCCCAGCGGTTCGCCGCCGCGACCGATGCCGCCAAAACTGGCGTCCAACAACACGAGCACCTGCTTCGCACGGCCGGTGAGCGCGCTGGCGACGACGTCGTCCAGATAAACCCCCTGAACGTCGTCGGGGGCCGTCTCACGGGTGAGCAGCAGCCGCTTACCGCCTTCGCCCTGGATACCGTGACCGACAAAATAGACCCAGAGGCGCCCCCCGCCACGCACGTTTCCGGTCGCCTCCGAAATGCCCTTTCGAAACTGGGCACGGTCGGGATCGACAATGCGGCCGACGCGATTCAGCCCTCGGGTGGTGGTGAGCCAGGCGGCCACCGCGTCGGCATCGGCGGTCGCGCCTTCCAGGTCGGGAAGCAGGCTGTAATCCTGGACCGAGACCACCACGGCCGCATCCCTGCGCACCGCCCCGGCCCCCTTCAGCGGCGTGTCAACGTTCGGGGGCGCGGCCAAGGTGAGGGAGGCGAGGGCAAGCAACATCAGCCTCCGAGCCTACTCTAGCGAGCGGGCAAACGCTACCGGAGCCTGGAGTCCTCCGAGCCGAGCCCTCGCCCACGGCATCGTCCGCAACGTGCCCAAGTCACGGAGATCCACCGCCACGCCCAAGGGAAACCCGCTCACTGCCGGCGTTGTGCTTCTCCCGCCTCCCGCCTCCAGCCCTTCCGCGTGCGGCGCGAGATGGACCGGGAGGTGTCGATCAGTCCGAGGCCACCCAGTCCCGAAGCTGAGTTGGGCGGTCGGCAAAGAAGGTTTGCAGACAGGCGACGTGGTCTTCGTACTCGTTGTCGCTGTAGTAGCGGCGGGGGTCCGCACGCACGTTATCGCCGATTAAAGCAGACAACGCCAGCACCCGTGCGGCGCCATCCCAGGCTTCCAGTGCTCCGGCCTGCGCAGAAACATGGGCGACGAGGTCTGCGTGACAGCCCTCGTCCTCTTGGCACGACGCCGCAAGCATCCCCATGTTGTACTTGTCAATCGTCATGCCATACTGACCGCAACTCGGATAGCTCCAAGGGCGAAAACCAAAGTCGAGATCCATGGATTGCGTGAGAAAAGTCCACTGATTTGCGGTGGGGTCATGGTACAAACTGTAATTAGACAGGTCGTAGCTATAGCTGTCCCAATGCACGATCGCGATCTCCAACCCCAGGTAGGCGATGAACCGGTCCCAATCCAACAACGGTTCCACGGCGGCACGCCACTCCCCTTCGTTCCTTCGCGCCGCCTGCCCCAACGCGAGTAAGGCGTCGTCGTTCCCTTCGTCCGCTTCCTCCACCTCCATGCAGCCCAGGTCGGTCACATCGCAGTAGGCATCCCGGTTCTCGTACAGATTGCCCGCCGGATCGCCAAACCACTTCTCCAGAAAGTCGTCATTGTGGGCCTCCACCACCGTGTACAGCCCGTAATCGCGGCCGTTCAGCGTGAGATGGGCGAAACTCGTCTCTGAGGCAGGGTATCCGGCCGCCCGGTAGTATGCGTACGCCAATGTTTCCGACATTTGACTTGGGTCGTAGCAATCATTGTGAAGGTAGAACTTTTTCACCCCCATGAATTCCTGCTCCGCGTCGAGCCGGTTCACGTCGACCACCAGGCTCGGCTTTTCGGAGATGCCCTGCCACGTCGAGCTGCCTTTGATGTGAATCGCGACGGGCCAGGTCCGCTCGTCCCACCCAAGCGTGGCGGTAACGAAGTCACTTCCGTCACGACTCAGCTCGCTGTAGGCGTCGTCGTTCAGCTCCAGCGAGAGCTCCCAGATGGTGTCCGGAGCAAACAGGTCGGGGTCGTCGACCACGGGCGGCTCCGGCGCGGTGTCCCCCGGCAAGATCTCTACCGCTGTGTCGCCCCTCAGTTCCGTGCCTTCCGTATCCTGGAGCTTGCTCGGCCCGCTATCGCGTTGCAGTTCGATAGTGGAAGCGGTGCAGGCGAGCGAGAGGAAGAGCATGTGGCGATAAGGTAGCAAAGCCCGGCCGGCGCGGCATCCTCGTGCTAATTGCGGCGACCGGACAACCCAGTATGATCCTCCTGCTGCTCGCCTGCATCGACCAAGAACCTGTGACTGAACGCCCGATCGTGGGCGACACCTGGACTCCCTGTACGCTCGACGGGGTGACCATTCCGCTCACCTACGCGCCCGTAGCGGCCGCGACCTTTAGCGAGGACGATCAGGGAATCGTCCATGTGTACGCCGAGAGCGACGCCGACCTGTTCTTCGCCGCTGGCTACGAGCAAGCGCGCCAACGCCTCTACCAGATCGACCGGGCACGCCACTCCACCCGCGGCACGCTGTCGGAGATCGATGGTGATTCGGCGGTCGACACCGACATCATCGCCCGAACCTTCAACTTCCTCGACCTCGGCTGCCGCACGCTGGCCTTTCAGGCCTCCCAGCGGCCCGAGGACATGAAGCTTGGCGTGGCGTTCACGGCCGGGCTCAACCGCTATGTGAGCGATCTCGCGTCCGGCGCAGCGGAGCCTCCGTCCGCCTTCGGGCAGGACCAGCTCAGCTACATCCCCGACGCGTTCACGGTGATCGACGTCGTGGCGATGGGGAAGAGGATCAACCTCGGGTACTCCAGCCAGCTGGACTACGACCTGCTCGTGAGCATCGCCGACCAGCTGGTGGACGACTTTGACCGCGTGCCGGTGTGGGAGCCCGCCCGGGCCCGCTTCATTGTAGATGGCGAAGGCACCGCTCAGGCCAGCGCCGCCAGCGCGCCCTCCGGCGAGGCTCCCCGCGACCTCCCCGAGGTGCCCGAAGACTTTGGAGCGAAGCTCCACGCGCTGGGCACGGCGCATGGCGTGGGGCGCGCCAGCAACAACTGGGCCTTCAATGGGCGTGTCACCGCCAATGGGAAGCCGGTGATGGCCAACGACCCCCACGCCACGCTGTACGCGCCTTCCCTGCTCATGGCGTGGCACCTCAATTCCGCAGACGCCGGCGGAAACTTCGACGTGGCAGGCTTCAGCTTCCCGGGCGTGCCTGGCCTTCACTTGGGGCACAATCGTTCCGTGAATTGGGTTGCCACCACCAATTTCGCAGACGTGATGGATGTATTTGACGTGACGATCGATGCCGATGGCTACGCAGACATGGGGGGCGAACCGAAGCCCGTTCACCTTCGCGAGGAGACCATCCGCGTGCTCCAGACCGATGGATCCCTGCTCGACAAGAGCTACACCATTACAGATATTCCCGGGTACGGCGTTATTCTCCCCGGGGATTTGCTGCCGATCGACAAGCAGGTATTCGCCGATGGCGAAGTGATGGTCGCCTGGGCAGGGTTCGATCCGGAAACCCAAGAGATGTTCCAGTTTCTGGACTTCAATCGCTCCACATCGAAGGAATCGTTTCGGGAAGCGGTCGCCCTGGAAAAGGTCGGCCAACAGAATTGGGTCTTCGCGGACGCAAGTGGAATTGGGTATCAGACGCACGGACACATTCCCATTCGCGGCGGGGATCCCCGGCGCATCCAGTTGGCAAGCGACCCCAGCCTGCTCTGGACAGGCAGCTTCCTCGACGATTCCCTGTACCCCTCGCTCGATGGCAACCAGGACTACATCGCCACGGCCAACAACTCCCCGTTCGACCACATCCAGGACAACGACCCGACGAACGACGCCTTCTACTACGGGAGCTACTTCGACCCGGGCTGGCGCGCCGACCGGATCGACGAGCTCGCCTCCGCCCTGGTCGCTCGCGGCAACGTCGAGATCGGCGACATGATCACCATGCAACGCGACGTGAACTCCGGCTTGAGCCGCGACCTGCTGCCCGTGATGCTCGAGGTGTGCAGCCGAATCGAAACCGACGAGGCGTTGGCCGGCTACCGCGGGCGCGAAGACATCCAGACTGCCGTTGCGCGGATGACCGCGTGGGATGGCAACATGACGGAAAGCAGCGAGGAAGCCGCCATCTTCCACACATGGCAGGCGATGCTGGCGCGGCGCACCCTGTTCGGCGACATGAGCGTATTGTTCGATGCCATCGCCACCGCCACCCCCGTCACCATCGCAAAGCTGAACGCGCTTGCCCATACCCAGCAGCTCACGTTCCTCCTCGATGGCAAGGGCGACACCGACACCATGGCTTCGCTCTCCGATGCGATCGAGTGGGTCGAAGCCGTACGCGTCTCCCGCGGGCTGGAACGCGTCACCTGGGGAGACATCCACACCGCCCGCTTCAATGGCCTGTGGATCGAAGACCCGGAGCTGCCCTTCTCTGGCGACGAATCCACCGTGAACGTGGCAGATTGTCCGCCTTGGGATGGCAACGAGCTTCAGGAGCCCTGCGCATCCCACGAAGGCAGCATCTACCGTGCCGTGGCGCAATTTGGAGACGACAACGTGCCCGAGCTGTGGTTCCATGTGGGCTACGGCGGCTACGGGGCGGAATCAGACTGGTCCGACTTCGAGTATCAGTACTTCAACTTCCGTTCGGAAGAAGTTGAGGCCGCCACAGTCCGCAGCTGGACCGTCGAACCCCTTTAGCCGGAGCTTCCCGATGTCCCCGAACGACCCTTCCGCCACCGATGTGGCCGCCGCATTCCACAACGCGCCCGAGGTAAGACCCAGCGCGATCACGGGCCGTGAAACCGGACTTGAGCTTCTCGCGGCCGCGTTCCCTGCGTTCGTGGGGCGCCAGGTGCGCGAAGCGGGCCGGCTGATGAAGAAGTCGATCGACGACGGCAACGTGGTTTTCTGCACGCTGTCCGGGGCGATGACGCCCGCCGGCCTGCACCGGAGCTGCATCGTGCCGCTCATCGAGGCCGGCTGTATCGACGTGCTCACTACCACAGGCGCCAACCTGTACCACGATGCCCACCGGATCCTCGGGCACCGCCTTCGGGAAGTGGCTCCCGACGCCGGAGATACCCTGCTCCGAACGGCCCGCATCATCCGCATCTACGACATCGGCTTCTCCGAAGAGGTGCTGTTGAAGACCGACCAGCTCTTTGGTTGGCTCATCAACCACGAAGAATTTCAGCACCCCATGACCACGGCAGAACTGCACAATCGCCTGGGTCGTCGCCTCTATGAAATCGAGGATTCGCTCGGGGTCGACCAACACTCCTTGCTCGCCACGGCGTGGAAGTACGGCGTGCCGATTTTCGTGGGGGCGCCGCAGGATGGCAGCATTTTCCTGAACGTCGTGAAACTGAGGGCGCTGTTTGGAGAGGCCTTCAAGTTCCAACTTGACATTGCCGCCGACGTGCACGCGATGGCGGCGGTGCAGTGGATGGCTCAGAACGAGGCCCAGACCAGCGTGTGGATTCTCGGCGGCGGCGTACCCAAGAACTACACCTTGCAAGGGGAACCCACGCTCACGCAGATCTTTGAACTCGATGCCCGGGGGTTCGACATCGACGTGCAATTTTGCGTGGACCCGGTGGACAACGGCGCGCTGTCCTCGTGCCCCGCGGGCGAGGGACATACCTGGGGCAAGGTCAGCGCAGAATGCGTGGAGTTCAACTCCGTGTATTGCCACACGGATGTGACGGCGGTCTTCCCGTGGTTGGTCCACGCGCTGTTCCAGGCGGGCGCGCGGCGGGAACACCGCCGTCTGTACGACCGCATCCCGGAAGCGGTGGCGGTCCTCGACGAACGTGTGCGCGAACGTCACGCTTCGCTGCTGCAAACCGTTCAGGCGCGCCCTGAGGAGCTGGGCCCCGAGGGCTAGGTGGCGGCGATGGAGACATGGACAGCAGGGATAGGGCGGCAGGTGAGCGCCTTGGCACCCCATTCGATGCGCTTCCTTCGCGCGTCGGTCGTGCCCTTGTGGCGTTGGTACTTGGCGGGAACGGCCGCCGTGCTGCTCACGAACGGTTTGAGCGTCGAGGTACCCTCCCGAATGGCGGCGGCGCTTGACAAGCTGCGAGCCGAGCAGCCCGGTGCCGCCGTGGACGCCGCCTGGATCGCCGGGATTGGCCTCGCGGTGATCCTCGTGCGTACCCTGTCGCGGGTCTGGTTCTTCACGCCGGGCCGCTTGGCCGAGACCGAGCTCCGCGGACGGTTCTTCGCCCACATGCTGCGCCTCCAGCCGTCGTTCTACGCTCGTCACCCGACCGGCGATCTGCTGAGCCGGGCCACGAGCGATGTCACCTATGCCAGGGCTCTCGCCGGCTTTGCACTCCTCCAAGCGTGCAATGTCCTGGGCTCCCTCGGGTTCGGCACCTGGAAGATGTTCACGATGTCGCCCGCGCTGACCGTGGCCGTGCTGGGTCCGTGCGCGGTCGCCTTCGCGGGCATGACGTTCGCGACCCGCCGGCTCATGGCACTGCAACGCATCACCCAGCAGCAAATGGGGCGGTTGGCCGACGAGCTGCTCTCCACTTTCCACGGCGTGGCCACGGTACAGGCCTTCTGTGCGGAGGACACCTTCGCGCGCCGCCTTGACCGGCGTGCAGCAGACCTTAGAGCTTCGAACCTTGAGATGTCGAGGATTCGGGCGCTTGCCTTCCCGCTCCTGAGCGTGGCGGGCGGCGTGGCCACCTGGGGGCTCGTGGCCTTTGGCGGTGAGGCGGTGAAGAACGGAACGCTCACCCCCGGCGAGCTGGCGGCGTTCATCGCTCTGGTTGCCTACGTCGTGATGCCAATACGCATGCTTGGCTGGCTCGTGCCGGTCTTCCAAAGGGCGGAGGCTTCGCTTGAACGCATCCATGCCGTTTTGGACGAGCCCGAAGAACGCCCCGACGCCGCGAACCCGCAGCCGCCTCCGACCCGCGCACCCGCCCTGGAGCTACGCCACCTTACCTTCAGCTATCCAGACCAAACTTCGCCCGCGCTCGTGGATCTCTGCGCGACGCTCCCGGCGGGCGGCACCATCGGCATCTACGGACCCGTCGGAAGCGGCAAATCGACCCTGCTGCGGCTCCTCGCACGGCTGCTCAACCCGCCCGAAGGCACCGTTTTCGTCGACGGCGTGGATGTTCGATCCCTCGACCTCGACGCGTGGCGAAGCTCCCTATGCGTCGTGCCGCAGTCGCCGTTCCTGTTCTCCGAGACCATTGAGGAGAACGTTGGGTTCGGCGCATCGCTTTTAGACGTGAACGCCGCCGTCACGGCCGCAGCCCTGAAGCCCGATCTTGCCGCGCTTCCGGATGGGCTGGCCACCGTGGTCGGGGAACGGGGAATTTCCCTCTCGGGCGGCCAGCGGCAGCGCGTGGCCCTCGCACGTGGCCTGCTCCGCCCGGCCCGCGTCGTGATCCTCGACGACGTGCTGAGCGCGGTGGACCACCACACCGAAGGTGAGCTTCTCACGACACTGCGTGAGAACGACAACGCCACGCGCATCATCGTAAGTCACCGACTGTCGGCCCTGGTACAAACTGACTTGATCCTTGTCTTGGATGCCGGCCACTTGGTGGACCACGGGCCGCACCTCGAGTTGGTCGAGCGGCCCGGCCCCTACCGCGACGCCTGGGATGCCCAGGCCTCCGCCTTCGCCGCAGGCAACGCATGACGCCAGCGCCCTCCTCCCAGCAACCCTGGAGCCTCCGGCAGCTGGCGCCGTTCATGCGTCCTGACGCCCGCTGGTTCGCGCTGGCCCTGGGCCTGACCCCGGTGATCGCGGCGCTCTCCGTAGCCCAGCCGATGCTGCTCAAAAGAGCCATCGACCTTCACATCTCAGGAACCAACACCGCGAGCCTCCAGGCAGATGCCGCGCTTTACCTGGGTGCCGTGGTGGCCGGCTTCGTGATCGAGGCCATCTACACCCTCGTCTCCGCCCTGGCCGCCGAGAACACGATTCTTCGCCTTCGACAAAGTATTTTCAGACACGTGTTGTCGCTCTCGCAGCGCTTCTTCGAGCGTCAGCCGACCGGCCAACTGATGTCGCGGGCGACCAGCGATGTCGAGGCCCTCAACGAGGCGCTCGCCGCCGGGTCGATCTCGCTGGTCCTCGACCTGCTCACGATGCTCGGCGTCTTGGCGGCGATGTTCTGGCTGGACTGGCGACTCGCGGCGCTGCTCTGCCTACTGGGACCGCCGATCGCGGCCGTGATCGAGTTCGCTCGGCGCCAGATGCGATCGCTCTTCGCCGACATCCGTGATTCGCTGGCGGCCCTGAACGCCTATGTGGCCGAGAGGATCGCCGGCATCGAAGTGATACAACTGTACGGCCTACAGCGACGGGTCACAGCTAACTTCAATAAGCTAAACCTGCACTATCGTGATACAAACGTCACGAACAATCTCTACGATGCGGGGCTTTACGCGTTCATCGACGGCATCGCGAGTGTGGCGGTCGCGGTGATGATCTACTGGGGTGCAGAGCACGCAAGGAGCGCGGTGAGCATCGGTCTGGTTGTCGCTTTCCTCGACTACATCGACCGACTTTTCCGGCCGCTGAGGGAGATTTCGGGCAAGATCACCTTCCTCCAGCGAGCCGCCACGGCGCTGGACAAGATCTTCTGGCTCCTCGGGGTCAGCGAGCGCATCACCCCCGGGGATTCCGCCGTGCCCATCGCACGCGGCCACCTGGCCATCCGCGACCTTCGCTTCCGCTATCGGCCCGACTCCCCTTGGATTCTAGACGGAATCTCACTGGACGTTAAGCCCGGCGAGGTGGTGGCGGTCGTGGGTCGAACCGGGGCCGGAAAGAGCACCCTCGTCCGCCTTCTTGCCCGTGTTCACGACGGCTACGAAGGCAGCATCGAGGTGGATGGCGTGGAGCTAAGCCGGATTCGCCCCGAGGACATTCGCAGGGCTGTCGGCAGCGTGAGGCAGGAAGTACAGCTCTTCCGCGACACCCTTCGCTTCAATGTGACCCTCGATGACCCGACGCTGGATCCCGCGAGGGTGGAGGCCGCGATTCATCAGAGCGGCGCCGACCGGATCGCCGCCATGTACCCCTTAGGGCTCGACCACACCATTCGAGAGCGCGGCAGCGACCTCTCGGGGGGCCAGGGCCAAATTCTCAGCCTTGCCCGTACCCTCGCACGCGATCCGGCCCTGGTGATCCTCGACGAGGCCACCGCCAACGTGGATCCGGTGTCGGAAGGGCTGCTTCAGGCCGCCATCGACAAGCTGTTCGCCGACCGGACCTGCCTCGTGATCGCGCATCGCCTCTCGACCATCACCCGTGCCGACCGCATCGTGCTGCTTGCGGAAGGGAAGGTGGCCGAGATCGGTAGCCATGCGGAGCTTTTGGCCAAAGATGGTGCCTACGCGGCGCTGTTCCGCGAAGCATGGGCGGCGAGCGCGCCCGACGCCGGCTACAGCAAGTCCTGAATCGCGCGAACGTCGTTAGCCGCCTGAGACGCCACGAGCCGCGACACCGTTCCCTGTTCCAGCAGGAATCGAAGGGCATCTTCCAATCGCTGCATTCCGACCGCCCGATTGGTCGCCATCACGTTGTGAACCTGGTGCAGCTTCTGTTCGCGGATGAGGTTTCGCACGGCATCGGTCGCCACGAGCACCTCCGTAGCTAGCACCCGCCCCCGGCCATCCGCCCGCGGGAGCAACCGTTGGGAGACGACCGCTGTGAGCGTATTGGCAAGCTGGATCTTCACCTGATCCTGCTGAGATCCTGGAAAAACATCCACGATGCGGGAGATCGTTCCAATGGCGCTCGGCGTGTGGAGCGTGGCGAGGACGAGATGCCCGGTCTCCGCGGCGGTGATGGCCGTGGCGATGGTCTCCAAATCCCGCATCTCGCCCACGCAGATAACGTCCGGATCCTCGCGCAGCGCGTGCCGCAGGGCATCGCCAAACGTTCGGGTGTCACGGCCCACTTCAAGCTGAACGATGACCGCGTGGCGATGTTGGTGCCGGTATTCGATCGGGTCTTCGATCGTGATGACCTTCACCCGCTTCCGCTGGTTGATGTAGTCGATGAGCGCGTTGAACGTGGTGGTCTTCCCATGCCCTGTCGGCCCGGTGATGAGGATCAACCCGGAATCCCGCAGGCAGAGATCCTTGAGGATCGGGGGCAGTCCGAGCTCGTCGAGGGACCGGACACGACGCGGGGTCACGCGGATGGCGGCCTCGGCGGCCCCTTCACGGAGATGCGCCGACACCCGAAAGTGCCCGAGCATGCCACCGTTCTTCGGATCGTCCAGCTCTACGGAAACGGACACCTGCCAGTCACGATCAAGGACTTGAAGTTGCGGCTCGTGGAGGAGCGAGCGCACCAGCGCATCGCAACCTGGCTTGTCGAGCGGGGGGAACGGAAGCGGCTTGATGTCTCCATGAAGCCGCATCGACGGGGCGACACCCACCACGAGGTGAAGGTCGCTGGCCCCGGCGGCCAGCACCTGTCGTAGCAGCTCAAATACGTCCATTCGGGAACGTAGCCGCCGGCGTGTGTTTCGGGCTACCCTCCGCGCATGCGTGCGATCATTCTGTTCCTCCTTGCGGGCTGCGGCACCGGGGTCACGTCTGGAGGTGCTCTGCCGGGCATCGGCGCGGAGTGCGAAGCGGGCCGCTGCACCTCCGGCGCTGTGTGCGCCCATGACAACGTGTGTGCGGAGCCCGGCAGCAGCGGCACCGCCCTGGTCGGGTCGGACTGCTCCGCCACGGAGGAGTGTGCCTTCACCCTTGAATGTGCGTCGAACAACGAATGTTCCGCTGCCGATGCCCAGGGCACGGGTGCCACCGGTGACAAGTGTGTAGACGACGACAACTGCCAATCGGGTTTCACCTGCGACAGCGGGGCCTGTGTGGACCTGGAGATCCCGAACTGGGATGGCGGCCCCTGCCCTGCCGATGCCGAAAGTGACGACGAATTCCGCGCCCTGTTCCAGATTCCCGACCTCCCCACCTCAGAGCCGCTCGACTTTTTCGCAATGCCCTTTCCCAACGACCTACGGCTGGATGGGGATGGGCGACCCATGCTCGATGGCTTCCCTTCCCCGGGGGAGGCGGCGCCCAGCGTGGATCGTCTGCTCGGCTTCGTGGCGGAGCAGACCGGATGGGGGCTCGACCCCGTCGTGTATTTCCGGTTCAACAAGCCCCACGACCTTACGAGCATCAAGGTGCTCACCACCGATGCGACCGTACATTTCGCCAGTATCGACCCCGATGCGGACGACTATGGCAATCTCAGCGCATTCGAGTTCTTTACTCGCCAGTCGCGCAATCGCTATGTCTGTCAAAACTGGCTTGCTGTTACGACGTACGGGGGGCGACCGCTCCTTCCCAATCACACCTACGCGGTGTGGCTCACGAAGGGGATCACCAGCGGCGGCAGCGAAGTTTTCCGCGACGACGATTTCCCGGTGTTGATGCAGGAGGACCGTCCGACCGACCTCACCGACGCCAAGGCCTTCGACCGGTTCCAACCCTTCCGCGACTTCGTGGACGAGGAGGGACTTTCGCGGGGCGAAATCGTCGCGGCCACGGTGTTCACTACCGGGGATCCAGCCCGCGACCTCCGCTACACACGCGAGGTCGTCGAATCCGAGACGACGACCGTAGCCGTCGGCGAGCTTGCGGACTGCGCCACCTCCCCGTGCGACCTTGCTTGCGGTGCCTCCGCGTCGTTCACCGAAAGCCACGCGTTGGTCAGCATCCCCGACTTCACCACCGCCGCCGGTCTCGTAGCGTTCGACGACATTTTCCGGCCTCAAGTGCAGGGCACCTCCGAAGTTTGCGCCGTGCTGACCGTGCCCACGGGCATCGCACCGACCGCGGGATGGCCGGTGGCCCTGTGGCGGGGCGATTTGGGGGGAGACGCGCAGGACGCGGTGAAAAACGGCATCGCGGAAGCCTTTGCGGTCCAGGGCGTCGCCACGCTCGCCATCGATCTTCCCCATCACGGGGACCGCAAGACTGAGGAGGACGCAACAGCGCAGTGGTTCCCCACCGAATCGCCAGGTGCCTGGCGAGGAACGCTGTACCAGGCCTTCGCAGACGGTCACATCTTGCAGCGTCTCGCCGCTGACCCCCAGCTCGGCCTGGACGCCGATCAGATTTGGGTGGTCGGCGAGGGCGTGGGGGGAGACGCATCCATCGCGCTCCTGGCGTGGGCGAAGGACCTCCAGGGAGGGGTGGTCGGCAACCCGGGCGGACTTCTCGGGCAGTTGGCGGCCGAACGTCGTGAGCCTTTCGACGTGGGTCACGCGCTGGAGCGCTCTTTTGCCGACAGCAACCTGAGCCGCTCGCACCCGCTGGTGGCGCTCCTACAGCAATGGCTCGGTCCCTTCGACCCGGCCGGCAGCGCGGAAGCGATGGTGCGGGAGCCCGCCACGATCGCCAAGCATGTGTTCCTGGTGGATGGCGTGGAGGACACTGAGCTTTCGCCGGACAGTCGGTATGCGGTACTGCGTGCCGCCTCGCTGCCGACCGCCGGAGAGGTCCTCGAGGACTACGGGCAGGCCACCACCGACTACCCGGTTTGCGAAAACGTCACGACGGACGATGGGAAACGCACGGCCGCCAGCGCACAGGTAAAGGCCGGCCACCACGCTCTCTCCGAGAACGCTGCCGAGCAGGCCGCGAAGTTCGTGTCGAGCGGCACCGGCACCAGCGCGTCAACGCTCAGGGAATAGGCAGGACCAGCACCGCTCCGGTGAGCGGCACTCGACCGATGGGCGAATCGGCGACAGCATCGGCGAGAACGACGCCATCGCCATCCTCGTCGCAGCCCCATCGGAGTTGGGCCGGCGCGGATTGCATCGGCCCCAGCGCATACCGTCCACCCGACGCTTCGGCACGGGCGAGGACCCGACCATCCTCATCGGCAGCTTCGACCAGGATGATCCCGCCGCACCCTCCCAAAACTCGCCCATGACCTCGCACCGCCCCAGCCGCCGCCTCAGGGGGGATCCGTGCATCGATCGCGGCCTGGGAGCGAATGGGGGCCCCACCCGCCACAGGCTCCAGGCAGGCCAGAAACCAAAGGATCAGGCTGACTCCACGCGGCAGGGCTGACCGGCCAACGCCGGGGTGCCCGTAAAGGGATCGAGTCGATCCGTGGAGATGAGCCGCATCACATCGCTGGCGTAGCCGGCGGGAAAGTCCACCGTGTCGGGGCGAAGGCCGGCGTCGAGGCGAACCGTGGCGACCACGGACCCAGCTTCGGTCACGACCCGCACCGACGCGCCTTCGGCGAAGCCGAGCTCCGGATGAAGGGTCACGCCGGGGTCCGGCGCATCCTCCGGGCGGTCGAAGCGGCGCAGGGCGGCATCCCGCGGCGCGGCGACGGTGAGCCAACGGTCGAAGCCCGCCCGAGCGGAAGGCGGCACCAGACGCGCCAGTGCCTCGGCGATCTCGCTGGGGAACAGCTGGATCTTTCCATTCGGGGTGGTCACCCGGAAGGTGGCCCGGTCCACATCGCCACCCTGCCAGCTTCCGTTCTGTTTCACCTCGTCCAAGGTGGTCTTCCCGGAGTAGCCCAACGCGCGCGACTCCCAGGGGCCCAGGTCCTGGCGAGCCAGGTAGGCCCCGAGGAGGCGCAAGTGAGGCCCCCACTCGCTGCCCCGACCGCGCACGGTCGCGCCCACTTCCCCAAACAGGTCTGCGAGGATCTGGGCTTCGTTGCGGGCTTCCCCCGGAGGAGCGACCAGCGCGGGAGTCCACGCCACCTCACGGTAGGGGAGGATGCTGGTGTCGTGAAGGTGCAGATCCTCGCGCTCCCAGGGGTGGGTGGCCGGGAGCACCCAGTGCGCGAGCGCGGTGGTGTCGTTGTCGGCAACATCGATGGCAACGATCAGATCGAGGCCCGCGAGAGCCTCCCGCAAGCGGTCTCCACCCGGCAGGTCGCGGGCAGGATCGCCCTGAACGCTGATCAACGCGCGGAGCTGCCCCTCGCCGGGGGTGCGCACGTCATCTGCCAGCAGCGCCCCGGGAGCCTGCAAAAGCAGCAAGGGAAGGTCGCCGACGCGGGTGCGCGGTGCCTTGGCCGTAGGCAGTTGGGCGCCTATGCCATGGATGTCCAGCACACCTTTGCTGTCGTAGAGACCGCCGGGGCGAAGCAGGTTGGCGGTGATGGCGTGCAAAGTGATCGCGGCCCACGACGCGAGCGTTCCGTATTCGCTGCAGAGCATCTGCGGCGAACGATGCGCCAGCGCCATGGCCGCACGTGTGAACTTTAGGGCGACACCGGCGATCTCTTCGGCGGTCACGCCGCAGATTTCCGACACCCGTTCCACAGGCCAAGCCTTGACGGCCTCCACGAGGGGTGCGTAGCCCTCCGTGAAGTCGGCCACGTACTGCTTGTCGTGCCAGTTGTTCTTAACGATGGTGTCCAAGATGCCGAGGAGCAAGAACAGCTCAGTCCCGGGACGAATCTTCAAATGCAGATCGGCGCCAGTCGCGCCCGGCGTAGACCGCGCATCGGCAGCCACTACCTTGGTCCCCTTGGTCTTCCGGGAAAACGCAAGGTCGGCCGCGTGGTTACGGCCCGCCTGCAGCGGCCCCCACCCGGTGGCCGCCTGATTCGCCCCAAGGAGCAGCACGTAGTGGGCCCGACCGATGTCCCCCTGAAGGGCCACGGAATGACCCAGCATCAGCTCGGCGGCGCGGATCCACGGACCACCCCAGGTAGACAGTGGTGAATACAGCTTCGGAGTGCCGAGGCCGAGCGCGAAGGCAAGGGTGCGCGTAAGGCCCTGGCTGTTCGTTCCCACCGGGGCGCCCGCCCACACGCCGATGCTCGCCGCTCCTGACTGGCTGCGGATCGCCTTGAGCGCGGCCCCGATCTCGGTGATAGCGACGCTCCATTCCACTTCTTCCCAGCCCGTTGCGGTGCGCCGACGCGGCCGCAGGAGCCGCCGCGGATCTTCCGCAGCGTGGACGCTGGACCCGCAAAGGCCGCATGTGCCGCCCCTTCCCGACGGAACGGCGTCGTTTGGAACGAGCGAAATGAGCCGGCCATCCTGCACGGACGCCAAGAGGGCAGCCATACATTCGCCTTGCCGGCACCACGTCATCCGACTTTCCGACATCCCGCCTCCGCGACCCGGGATTATCCCGCCAAGCCGGGCATGACGGCCCGAAGAAGCCTCAAGGTGTGAGGCAGGTGACGCGACTGCGCGATGAGCGACTCCGCCGCCGAGCGGCTCTGAAGATGCGACACGACCTTGGCGACGAGCGCGTCTGGCTCGGGCCCGAACGCGGCCGCGAGGTGCGCCACCACGCTGGCGTTGGGGTTGTGGTGGAGCGCGATCGCAGCCGCGCGGGCAGCCAAGCCAGGATCGACGGCCACCAACGCTCCAGCGGGCTCGGGGCGGCCGGTCGTCGCGCCCTCCATCAAGCCTTCCACATGCCCCGCCTCGGCGTGCGCGGCACAGACCTGGGCGAAGCTGGGATGGCGAGCCGCAGCCGCAAGGTGGACCGCACCCGCACGCTCCCTTTCGACCTTTCGTGAGAGCTTCACCACCCAGCTTGCGGCGGGATGGCGCTCTGCGGCCACCCGGAGCACTTCGAAGGCGGCCCCGCCCGCCAGATCCGCCAGCCGAGGGTAGAAACCACGGGCGCTGAGCTGCTTTTCCAGGATGGCCGCGTGAGTCAGGGCCGCACGGGCATGGGCCGCGCCGCCAGGTGCCCGCGCTCCACACGCGACCTCCGCCAGCGCGACAGGGGCGGTCTCCGCCAAAATCGCGTAGAGCGGCCCTGGATCCTCCACCGCCATCGCGGCTTGCAGAATCTCTTCGATCTCGTCGCGACCCGACCGCGGCGACCCGGCGGCGACAGGCGCTGCACCCACCGGCTCAGTCGGCTCGTCGTCGAACGTAGACGGAGGCAGTTTTCCGCTCATGTCACCGCCCCCTCACCGCAAGCAGGCCCGACCGCACCGGCCGGCCACTGCCCGCCGACAGGCACCCCCACCCACACCTCGCCCCGAACCTCGGGGTGAAAATAGCCGGGCCGATCCCTGATCCCGGGCTCATCGTAGATGGGATGGTCCGCCGGCGCCACGCCCACGCCATCGGCCCGTACCTCCTTGAGCCCGCAGCCGGCCACGACGACGCCCTCAGGATCGCTCGCGACGAACAGCACCGAAAGGTCCCCGTGTTCGATGCTTCGCAGGGATGCCCAGGCGGCGTCTACGATGGCAAAACGGTCGGCGCCCGACACGCCGACCAGCGCATCCCGGACCGCCTCCGCCGCGACCCACCCTTCATCGGGTGACGACCCCGACCGCACGCGCCCCGCCCACCGAAGTTCAACCGCCCCGCAGGTGGCGCGCCCCCGAAAGTGCCCGACAAACGGAGCCCTTCCGGGTGTGCCCACCAGAAGGGCCCGCACGGCTCAGACCTCCCTGTCGAGGATGGTGGTGATGCCCTGCCCAAAGCCGATGCACATCGTCGTGAGCCCAAAACGACCGCCACCCCGTTCCAGTACACCGAGGAGCGTGGCGAACAACCGGGCACCGGAGGCACCCAAAGGATGCCCCAGCGCGATGGCCCCGCCGTTGACATTGGTCTTTGCGAAGTCGAAGCCGAGGGCGCGCCCGCAGCCCAGGGCCACGCTGGCGAAGGCCTCGTTGATCTCGACAGCGTCGATGTCTCGGATGGACAGCCCCGCTTGCGCCAGCGCCCGGCGAGTGGCCGGAACGGGGGCGGTGAGCATGAGGGTCGGGTCACAGCCGGCGGTCGCCATCGCGATGATTTTGGCACGCGGCTTGAGTCCATATTCGGCCACCGCGCGTTCGCTGGCGATGAGCACGGCCGCGGCACCATCGGTAATCTGGCTGCTGGACGCCGCCGTGACCACCCCGTCGGCTGAAAATGCAGGCTTCAACTTAGCGAGATCGGCAAGGGTCGACCCGCGCCGAATGCCGTCGTCTCGCAGCATCCCAGCCACCGGCGTGATCTCGCCATTAAACGCACCAGAGTCCTGAGCGAACGCCGCTCTACGGTGGCTCTCCACGGAATAGGCATCCAGGTCGGCCCGGGTCAACTCATACCGCTGCGCCACCATCTCCGCGCTGATGCCTTGCGGCACGATGGTGTAGCGCCAGGTCATCTCGGGAGCCGGAACGGCCATCACCCCGTTGAGGAACATGTCGCTCCCCATCGGCACTCGGCTCATCATTTCCACGCCGCCGGCCAGTACGAGGTCCTGAAAGCCGGACGCACAGCCCATCGCGGCGAAGTTCACGGCCTGCTGCGAGCTGCCGCACATGCGATTCACCGTGGTTCCGGTCACACTCACCGGAAAGCCAGCTACCAAGGCAGCGTTACGCCCGATGTTGAGCCCCTGTTCGCCCACCGGGGTCACGTTGCCCATCACCACGTCGTCCACCAGCGCCGGGTCGATCCCCACGCGTTCCACCAAAGCGCGCAGCGTGTGGGCGGCGAGCTGGTCGGGCCGCATACCCGAAAGCGCGCTCTGACCCTTGCTCACCCGCGCGAGGGGCGTACGAATGGCATCCACGACGTAGGCGATTCCCATGTCCACCGCCGTATCCGAGCCGAGTGTCCGGTGCCTTACTGCGGTTCAGCTGTCCACGTTCCCTCGATGCGGATGGAGTCTCCCCCGTCGCGGAAGGTCTTGTCGTAGCTGGCGCTGAAGGTTTCCCCATCCTTCCCGGTGCCGGTGTACGGGGTCCGGACCTCTTGGCCATCGATCACGCCGATGAGCGCCCCCGAAATCTCGCCACCACCCTGGTTTCCGTCGAGCAGGAAGTCCATCGCATATTCGCCATCCAGCGTGCAGTGGCCCGTGCCATCGATCACGCCGGCCTCGCTGACGGT
This sequence comes from Klebsiella pneumoniae, assembly GCA_945867435.1. Classification (GTDB taxonomy): domain Bacteria; phylum Myxococcota_A; class UBA796; order UBA796; family SXON01; genus SXON01. The sequence continues at coordinate 18,499 of CAMBIK010000041.1, forward strand.
AAAGTTGACCGTTCCGGGACAGTCTCCGTCAAACGTTCCAAATTCACCATCATACCAAACGTGGGTCGCCATCGAGCCCGCATAGGTACCCGGACCGCCCGAGCCAGTATCCCCGGTGTCGGTGGGCTTTTCGAGGACCGTGATGCCCACGCTGGCTTCGTAGTGTTCGCGCTCGAAAACCACATCGACGTTTACGGTGTAATCGCCAGGATCGAGGTCGGAGATTTCGGTTGACTCGCCGCGAACCTCGCGATCCGCCACGGTCCAAGTGACCGCACCGATATCGGCCGCCTTGGGGCCAGTCTTGGCGGAGACCTCAAGGGTGATGGATTCACCCCAATCGAAGCGGTCGCCATCGGCCGGGGAGTCGATGCTGACGACGAGCGAGGCCCCGGAGCCGCCCGTATCGCCCGGTTCGGAGGTTCCACAGGCCAGGAGGGCGAGCGCGGGCAGGAGAGTTCGCGGCATGAGCACATCATACCCCGGTGAGCGCGGCCACACGCACGCGAACGCAGGCTCCCGCCGTCGTCGAGGTCGGCTACGAGGGCGGCGGAGCACCCCATGGGCATCATCGACCGGATCAAGCGCCGCCTCCCCCTCGTCGGGACCCCCGCACCGCGGCCCCCTGTGCCCTTGCAGGTACGGTCCGCTCCCCGGCCGCCCGAGCCGGAAGAAGCGGCTTCGCCCCGGGGAAGCCGCCCCGTGACCGAGTTCATCGACGAGATCCTGAAGGCCAACAAGGTGGTGCTGTTCATGAAGGGCACGCCAGACGCACCAAGCTGCGGATTCTCGGCCTCCGCTTCGAGCATCCTGCGTGGCTACGGGCGTCCCTTCCACACCTTCGATGTGCTCGCGGATCCCGACGTACGCGAAGGCGTGAAGCAGTACAGCAGCTGGCCCACGATTCCGCAGATCTTCGTGAACGGCGAGTTCGTGGGGGGGTCGGACATCCTCAAGCAGTTGCACGAATCGGGCGACTTGGGTGGGATGCTGGCGTAAAGTCCGCGCACTCGGGTAGGATCGGCCTGACCCGGAGTCCCTTTGTTCCTCGTGCTTGCGCTGTTGAGCGTGGTGTGCGCCGTCGCGCCAATGCTCACGTTCCTGATGATCGTGTGGTTTTTGGACCGCCACGACCGTGAGCCGCTGTGGCTCTTCTTCCTCACGTTTTTGTGGGGTGCGTGCGGCGCGGTCGCCTTCGCCCTCATCGGAAACCAGGGCGCCCTCAGCGTGCTCACGACGATTTTCGGGTCCCAAGTGGCGGACACGTTGGCCGCACCCATCATCGCGCCGCTGGTCGAGGAGCCCATGAAGGCGCTGGTCCCGTTTGCCGTAATGCAATCCCGTCATTTCGACAACGCCACGGACGGTTTTGTGTACGGCGCGGCCGCCGGGCTCGGCTTCGGGATGACCGAGAATTTTGTGTACTTCATCGATGTGGCCGCGCAAGACAATTTGGCAATGTGGGTGTTCACCGTCGTGATTCGCACCTTCTTTTCGGCTTTGATGCATGCCTGCGCAACCAGCTGCGTGGGCGCGATGCTCGGGTTCGCCCGTTTCCGGAGCAACGGGTGGAAAGCGGCGGCCCTCCCCATCGGTTTCGGCCTCGCCATGGGCATGCACGCGCTCTGGAACGGCATAATCACCATCGGTGCGCTTACAGAAAACGGGACCTTCGTCTTTGCAAACCTGGTTCTGTTCCTCATGGAGTTCGCCGTTCTTTTCGTGGTATTCCAGATCTCCCTCTGGGAGGAGCGCGGCACCATCCGGCGAGAATTGGCGGACGAGGTCGAGCAGAAACGCTTGCCCGAGTCCCACGCCCAGGCCGCGGGAGGCTGGCTGTCGCGTAGCAAGACAGACTGGTTGCCCAAAGGGGTGCCGCACCGGGCCTATGTGAAAGTGCTCACGACGTTGGCCATGCAGAAGCATCAGGCACGAAACACCACCCATCCTTTCTACAGCGAAGATGTTGCCAGACTTCGCGGCGAAGTTCAGGGGCTGCTGGCGTTGGGGAAGTAGGGGGGGGGGGCGGCGCGGAAGGCGGCTTCGGCCAGCCGCTACGGAGATCGCGAGCCAGCGTAGGGGTTGGCCTTCACCCAGGCCTGCGCGGCAGCAACGATACGAGCAGCGGATTCCCGATGCGCTTCGTCCTGCTCGGCCCACCACGGCGAACCTGGACCCGAGGTCGACGCCAGCTCCGTAAGCCTCGCCTCCCGGTGCTCTCCGCTGAACCGCAGCGACACTCACCGTGGCGCTATCTGGGTTGGAAGCCGCGCACCCCGTAGGCACAAGGAGCCTGGGAACAGCGGGCCATCGATACCAGCAAAACATAGGTTCCGGATTTGGCCGAATCCACCGCGACGAGCGGATGGTCGTCATCCGAGCTGTCGCGACTGACCTCTTGACCCTTTGAGTCCTGCAGCATGAGGTCCAGGTCCCCGCAATCGAGATCGCAGACCCCCGCGAAGAAGTACTTTCTCCCCAGGGACATATCGACCGTGATGCTCTCCACCTCGCCTTGTGCGAGGCTGCCCAAAACCTCTTCGCCGAACGTTGTGAAGCCGCGATCGGAAGCGGCCACGATGATTTGGTCGAGGACCAAGCGCACCGTCTGCACCGGGCTCGAGACTGTCGCGGGGGCCGGCACCGCAACGCCCGGCGAGGCCCCCTCCGGCACCCCGGCCGGGCGACCCAAGGCTGCGGCCAAGGTGGCCGCCGAAAATGGCGTGTCCGTCGTCAGGTCGAGCATCGGCAAGACGTAGTGGGCAGGCACCACCAGATTCAGGTTCTGACCCTCGGTTAATTGGGCAGTCGCGACCCCGATCACGAGCCCGTCTTCGCCCAGCACCGGCCCGCCGGACGAACCGGGCGAGATCGGAGCGGTGATCTGCAGCATCTGCGTGCCGTCCAGCATGCGGCGCGCGCTGAGCATTCCGTCGCTGAACGTCGCATCCATGCCCATTGGATTGCCCATCGCGAAGACGCGATCCCCGATCTGCCGCGCTGTGTCATCCCCCAGCCGGAGGTAGGGCGTGCGGGTCGCCAGGATGTGCAAGACCGCAATGTCGCGACGCTCTTCGACGTGGCGCAAGTACGCCGTGTCGTAGATCTCCCCGGTGCTGGTCTTGATGCGCAGCTTGTGTGCGCCATCGACCACATGCAGGTTCGTGACGATCACCCCGGAATCGTTGACGAAGAACCCGCTGCCTTGCCCGAACTCCTCGCCGGCCGCATTGACGGCGACGATCCCTACCAAGGCGGCGCTCGCCCGCGCGGCGATCTCCGGCGGGGAGAGCCGCGGTGCCGGGCTTGGCGAGGCCGCCACGCCTTGGGCCGCGGCGACGCCAGGCACGAAGGCACCGACCCCGATCAACAGGACGGCGAGGATCGAGGACCGAAACAAGCGATCCGTCGGCATGAAGGAAGCCTCCGCACCCAATGATATCCCAGGGCAGCGACGTCCGCCCTGCGACGGCGTCCATGTGTAGGCCGCGACCCATTGCCACGCGACCGTGTCCGTGGGGAGCACCTGCATCCGAACGTCGAAGCCGTGCCGCCGGCCGTGTTTTCCCGTCCACGGCAGAATCTCTGCGCGAGCGATGGCCCCGGCGGCCAGGAATCCGCCGAACGCACCGACCCCCACCCGGAGATGGTCGCCCCCGAACATCACCCCCAACTCAAGCTCCGCGATTTGCACTCCGAGGGTGGTGTAGCCTAGCAGGTAGCTGTATGTGGGGGCGCACTGGAAGCCCGCCCACAGGCGCGCCGCAGGCCCGCCCAGATCCAACGAAAGGTCCATGAATGGCGAGGCCGCCACCCAATCGCGGCACTTGCCCCCGATGCCCACGCAAGCCTCTTGCCAGCCCGCGGTGCCCCCCCCAGGCTCATGGCCACGGCGCGGAGCCGGAACCCGGGAGCATCGGAGTTCGGCATCGTTTCGTACAGCCCGGGCAAGGGCAACGGCGTGTCGGCGAGTGCTGTGGCGACGAGCAGGAGCGGCAACATGCCGACAGGGTAACCAAAATGATTCAAAGACTCCAGAACTGCTGCCGGAAGCTGCCGACGCATGGTAGGCTTCTA
>CAMBIK010000042.1 GCA_945867435.1 Klebsiella pneumoniae
ATCGTTCGCCACGGCCCAAAGCACGGAAGGCACCAGATAGCCAAGGGACTTCCCCGTACCGGTGCCCGCCTCCAGCGCGACCACACCGCCTTCGTCCAGGGCGTCCGCGATGCGGAGCGCCATCTCGCGTTGACCGGGTCGGGGCTCCCAACCGGCGAAAGCCCGGGGCAGGCTCTCGTCGAAAATCGATAGGAGCAACGCCCGATCGATCGCCTTGATTGTCTTTGCCAACGGCTCGACGACCCACTGCGCGCGGGTCACCGCGTTGTCCACGATGATGAATCCGACCCCATTCTCCCCGAACTGACCCGCGAGCTCCATGTCCGGATCGCTCGGTCGCAGGCTGCCGCTGGGGTGGTTGTGAATGACGACCTGACCGGCGCGGGCGCGGCCCTGGATGGCGTTCACCGATTGCTCTGTCCCTCGCGCGTGGACCTCGATCGCGGCCACTTCCCGCTGACCATCGAGCGTGCCCACCGCGAACACCTCCACGCCGCCCGCATCCAGAATGGCGCGCCGCAAAGCAGCCGAGGCTTCGATCGTGAAACGCGTGCTGGCCACGGGCGGCGAGTAACCGGCCGCGGGCTACATTCCCGCATGCAACACACGGTCATTCTTGCGGGCGGCGGCACGGGCGGGCATGTCTACCCGGCCCTCGCGATGGGCGATGCGCTCCGCGCGCGCGGGCACGACGTCCGCTACTACGGGGATGGCGCGAGGCTTGAAGGGCGCGTGGCTGCCGAACGCGGCTACACGTTTTCTGCCGTGGACGCGCCGCAGTTCCCGCGCTCCGGCATCCTCGCCCGGCTCAGGTTTGCTTGGCGGCTGCTGCGTGCCATGTCCGCAGCGCGCTCCCTGCTACGTCGCGACCGCGCAAGCCTGGTGCTGGGGGTCGGCGGCTATGTGATGGCACCCACGGTACTCGCAGCCTGGACCCTTGGAATTCCCGTCGCCATCCACGAAAGCAACGTCGCGCCCGGCCTGGCAAACCAGCTGTGCGCGCGGGTGAGTCGCCTGGTTCTGCTCACCTACGAGGAAACGCGGCGGCGTCTGAAGGGAAAGGCGGAGATGATCGCGGTAGGGTGCCCCGTCAATCCCAAGATCCTCATGGGTGAAGGCGGAAAGTATGCGCTTCCGACAGGCAGGCCCGTACTCCTGGTCGTCGGCGGATCGCTCGGCGCCGCGACCATCAACGATGTCGCGATGGCCTGCGCCTCCGACACGGAGCGACCCTACGCGATCCTCCACCTCACCGGACCTCGCTACTTCGACGAGATTGTGGCCGCCTACCGGGCCCTCCCCGGCGGAATGCCGCCGAATCTCGTGGTTCGCCCCTACGAGGACCGCATGGGCGATGCCTTCGCGGCGGCAACGCTGGTGCTCGCTCGCGCCGGGAGCAGCACCCTCGCCGAGCTTTGCGCCCTGGGTAAGCCCAGCATCCTGATTCCCTCCCCCAACGTCACGGACAACCACCAGGAGGCGAACGCGCGCGGACTCGAACGTGCCGGGGCGGCACGCGTGGTTGTCGAGCGCGGGCTGAACGCATCGACGGTGGCGGGCGAGATTGGCAAACTGCTTACCGATCCCGATGGTCTGCGCGAGATGGCGACCGCGGCGACCGGCCTCGGGCGCGCGGGCGTGGCTGAACACATCGCGGATCTGCTCCTTCAAAGATTCCCCAGCCCGTGACCCCCCTCCTCGTGCTCCTCGCGGCCTGCGGTGCGCGGCCCACGACCTCGGGCGAGCTGCGCACCGACGTGGAGGGGTTCGGGGCTCGGGCAGAGCTGCCTCCCAACGTGCTCGAGGTGCGGTGGGTCGCCATGGCCGCCCAGGTGGGCAGGTCGAATACGGGTCGGGGAGACGCGCGCGTTTTCGGCTGGGTCGCGGTGCCGGACAGCGCCTCCGAATGGCTGACCAGCACCCTCGGCCCGCCCCACGGTCCCCGCGCCCACTGGGTACAGGATCAGGTCGCCCAAGTGCTTTTCACCGACGAACTGCGTGCGGGACTGCAGCACAACGACTCCCGGAAAACCTGGAAGTTGGGCTGTGTGCGCTACCCCGCCGCCGCCGCAGGGCGAGGAGAATACCGGGGCGACATCGTGCTCGACTGCACCGAGCACCTCTACTTCGCGCTCACCGCGCGCTGATCCACCGGGCCTCCGCTTCCTTCTTGAAGGCGGCCAGCGTGGCGGGAAGGCTGCTGTGTACCAGCGTTTTCATAAGGCTGCCCGGGACAAACGTACCGACATCCAGATCGACATGGTAGTCGGCCCGGGTGCGGTCCCCTTCCCCCAGCGGCGTGAGATCCCAACCACCATTATTCGCCTTGAAGGCCCCTTCTACCAGCGACCAGCGCAGCACGGTCGGCGAACGCGCTTCCAGGCGAAGGGTGTAGTCCAGCCGCCGCAGCACCCGCAGCGCGAAGCGCACGATCCACACCTGCCCATCGTACCGCAGCACCGTGGCTTCCTCCATCTCAGGGAGGAAGCTGGGATACGCCGAAAAGTCGGTGATGACCGCCATCAGTGCCTCTGGCGAGGCATCCACGTCCACGGTGCAGCGGGCGACAGGCACGACTACCGCCGCCGACGGCGACGACGCCGCGCGGCCAGGTCCGCACCCTGGGTAGGCGGCGGCGCACCGTCTGCCAAGGCCGGTTCCTCCCCGAAGCGAGCGCGGACCAGGTTGGACAGGGGGCGGCTTTGGCGCCGACGCAGCCCTGGATCGGCCGTGAGCAGCCTGAACGCTTCTTGCCGGGCCCGCGTAAGCGTTTCGCGGTCCTGAGCGGGATCGGCCCAGACAAAGCGAGGGATATCGGCCGAATCGCCAAGAGCGGCTTCCACCCCGCGGGCCGCGAGATCGAGATCAGCGACGCGAAACCCATCATCCCCGCCGGCCACCAGCTCCAGCCGCGACTGGTCTTCAGGCGAGGCACCATCGCTTTGCACGAAGTAGCACTGGCCGCGGACCCAGCCGGCCGCCACATGGTTGCGAAGGCGGTGCAGTCGAACCAGATCGAAGCCTTCGGCGTATTCAGCGATGATCACCGACGCGTTTGGCACGCAGGGGCCTTCTTCAAAGGCGGTCGTGGCCAACAAAACATCGGCACGGCGATGCTGAAAGTCGTCATAGGCGCGGAAACGTTCTTCCGGCGTGAGCCCGCCCGAAAACAGCGTGAACTTGGCACCCGCAAGCTGTTGCTGTGTGAGCACCTCGGCCATGCGCCGCGCTTCGCTCGGGCTCAGCAAATCAGCCCGGGACTCGCGGAACGGGAAAACCAGGATGACCTGCTTTCCCGCGGCGATGGCTTCACGAGCGGCGGCGTAGGCCTCGTCCCGACGATCCGGGGCCAAAACATGGGTATCCACCCCCAGTTTGGGAGGCTGATCCACCACAGTCATCGCGAGCTGCCCGTAAACAGTCATCGCCAGGAGCGCCGGGACCGGCGTCGGAGTCACGACGAGCAGGTCGGGACGGGCGCTTTGGCCTTCAAGGCGGGTCAGATCGGGCATGGCGTAGCGGCCGCTCTGTTCCACCACCACCAAGCCGAGTTTTCGCACTTCAGGCGGAGCGGCCAAGAGGGCCTCGGTCCCGTAAACGACGAGCGTGTCGCCCTTGCGCAGGGCCTCTGCTTGAGCACGGTTGGGGGGGCCGAGCAATAGCAGCGTTTCGATCCCCGCCGCACGCCACCAATCCGCGGCGAACAAGTGGTGATGTTCCGCCGCCAACGCATCGGCCGCACAGAAGAAAACCTGCAGCTTGGATTCAGCCACGAGGGTCATGGCAGCGCGGACCACGGCGGACTTGCCGCTGCCCACATCTCCCTGCAACAGACGTTCCATGGGCGTGGTGCGCCGAAGATCGCGACGAAGCGCATCGAACGCTGACTCTTGCTGATCGTTGAGCTGCCACCCTTCGACCGCCAGCACCCGGCTCACCAGCCCGTGCTGAATCCCGTGCGCGGTCCCACGTTCCCGTCGCTCGGGGGTACGCAAGATGGCCATGCCGAGCTGGACTTGAAAAAGCTCATCGAAGGCCAGACGCGCCCTGCCTTTCCCATGAACGTTACTAGGAAAGTGAACGTCGCGAATCGCGGGGCCCAACGGGATGAGCTTGTTGCGTTCGATCACGTCGGAAGGCAAGTGGTCCGCCAGGATCTCGTCGACCCCGCGCAAAGCCGCGCGCATCAACGACCGAATGCGAGGCTCGGCAAATCCCGGCACGTCGTACCGCGGAAACCAATCGCCGCCCCGACCGTCGATGCCGAGCGGTTCCCCTTCGTAGAGCACCGGACCGTCATCATCGGACTCGTAGCGACCCACCACACCCAAGCCGGCACCGCTGCTTCCGCGCATGACTTCGACCGGAACGGCGGAAAGCCAGCGGCAGCGCACCTCGCCCCGGTCAGTCAGCAGCGTAAGTTCGAACCGTCGGCCCGCCGGTTTGCAGTGGGTGACCCGACGACTGATCTTCCCGCGCAACAGGACCGGCCCTTCCGGTTCCACGCCTTCCACCAGTCGCTCGCCGGCGCGAACCAGCGCAGTAGGAGCGAGCAGCAGAAGATCGGCCACCGTAGCCACCTGATGGGCTGCGAAGGCTTCTTCCTCGGCGGGCGTGAGACCCAGAACCGAGACCGGCGCGCCGCTGCAATCCGGGTGCCCCAGCGGAAAGGTGAGTGGGGGCGGTGGCGGAGGCGGGGGGGGCGGCGGGAGCGCGGGGCGCGCAGGTTCTTCGACCACCTGGGCCTGGGCGGGCGCGGCGCCGCGACGACCTTCCCCACGACCGGAGCGAGGCTCCCTGGATTCACCGCCCTCCCGACGGGGACGTTCCTCCTTAGGAACGGGCGCGCGTTCTTCCTCGGAGCCAGGCGGCAGTTCCTCAGGAATGCCCATGGGAAGCAGCACCGCGCGCGCTTCCGGTACCGGGACCACATCCCCCTGGAAGTGGGAGCGAATGCGAGCGTGTACCGCCGACAACAGGACAACCCTTTCGGCCCGATCTTCCCACGAAGCATCGTCGAAGCCCGCGAGAGCGATGCGTGCGGACACCACATCGTCCACGAACTCTTCAGGCACCGCCACGATCAGCCGTGCGGCCCAGATACCGAGATTGTCCTCGACGTAGCGGGTTTGCTCCAGGTTGCGACCTTCGTCGCGACCAAGCCATGAAAGGGTCCGCCCGAGTACATCGAGCGCGTCAACAATGGGCGCTGGCATGCGCCTCCGCTAGCGGTAATGCACCGCGTTGATGATGAGGGTGCGGCTTCCCTTCGGCGTCTCGAAGCGCACGGAATCCCCCACCGAACGACCGAGCACGGCGCGCCCGATGGGTGAGGTATAGCTGACGAGCCCCGCCTTCACGTTGGCTTCTTCGGTGCCGACGATCCGGTAGGTGAGGTGCTCGCTGGTGTCTTCATCCTCTAGTTCGACCGTAGTGCCGAAGATGACACGGTCGGAGGGAGCAATCGTCGAAATGTCGATCACTTCGGCGAGGGAGAAGTTGGCTTCAAGGGCCAGAATGCGACCCTCGAGGTGGGATTGGCGATCCTTGGCGGCGTCATACTCCGCGTTCTCGGACAGGTCGCCGTGAGCACGCGCCTCTTCCAAGGCGATGATGTTCTGCGGACGCAGCACCTGCCGATGAAGGTTCAAGTCGGTGAGCACCTTGTGGTACCCCGCCGGCGTCATGAGGATGCGCACCGCCATGCCAGCGGACTAACTGGAGATCAACTCGTAGACCACACCGCGGAGGCGAACGCCTTCGAGAGCGTCGGTGGCGAGGGGGCGAGCGCCGGCGACGACCCACGAACCCTCGGGATCAACGAGGGCCCACGAACACACATCAAGCCCCAAGACGGCCCGCGGAGCGAGAGAGAGGGCAGCCACCACGGCATCCAGGCTGCCAAGCGCCGTCATCGCAGCGGCGAAGGCGGTACGCAGACCAGGAGACCCAGGGACCGAGCGTTCGAATTCGTGGTCCTTCTCTTCGGGGGCACGCGGCTGATGGTCGGCAGCCAGAAGGAGGGTGCCGGCCTGGACCGCCGCGACCAGCGCCGCTCGGTCGGCCCGGCTTCTCAGGGGGGGATGGAGTCGAAAGCGTGCGTCGTACCTGCCATCATCGAGATATTCCTCGTCGATCAGCAGGTTGCGGGCGGGGGTGCTCGCGGTAAGGCGCAGGCCTTCGCGCTGTGCCGACACGATCGCTTCCACGCCCAGCGCCGTGCCGATGTGGGTCATGTGTACGGAGGCGCCCGTGGCGCGACAGAGCGAAACCACGCGTGCTACACCGATCTCCTCGGTAGCCGCAGGATTTCCCCGAAGTCCGAGGCGCGTGGCGACCGAGGAATCGTTCACCACACCCACGGCGTCCAACGCCGCATCGGCCGGCCGCAGAATTACGGTCACGCCGAACTCCCTGCAATATTCCAGCGCATTTCGCAAGACCAGCGTGTCCTTGTGGGGCAAACCCCCATCCGACACCGCGACCGCTCCGGCGCGGATGAGCAGGCCCACTTCGGCCAGCTCTTCCCCCGCCAATCCGACCGTGAGCGCCCCGGTCGGATGGAAGCGAACCCCCCCGACCGCGCGTTCCAATCGGGCGATGTGCTCCGGCTTGTCGGCCACCGGATCGACCCGCGGGCTCAACACCAGCTCCCCGAAGCCTCCGGCCCGGGCGGCGGCGGCGAGCGAGTCGCGTGTTTCTCGAGCCGGAAAGCCTGGAAATCCGGGGTCGCAGCCCAGGTCCACGAACGAGGGCACCCAGATGAGGCGCGACCTCACTTCCTCGTCGAGCGGACCCAACGAGGTGGCAGCCGCGCGACGACCCCCACCCCAAACGGGGAAATCAGCTTGCATCTTCCCCCCCTTCGCGCCCACCCAGCAGTAGGTACAGCAGCGCCATGCGAACGGCGATGCCGTTGGTGACCTGCTCGAGGATGACGCTCCTCTCCCCGTCCGCGACGTCGGCCCCGATCTCGACGCCCCGGTTGATCGGACCGGGGTGCATGACCAGCACGTCGGGACGTGCGCGCCGAAGCCGCGCAAGGTCAAGCCCATAGAAGGCTGCATACTCCCGCGCCGAAGGCAGAGTGGCCTTGCCGAGGCGCTCGTGCTGAATGCGCAACATCATCACGGCATCCGCCTGGGCAACGACGTCATCGATGGTGTGGTGCCGTTCCACAGGGAGCCCTTCCAGCTCCCTGCGGCACATGGTGCCCGGTCCCGCCACCAGAACGCGAGCACCCATCGTCGTGAGCCCATGAATATTCGATCTGGCAACCCGGCTGTGCTGGACATCGCCCACGATCGCGACCGTTTTTCCTTCCAGGCTGCCCCAGTGATCCTGCATCGTGAGCATGTCGAGCAGGGCCTGCGAGGGGTGTTCGTTCACCCCATCCCCCGCGTTGATCACGCTGAATGGGAAGCTCCGAGCGAGCAACTGCGGCGCGCCGGCGCAGGGATGTCGCATGATGATCGCATCCGGAGACATCGCGTGGATGTTCCTCGCGGTGTCCATCAGGGATTCCCCCTTCGCGGTGCTCGACGTGCTGACCGAGAAGCTGAGCGTGTCGGCGCTGAGGCGCTTGGCGGCGAGCTCGAAGCTGGTGCGCGTTCTCGTGCTGTTCTCAAAGAACAGCGTGACCACCAGCCGCCCGCGCAGCGTAGGCACCTTTTTGATTTTGCGACGCCCGACCTCGCGCATCGATGAGGCGGTGGAAAGGATGCTTTCGATTTCTGCGCGCGGCATGCCGCGAAGGCCGAGCAGGTCCTTCCGTGTCACGAACGGCAGCTAACCCGCTGGCGACTCATCCGGCGACTGGATTCGCACACGCCGATCCTCCCAGTTCACTTCTACGCGATCGGCCTTGGTGGTCTCCAGGTAGACACCCACGAAGTCGGCTGCGATCGGCAGCTCGCGGTGCCCGCGGTCGACCAGGACGCAAAGCTTGATGAACGCGGGCCGGCCGTAGTCGCAGACTTCGCCCATCGCGGCACGCACCGTCCGGCCGGTGAACAATACGTCGTCGACAAGCACGATCCCGCAGCCATCCACTTCGAAAGGGAGGTCGGTGTGGCTTAGCACCGGCCGTTCAAGACCGGTGTACAGGTCGTCGCGGTACAACGTGATGTCGAGGTCGCCGCGAAGGGGTGGGGCAGGCGTACGGCCGACCACCGCCCTGGCGAGCGCCTCGGCCAGCGGCGACCCGCCATCGCGGATCCCCACCAGCGCCCAGCGCCGCTTCGAGCCAATCGCAACGACCAACTGATCGGCGAGCACGGCCACGGCACTATCGACGTCGGAAGGGCCCACGATCTCGCGCATCAGTCCACCACCAAACGACCGTCCTTCGATGCGGTCGCCTCGGCCACGAAGTCTAGCCGACGCCCGCCGATGAGAGGCGGGTACACATCGACCTGCCAGCGACAGGTAACGATAAACGTGCCGACACCCTCATGAAGTTCGCAGTGCGCCGGGGTAACGTAGTCGATCTCCCGCCGCTTGAGCTGATCGGCGACCTCGTGCCGGCCCCGCTCCTTGTTGTAGGCGGCCCAGGTCAGCGCGCCGCTCTGAGCGACCTCCTCAATGGTGTAATAGTCTTTGTAGTACGGGCCGAAATAGATTAGCCAGCCACCCCCTACCACCACGCTCGCGACCATGAGCGGGCCGAGCAATCCGCTAGCAATCCGCCGCGGGAGGATGACGAGGCCCACGAAGAGTGCAGCAAAGATCAACAGCGTGATGTGCAAGGAACTCAACGGCCTGCCTCCAAGAGAGCAAGAGTACCAGAGCCCATCACGAGTCGTCCAGCCGAAGGATCGCGAGGAAGGCCTCCTGCGGCACCTCGACGCTGCCCACCGACTTCATCCTCTTCTTGCCTTCCTTCTGCTTGTCAAGGAGCTTGCGCTTGCGACTGATGTCCCCGCCGTAGCACTTCGCGGTCACATCCTTCCGCATCGCCTTGACGGTGCTGCGGGCGATGACCTTGCTGCCGATCGCAGCCTGGATCGCCACATCAAACATCTGGCGGGGGATGAGCTCTTTAAGCTTGGACGTGAGCGCCTGGCCCTTGTTGTAGCTTGCATCCCGATGGCAGATCGTGGAGAGGGCATCGACCGGCTCGGTGTTCACCAGCACGTCTACGCGTACCAGATCCGCCTCCTCCCACCTGATGATCTCGTAATCCATCGAGGCGTACCCCTGACTCACGCTCTTCAACTTGTCGAAGAAGTCGAAGACCACCTCGGCGTAGGGAATCTCGTAGGTGAGGATCACCCTCGCTGCTCCGGCGTAGGCAAAGCCCACCTGCTTGCCGCGACGATCCTCGCAGAGCTTGAACAAGTTGCCGAGAAAGCGCTCCGGGGTGTGCAGGGTAACCTTCGCGATCGGCTCTTCAATCGCCTGGATCAACCCGAGAGGTGGAAGCCTGGACGGCGACTGAATCACGATGCGGCTGCCATCGGTCTTCACCACTTCGTACACGACGCTCGGCGCAGTGGTGATCAGGTCGAGGTTGTATTCACGTTCCAGTCGGTCATGGATCACCTCCATGTGAAGGAGGCCAAGAAATCCACAGCGGAAGCCGAAGCCGAGCGCGTCGGAGGTCTCCGGTTCCCAGGTGATGCTGGAATCATTGATCTGCAGCTTTTGGAGGGCTTCCCGCAGGTCGCCGTAGTCTTCGTTGTCAGTCGGGAAGATGCCCGAGAACACCATCGGCTTCACTTCCTTGAAGCCTGCGAGCGGCGCGGAGGCGAGGTGCTTTTCATGGGTGACGGTGTCACCGACCTTGGCATCTGCGAGCGTCTTGATATTCGCAACGATGAAACCCACTTCCCCAGCGGCGAGCTCCTGTCGCTCCACGATGTCGGGAGCGAATACGCCAAGCTTGAGCACCTCGTAGGTGCCTCCCGTGGCCATCAGGCGGATCTTCTCGCCGCGCTTGAGCACGCCGTTCTTCACCCGAACCAACACGATCACGCCCACATAGGCATCAAACCATGCGTCGAAGATCAGGGCCTGGAGCGGTGCGAAACGGTCACCCACGGGCGCCGGAATGCGCTCCACGATCTTGTCGAGAAGGTCCGAGATACCCACGCCGGTCTTCGCGGAGACCATTTGGATATGCGTAAGGTCCAACCCTATGTTTTCTTCCAACTGCTGCATTACGCGCAGCACGTCGGCGCCAGGGAGATCGATCTTGTTGATCACGGGCAGAATCTCGAGGTCGTGCTCGAGCGCAAGGTACACGTTGGCGAGTGTCTGGGCTTCAACGCCCTGAACCGCATCGACAACCAGCAACACCCCTTCGCAGGCGGCGAGCGCCCGGCTCACCTCGTACCCGAAATCCACATGACCAGGGGTATCGATGAGGTCGAGCGTGTGACCCTTCCACTGCATCGCCGCCGTTTGGGCTTTGATGGTGATGCCCCGCTCACGTTCAATATCCATCTTGTCCAGGTACTGCTGTCGCATCTCCCGGTCCGGGACGGTACCCGTCACGCCCAGGAGGCGATCGGCCAGCGTGGACTTGCCATGGTCGATGTGGGCGATGATGGCGAAGTTGCGGATCTTGTCCTGCGGGGTAGACATTCGGCGCGGGGCTATCATGCAACGGGGGAAAGGGCCCCTAGCCCCACATGTCCTTCAGGGCTTCGGCTGCAGCTCGGCGAGTCGGCGCAGGGCCACCGCATGCGTTGGAGTGATGGCCAGGACGTGTTCCCAAGCCTCCAGCTCTTCGGCCCGATTCTGGTGGGCAGCGGCGACCGCGGCCACGCCCTCCCAGGCCCACCTGTTTCTGGGTGTCGTAGCAAGCGCGCGACGGAAGCGAACTTCTGCCGCATCTAGTTCGTCGAGGTACAGCAGCACCCAGCCTTCCATCGTGCCGGGACGGTCGCGAGCCGCGAGGAAGGCCCGGTACCATCGTTCAGCAGCGGCAGAATCGCCCCGCTTTCCCGCCAGCACGCCGGCTCGGAACGCTGGCGGGCCGAACTGGGGATCGGCCAGTGCCGCTTCCTCCTCGATCGCGGCCGCCGTCGCCATGTCCCCACGTTCCTCCACGACAATGCCATACTGGTACAGAGTTCGTGAGCGGGAAACGGATTCAGCGCTCGCCGATTGACCGATCCGGTCGAGCGACCCGGCAGGCAACCGCCGCGCCACGCGAAAAGCCTCCTCCGCCCGCCACCCATCCAGATGAACGGCATGCATGAGGGCGCGGGTGGCTCGCTCCCCGAAGGCATTGGGTAGCAAGGTCGGTTCCCCAAGGAGCTGCCACACCTGCGCGGCGTAGATCGAGAGTCGAGGGTCCTTGGGATGCAGTTCCAACGCCCGCATCACCGCGGAGTCCGCGACCAAAGCTTCGTCTGCCGTGGACTCCGCCGAAGACACCCTCGCCGCAGCGAGCCCACACGCCACCTGGCGCCAGGCGTCGCGGGGCGAACGGTCGGCGCGGTCGCAGGCCTCACCCATGACCGACCGCGCCTGCTGGGGAGTCGTCGCGGATTCGAGGGTCACCACCGGTGCGGCCTCTGACAGTCGCTCCCACCGGGTGCCCCCGAGCCTGAGGTCCTGGAACCCAGCCCACCCGACGGCGACGGCCGCGAAGCCGGCGAGGACGACCGCCCCACCTCGCTTGCCGGTCGCGGGGACGACATCCAGCGTCGAGAGTACGATGCCAATGAACATGAAGAATGGAACCGCAACACCCGGTGTTCGCAAGGGGAAATCCACACCGCTCTGCAGCAAAATCGCCACGACCGCGACCAGAGCACCGACGCCGACAGCCGAGCGGTCGTCGTGGTCCACAACGTCGAGCCGTCGGGCCGTGCCTCGGCCGAACAGGAACAGCAATCCGGCGACCAGCACCAGCCCCACGCCACCCAGCTCGATGCCGACCTCGACCACTTCGCTATGGGCGTGAAGGGCATCGTAGAGATGCGCGCCAACCTCAAAAGGGGCGTGGGCCACCCGCCATCCAGCGGGACCGTGGCCTACCGCCGGAGATTCCAGCCACGTCGAAGCCGACTCGCGCCACATGTCCAGGCGCGACGTGAAGCTCACGTCGGCGGAACCCAAAGAAAGGAAGCGACCGAGGGCGCCTCGAGGTCCCAGGGTGAGCACGGCAAACGCCACCCCACATAGCGGCGCGGCGATCCCGAGCCCCAGATGCACGCCGTCGTGGCGACGAAATTTCGTCCAGGCCCCGATGATCAGTCCGGAAACGACCAGGGCGACCAGCGGCCCACGCGCTTGGCTGGCGACAAGGCCCACAAACAGCAACGCAGAGAGGAACGCCAGCAGCGTGAGACGCGGGAGCTTGTCGCCGCTCCCCTCCAGCACGCCAGGCGGCTGCGAGGACCGCCGCTTCCGAGCGTGATGGCGCCGAACCTCTTCGGGAAGCAGCGGAAACAGGGAGGCCGCCAGCCCCCACAACGCGCCCAGGCCGAGGTTCAAGAACGCTGCGAAGTGCCCCCGATTGATGAAGGTTCCGGTCGCGGAGCCCATGTACACGACCTTCTCGGAGATCCCCGTGGAGGGTCCCGAGCGGTTCGAGAAGCCAAAGAAGGCCTCAAACACTGCGAATGCGATGATGCCGAGCAAAAATGGCCACAGAGTGTCGCGGCTGCGCCCGAGTCGCCAGCCCACCAGCACCAGCAGTCCCCAAACGGCCCACTGGCCGACCTGCCAGGACCAGACATTGGGGTCCGCGACTAGCGAACGCAGCCCATCCTCCCGGGCACCGGCCAGGAGGTCAAATGTCCAGTCGGGTGTGGTCGCTTCCATCGCCGGGGCGAGGAGCACGCCAAACTCAAACTCTGTGAGTGCCTGCAGCCAACCTTGTTTTTCGACGGTCAACGCTCCGGCCATCCGGTCCACGCGCTCCGTGATGCCCGGCGCGACCAGCGCCCGAACCCCGTGCGGAAGCGGCGTCACCTGAATGGCCAAAAGCAGAAGCAGCCCTGCGATTACCGCCTTCACCGCCCGGGTCGGCGCCGGAAGCTCCCCGGCGGCGATGGCGAGCCCACCGGCCGCGACCGCCACTCCCAGCGCGAAGGCCCCGAGTCGAACCTCAACGCCCCCCTCGAGCCCGGCGGCGGCTGCGACCGCCCCGAGCGAGGCCACAATCAGGGCCAAGTCGAGCGACCTCATGCCTTGTCGGTTCGACGCACCTTCGCGACCTCATCTCGCTCGGCACCGTAGTAGGTATAATAGTAGTAATAACCGTAAGACTTCCGCTGAATATCGAAGTCGTTCAGCACCACGCCGATCAATCGAGCCTCGACATCCGTAAGCTGTCGCTTGGCCTGCAAGACCAGGTCCCGCGCCACCTTGAAGCTCTTGATCACGATGATCACGCCATCGACGTGCGTGGAGAGGACCACCGCGTCGGTCACGGCCACAACGGGGGGAGAATCGATGATCACCAGGTCGAACAGCTCATTAAGCTTGTCGAGCGCACGGTGACAGGCATCGGAACCAAGCACTTCCGCCGGATTGGGGGGCCGGGGGCCCGATGGGATGATGAACAGGCCTTCCTGCGGGGTGCTCTGCGCCACCTGGTCCGGCGTGCTCGCACCCGAGATCAGGGTTGACAAGCCATGTTCGTTGTCGAGCCCGAACGCGTGGTGCAGGGAGGGACGCCTAAGGTCGGCATCGACCAGGCAGACCCGACGACCGGTCGCGGCGAAGGAGATCCCTAAGTTGATCGAAGAGGTTGTCTTTCCTTCGCGGGGACCGGCCGAGGTGATGAGCAAGCGACGAGGCGGCTTGCCATCTTCGCGCGCGCTGAAGTTCACCGTCGTGCGAATGTTCCTGACGAACTCGGCGAACGCCGACTTTGGATACTTGTAGCTGTAGAGGTAGCGCTCTCGGGCCAGCTCCCAGCTGTCGCCCGCCAGCCCTGGAACGCTGGGGATGATGCCCAGGAAGTCCACCCCGAGGGCTTCCACCTCTTCCCGAGTCTTGATCGTCGTATCCATATAGTCGAAGAACAAGGCAAGAGAAACTCCGGTCAACAGCCCCATCGCGATGGCGATGGCGATGTTCCGCGAGTAGTTGGGCTCGACGGCGTCGTGAAGCGCTTCGGAGGGATCGATGATCCGAATATTGTTCTCTTTCAACGAGGCCGTGACCGCCATCTCCTGCTTGCGGGAGAGCAGCTGGTCGTAGATCTCTCGGCAGGCCTCTACCTTGCGAACGAGGAGGTTGTATTCCCCCTGTGGGCCATCGGCGGAGAGCGCTTCCGCGGTGATCTGTTCGATGGTGGCCGCCATCTCCGTGACGCCGGCCTGAGCCTGGTCGCGTGCGCTCTGTCGTTTGCCCAGCTCGGCCGACGCCTTAGTGCGAATCTGCCGCGTCAACCCATCCTGCTCCCCCTTCTTCTCCACCACCTTCGGGTATTTCTCACCGAACGACGTGCGCAGCCCTGTCAGCTCGCGCGTGACCTCCTCGTAGCGCGTGGCCAGCTCGGTGGCGTCGATGAGCGTAGCGACGCGGATGGGTTCCTTCTCAAGCCGAAGCGCAGCTTCCAAGGTAGCAAAACTGGCCTGCCGCTGGGCAAGTTCGGACTCGGCCTTGCCCTTGTCGAGGGAGAGCTGTTCGATCTGTTGGCTGGCGACATGGCCGCGCTCGTCAGTCGAAAGAGCGATTTGGTTGTGTCCACGCCGAAATTCCAGGAGCCCCGTTTCGGCGCCGCGCCACTCTGTTTCGGCCTTGCCCACTTCCTTGTCGAGCCAGGCGAGCCCGTCCTGAACGCCCTGGTTGATCTCCTTCAGGTTCCGCTCGACGAAGACTTCACCCCAGGCAGCGCAGATCTGCTCGGCGAGCTCCGGGGTCCTCGACTTGCAGTACACCCAGATCAGCCGAGTCTTCGGGACGCGCTCGACCACAACCTGCGTGAGGAGGGTGTCGATGGGCTGGTCCAGGTCTCGGTAGGCATCGTGTTCGGCCAGGCCCAACCGTTCAAAAACGGCGCGAGCCTGCACACGGGAACGAAGCTTCTTGTCCTGGGTCGTGTAGTATTCTTGGTCCGACAGGTACTGGCCCGACCCCGATTGGCCCAGCGCCTCGATGCCTCCGTAGGGCCCCTTGGGGGGGGGGTCGATCTGCATCGAGGCGTTGGCCTGGTACACCGGGGGGGTCAGCAACGTGACCACCGTAACGCTGCCGACGATCAACGAAAACGCCGTTACTAGGCTCCATAGCCGCTTGCGGATGGTGCGCCAGTAGTCGCGCAGATGCAGGATTTCGGTGAGGCTGGCCTCGCCGTGGTCATCGCGCATCGACCGACGCGGTCGGTGGGGGCGGGTCGGTGTGGCGGACACTGCGTCTCCGACGGAGTTAGGGAACGTAGCCGCTAACCGGCTCGGAGGTCGTCGTGTCCCGCTCTACGCCTCTCGCTGCCCGCGCCGTGGTCATTGGTCTCGATGGCGCCACGTGGAAGCTGTTGGATCGCCTCCTGCTCGAAGGTGTGATGCCCAACCTGGCCCGCCTGCAGGCCGAAGGCGTCCACGGCCCGCTCTGGAGCGTCGTTCCACCCATGACCGCCACCGCCTGGACCAGCTACCAGACAGGAAAGGGGCCTGGAAAGCACGGTATTTACGACTGGACCGAACCCGTAGCCGGCAGCTACCTGTACCGGCCGATCGATTCCACCCGCCTCCAAAGCCGAACGATTTTCGAGCTGCTGTCGGATCGAAACAAGCGGGTGGCCACGGTCAACCTGCCGCTGACCTTCCCGGCCCGCCCGATCAACGGCGTTGCGGTGGGCGACATGCTCACGCCATCCAAAGACACTCTCGGCTTCCTTCATCCTTCCGAATTTCGCGCCACGCTGGACAGGATCTCGCCCGACTACCGCATCGACACCCATCTATGCGACCGCGAAGACGACCTGCTGCCCTTCCTCGCCCGGCTTCGGCACCTCATCGACGAGCGTGGCAAGGTGGTCCGCCACCTCATGGAATCCGAGCCTTGGGACCTGTTTTCGGCCGTCTGGGTCGAAATGGACCGGATGCAGCATTGTCTCTGGCACATCTTCGATGACCGCCATCCTCGCTACGATGCGGCCCTGGCGGCCAAATATCGAGAGCCCATCCTCGACATTTACCGCCTCATCGATGTTCGCATCGGAGAGATGGTGGACCGTCGCCCGGAAGGGGCCAACGTGTTTTTTGTGAGCGACCACGGCTTCGGCCCGTGCCGCTACAAGGTTTTCCTCAACACCTGGCTGGCGCAGGAAGGCTTCCTCGTGTTCAAGGAAGGGGGCAGAAACAAACGAGATCGCTTGAGAAAGGTGCGCTCCCTGCTCGATCGCGCGGGGCTAGACACCCGCAAGCTTCTCGATGCCGCCCGACGCATCGGAGGCGATGGCCTGATGGGAGCGGGCGACTCACTGTCCCGTTTCGCGGCCGAGATCGATTGGTCGCGGACCACCGCCTTCTGTCACGGGACCAACGCAGTACGTCTCAACGTGCGCGGGCGGGACAAGCACGGGTGCGTGGAGCCAGAAGAAGTCGATGCCCTCGTCGAACGGCTGAGGACTCGCCTGCTTGCGATGCGCGATCCCGAGGGAAACGTCGTAATTCGCGCGGTAAGGCGCCGGGAAGACCTGTACGAGGGCCCCTATGTGGACCTGGCCGCCGACCTGCTCATCGCCGAGCACGACGACAGCGTGTGGTTCTACTATTCGGAAGGAGAAGTTCCCACCGCAGTTTTCGAGCCGAGCGGCTGGGCCAGCGGCAATCACGAGCCGGATGGCTTGTTCCTTGCCTGGGGGCCCGACATCACCGCGGGAAACCGAGAGGGCACCTCGATTAACGACATCGCGCCGACTCTGCTCGCGCTCCTGAACGTACCGATTCCCGACGACATGGATGGCAAGGTCCTGCGCGACATCGTTCGCCCAGTCCGCCCCTTGCGCCCCCTTTACACCGAGGCCACGGCGTTCACCGCCGCCCCCCGAGTGGCAGATGCCGCAACCGACCGGGCCATCGAAGAGCGCCTCCGCGGCCTCGGCTACCTTCAATAACCATGCGCCAAGGCCTTTATCGCGACCCTCTCGATGGCGATCCACTCACCCCCCAAGGGGCCGATCTCCTCTCCCCTTCCGGTCGGCGATGGCCCGCCTTCGCAGGAGGTTGGGACCTGCGCCCCGCCCGTATCGACGAGAACGAGAGCCTGCAGGCTGGCATCTACGATGGGAAGCTCGGGGAACTCTCCGACTTCGACCATCCACACAACCTGACCCTCGCCCACCAGCGCCAGCTCCTGGTCGCGCTGGACCTGCCTGCCGGGGGAAGCGTACTGGAGATCGGCGGCCATCGCAGCGGCGTACTTCCGTGGTTGGAAAGGCATCATGGTGCTGCGGGTAGCGGCATCGACGTTTCACCGGTCTGGGTAAAGGCGCACAACGCGCTAGCGGCTAAGCGGGGTTCTTCCTCCGTATGGGTGCTGGGCACGGCGGAGGCTTTACCGTTTCAGGACGGAGTTTTCGACGCGATCGTCGCGTTCGACGTCTTCGAGCATGTGTCCGACCTCAACGCGGCACTGCGGGAAGCCGCCCGCGTGCTGCGTCCTGGGGGGAAGCTGGTTTGTCACCTCCCGGTGAAGGACATCGGCGGCAGCTTCGATGGCTGGCAGCGATGGCGCGATGCCGCGGACTTCGCGGCACGTCAGGCCACCGTAGGCCACTTTCACGAGCGCCTTCCGACCCGCGCCCAGATGCGCACCCGTCTGGAAGGTTCCGGCTTTGATGTGCTGGATGTGCACAGCTTCAACGTCTGGATCCAGCCGCTGCACGACCATCGGCTCGTTCCCTGGCTGGGCGGTCTGCGCCACCGGAACGACGACCGCGATGCCGCGGGCACCCCGACCGTGCGGGCCGAGCTTCCCGGGCAAGTCGCAAGCCGGTTCCAGAGGTTCTACGCTCGTCTTGCCCTTCCGGTGGCGGCAGCGGCCTCGGGCGTGGACCGCGTCGGAGCCCGGTTCGGCATCGGCGGCAGCTGCTCCTATGTGGCGCGGCGTTCAGCGATCGCCGCCCCATGAGCCTCGACGACTGGATGGCGCAAGGTCCGGCGGTGGAATCCGATTGGGCTGGGCATGTGACCCGGCTCGCGATTCGCGGCGAGCTTGGCCACGCGGGGGCCTCGCTCCTGCTCGATCTCCCCGCGTTGGCCGCACCCTATGCCTGCCAACCGAACGCTTGCACCCCCGGCCTGCGAGTGCCGCGCACACGCTCGTGCTGTGCAGACCTGGACGTAGATCTGTCCGACAGCGAACATGCCGCCATCACCGCCGACCTCACGGCCATCACCGCATATCTGGCACCGCGCGACGAACGCTGGGCGAACGGGTCACCCACTTGGAGCACCCAATCCCTGCTCGCCCGCCCAAAAAAGCGCTGTGTTTTCGCGGTGCTGGGTGTGGAAGGTGCCCTTTCTTGCGGCCTTCACGCCCTGGAAGATGAATCGCGGCGCGAACGCGGGGCGCTAAAACCGTTGACCTGCCGGCTTTTTCCCCTGCTGGTGGTGGACCTTGAGGGTGGGCAGCGCCTGCTCACGGCGGTCAGCCGCGGCACCATCAAGCACGGAGTCCCCTCCCCTCGTTGGTTTCCGTGCCTTCGCGTTGCCGAACGTGCTTCCACGGTGGCGGAGGAGACAGGCGACACCCTTCGCGAGCTGTGGGGCGAGCGGAGGGCGCGGGGGATTCAGCGGCAAGTGAGGGAGTTTGGGGGGTAGAGCGCCTGGGAGAGTTTCTTTTTCAGTAACGGAGACGATCCCGGCTATGAGCAGAACGCAGGGTTTCAAGATGAGGATCGCCGCCAAACCAAAGGCTGGTTGAGCCTCGCAGCGTCGGGGCCGCGCAAGTCGCTCGTCGCCACTGACGGATGGTCAACAACGAGCAGGGCACCCCGCACCGCCCCGGGGTAAAGCGGCCACTGCCCTCCCACTCCCTCCTTCGCTGGCAAGCCGACGCCTGGTCGCAGCTCGATGACATCGTGGGTGCGCACGCCGCTGTGGCTGCGGCCACGGTTGGCGGCCGCGTGGCGACGGAGCAGGTCATCCACGCCTACGCGATGCTGCTCTCGTCGCACTTCCAAAGGTTCTGTCGCGATCTCCACTCAGAGGCAATCGAGCATGTCTGCGCTGAGGTGCCGACCGTGTGGGTGCAGTGGATGCTGCGCGCCCGCCTGATCGAGGGGCGGAAGCTGGACACGGGCAATCCGAACCCGGGCAATATCGGGTCGGACTTCAAACGGTTCGGGCTGGAGCTTTGGCCGAGCATGGTCGCTCTGGACGCACGCACGCCGGGGCAGAAGCTACTCTTGGAGCAGCTCAACCGGTGGCGGAATGCCATCGCGCACCAGGATTTCACCTCATCGGGCGACCTCGACCTTGGGGCTGGCCGAGTAGATCTCCGCCTCGCGGATGTGAACGCTTGGCGAGCAGCCTGCGATCAACTCGCGACCACGATGGACGCGGCGGTCGCTGCGTGGCTCGCGGGCCTTGCCGGTCGGCCGGCGTGGTAGTACCGTGGAGAAGATGCCCATGACCACCCAGGACCTTCGACCCGGCGACCTCGTCACCTTCCCCTTCGGGGCGATGACGATCCATGCGCGCGTGATCGAGGACCGCGGCCACCTCGGCATTCGCGGCCGCCAGATCGTGCGGATCGAGGTCATCGACGCGGACGCTGACGAGCCGTGGCGGTTCGAGGTGCCCGCCGAGGAAGTCGTGCTTGAGGGAACGGCAGCGAAGTAGGGACAGAACCGCCCGTTCTCGGCGGAGCTTAGCGTGGTGTCGCGCGCGGCGCGGCGAGTCTCGCGACTCGTCGCGCCGCGCGTCGCCGTCGGCGACCGCCGGCGGTAGCGGCGACGAACAGCAGGCCGGGCAGGCAGCCGCCCTGCTTCACCGGCGAGGTATCGACCACGATGGCGTCGAAGCGCCCGAAGCGGCCCGGTCCGGAGCGGTACAGCACGTCCATCGCGTGCGCCCCAGCGAGCCCGACTACGGTGATGCTGCCGGGGCCGCGCTGCACCCGCGCCACGTCGGGATCGGACTCGAAGATGCCGAGCCGCCGCCGCGCGTCGAGCAGGTCGTCGGTGACCAGGTAGAGCACGTCCAGCCCGGCGAATGCGAGCTGCTCGGCGAGGCTCGCCGAAACGGCGGTCTTCCCCGACCCGGCCGCCGTCTGCAGTCCAACACAAGCCGCCCGTGGCCCTTCGTTACGGGAGCAGCGCAGCAGGGCGACCTCCGCTGGGCTCGGTGCCGCGGGACTCGACGATCATGAGCGATCAAGCCAGCGCTTGACCCGAGTCGCGGGCGAATTCGTAGGGGTGTAGAACAAATGGGAGAGTTTCGTTTTGCGTAACGGAGACGATCCCGGTGCAAAGCAGAACGCGAGGTATCAGGCTTCGGATCCCAGCCGGCTCCGCCAGTACCCCGGCCGACGCCGAACATGGGCGACGGCCAGAATGACAACTCCGGCGTCCACAACGACGTAGAACAGGCAGAACGGATAGCGGCGCAGCGCCCACTTGCGGACGCGCCGGCGGGCCATCGGGGGCCAGACCGGTGCCGCCTCAGGCGTCTCCGCGATCAGCGAGACCGCGGCGGCTACGGTGGTGTCAAACCCGAGCGCAGCCTGCTCACTCCGCTCAAGGTACCATGCCCGTTCCCCGAGGAGTTCCGCCCGAGCTTCGGGGTGAAACTCAACGGCGAGCAGGCAAGACGCCCGCCCGCATCTCCGCGAGCACCTGATCGGCGGGCACGGTCGCCACGGTCCCGGCCTCGATGCCGTCGAGGCGCGCGTCCAACTCGGCCGCCCACGAGCGGTCCCAGGCCTCGCCGTCGAGGACTTCCCCCTGGTCGCCGTCGTGGAGGCTGTCGAGCAGTTCCACGAGCAGTCGCTCCCGCGCGCTGTAGGGGAGGGCAAGGACCTTTCGGGCGAGCGGGGACGCGGTCATGTCCTAATCATAGCGGCCTTCGGTGGCCTCGTCCCGAACGCGTGCGCGCAATCGCCGGCCGACGGGCGGCCGCACGTCGGCGGAGCGCTCCCGTTCCGGCGCAGATCGTTGTCCCCACCCCGGTGAGCCACCAGCGAAGGGTTGTTGGCTTGCGTTCCCCTTTGCCAGCCGCGCCGCTGCCGTGTCCACCCGTCGCGACTCCGCGCTTCGTTACGGGAGCCGCGAAACCTGCGGACCGGGACTGGACCTGCTCACCCGGGAATTGAAGATCATGGGCGGTCAAGCCGGAGGTTGGGCCCCTTGGTGGCGCGTATTAGAGGGGGGTAGGACAAGTGGGAGAGTTTCGTTTTGCGTAACCGAATTGATCCCGATCCAGCGGAGGCCGCGAGGTTTCAAGGCCAGAATCCGCGACCGGGATGGCGGCTGAGTCGCCGCACCTGCCGGGCAGAAGCGCCGCCGACCCGACCCGCGTCGCAGGACCGCCTTTCGCGAGCACGCCGGGGCCGCTATGGGGAGCGGTGAAGGGCGGCGTCTACGATCATTCGGTAGGGCTGCTGATGTCTCCACACTCGGAATAAAACGCCGTTTGCCCGTCTGACGCCGAAAGAGCGCCCGACGCGCACTGGGCGGCGAGATCCTCGGCGAGCTGTACGCAGTCCGCGGCCCGGCAACCGTCGAACGCCCAACCATCGGGGAGCGGAGTAGCTGCGCGCGCAGGGATACACCAGGAGTCATGGTTCGAAGGCACATTCTCCGGATCATAGGCACAACTGGAGGCGAACTCGCACACGGCCGTTGCCCATGGTGTAGAAGCGTCGTCCCATGAAGATTCGCAACCAATCTCCGCACGCCGGTCGTCACACGCCGCAGCGAGAAGCAACAGCGAGAGCCACCGGCGCATCACTCCGCACATCCCGGTCCCGTCCAAGGGCGATCCTGGAGACAAGGCTCAAGGATCGCCTGAATATCGTCGTCCCCGACGGCCTGCCCGGTGGCGGCGCAGGTAGAACCGGCCGCCCGATAGGCATCCACACAGTTTGCAGCGCCACAACCATCGTAGCAATCCGGCACGGACAATGTAGCTTCGATCCAGTA
>CAMBIK010000043.1 GCA_945867435.1 Klebsiella pneumoniae
CGCGCCTGTTGGAAGGCCACTGTCGTGCTTCTTTCGGCTGAAAGATTCCTCGGTGGCGGCACCGACGATGCGCCCGTCATCGATCAAGCACGCCGCGGCGTCATGGTAGAAGCAACTCAGTCCTAAGACGCGCATCGCGCCAAGCTATCCCGCTTCCCTGCCAAGGACCTCGCCGTGTCGTTGCGCGACCTATGAACCCGAATTAGGCGATGCCCAACGGAGTCTCCCATGCTGCTCGCACTCGCCTTGACGATGTTCGCCTGTTCGACAGAAGAGGTTGAAGGGAAGTACTCGGACACTGCGGCACCCACCATGGACAACCCGGTGCGGGATTCGGGCGAGCCCACGGAGACCGGCGACACCGGCGAACCCACCGAGACCGGCGACACCGGCGAACCCACCGAGACCGGCGACACCGGCGAATCCACCGAGACCGGCGACACCGCTCCTCCCCCCACCCTGTACGAACAGCTTGGCGGCGAAGCGGCTGTGGCGGCCGTTGTGGACGCCTTCGTTGCCCAGGTCGCGGCGGATGCCAACATCAACTGGTTCTTCGCTGAGACTGACATTCCGAACCTGAAGGCCAAGCTCAATGAGCAGATCTGTTCTGCCACGGGCGGTCCGTGTACGTACACGGGCGGGTCGATGGTGGACGTGCACGCCGGCATGGCCATCACCGATGCGCAGTTCGATGCGCTGGTTGGTGACCTGCTCCTCGCGCTCGATAGCCTCGGCATTCCGTACGCGCTAGATGGCACCGCGACCATCGATCCCCTGCTCCTTGCGCTGGTCGGCATGAAGTCCGACATCGTGACGGATGCGGATGGCAGCGCCGTGCTGTTCAACCAGATCGGCGGCCATGCCGCGGTCGAAGCAGTGATCGGCGAATTCCTCACGGTTGTGGCCGCCGATGCCCGCATCAACTGGTTCTTTGCCGACGCCGACCTTGTTGCGCTGAACGACAACCTCATCGATCAGGTGTGTTCCGCCGGCGGCGGCTACTGCACCTACTCGGGTGGCGACATGGTCACGGTACACGCCGGCATGGCCATCACCAACTACCAGTTCGATGCTCTGGTGGGCGACCTGCTCGTCGCACTCGACACCTTGGGCGTGCCCTACGCCCTCGATGGCACCGAAGCGATCGACCCGCTGCTCGCGGCGCTCCTTGCAATGCAGCCCGACATCGTGACCGACGCCGATGGCAGCGGCGTGTACTTCAACCAGCTCGGCGGGTACGCAGGCGTCGAGGCCGTGGTGGCCGAATTCGTAGGTGTCGTGGCGGGCGATGCCCGCATCAACACCTTCTTCGCTTCCACCGACATTGCGCGGCTCAGCGGCCTCCTCGTCGAGCAGATCTGCGACGAAACGGGTGGCTACTGCACCTACAGCGGCCTTTCGATGCTCGATGCGCACACCGGCATGGGCGTCACCGAAGATGATTTCAACGCATTGGTTGAGGATCTCATGACCGCCATGACCACCCTCGGCGTGCCGTATTCCTCCGCGTTGGACGGCTCGGCGTTGGGAGATACCCTGCTCCTCACCCTCGCCGGCATGCAGAGCGACATCGTCGGGCACTGATGCCCTCGGTAGTTCACGACCGCTTCGAACGGTGTGTCTACCGGCCCGGGCAGATCGCACGTTGCCCGGCACGAGCCCCCGAACGGCGCCTGACGCCTACCGAGCTGGATACCCAGCTGGAGCAGGGCGATCAGCGCGTAGGTCGCACCATTTTTCGCACGGAATGCCCGACCTGCATCGCCTGTGAGCCGGTGCGGCTTGATGTCGCGGCGTTCGTGCCAACGCGCTCGCAACGGAGGGTGATTGCCCGGAACGCCGACCTCACGGTCGAGGTGGGGCCGCCCGGCCTCAGCCGTCGCAGGGTGAAACTTTGGAACGAGCATCGTAAAGCGCGGGCGCTGTTGACCGACCACTCGCGCACGCACCCCCAGGGCTACCAGGAATGGCTGGTTGAGAGCTGCGCCCCCACCGTAGAAGTCCGCTACCTCAAGGGTGCGCGGCTGATCGGGGTCAGCCTGCTCGATATCGGCGTGAACGCGGCGAACTCTGCCTACCACTACTTCGAGCCCGCCGCCGCCCGACGTTCGCTCGGCGTGTTCAGCGTGCTCCGTGAAGTGCAACTGTGCACAACTCTCGGCATTCGCTGGTATTACCTCGGGCTATGGGCGGCCGACGCCGACGCGTTGAGCTACAAGTCCGGGTACTACCCCCACGAGCGCCTCATTCAAGGCGAGTGGGTCCGCTTCGCCCGACGCGAAGACGACCCGGCGGTCGACGATCCCGAGGGGTACGCCGCAGCGGCCGTGCGGACACCCGCCCCGACCGACCCGGATCTCACGCCCCTTTCCCTGGTCGGCGACCCGTCCTCAGACGATTCCGAAGGGGAAACGGAGTACGAAGAGATCGATTTCTGAACGCCTAAGGGTGTACGAGCCCCAACCGAGCGCGGCAGGTGGCCACATCCGCAAGAGGGCGGCCGATGTCGCGCAGCATGCGTGCGGCCTTCTCAACAAGATCCCCATTGGACCTCGCCATCACGCCGGGCTCCACATAGAAGTTGTCCTCCAGCCCGACCCGCACGTTCCCGCCGAGCGCAGCACCGCCGGCAAGCAGCCGCCACTGGTCGGTGGAAAGCGCCACGACCTCCCAATCGGCCTCGGCCGGGAGCTGATTGACCGAATGCACGAGGTTGGCCACGGTTCCAGGAATTCCACCGACCACGCCCAGAATCAGCGATACCTGGAATACAGGCGGCAATGCACCCATCTCGATCAGCGGAGCGAGCGTGCCCACATGGCCCAGGTCGAAGCATTCGCACTCGGGACGGATCTCCGCCTCGACCATGCCGGCGAGCAGCGCCCGAATCTCGGAGATCGGGTTCGCGAATACGAAGTCGAACACGAAGTCCCGGCGCCGCTCCGAGTACTTCGCGTAGTTCATCGAGCCCATGTTCAAGGCGGCCACCGCCGGCAGCACCGCCTGCAGATAGGCCAGGCGCTTCTCCACGCTCACCCCCAGCGCGCCGGTCGAAAAGTTGATGATCACGGGACAGGCCGCAACGATCGCATCGCGGATGCGCCGGTAGTCTTCCACCTCGAACGAAGGCGCACCGTCGGGAGTGCGGGCATGAATGTGAACGGCGGCGGCGCCGGCCTCGTAGGCCCGAAGTGCCTCCGCGGCGTATTCCTCGGGAGTGTAGGGAATCGCAGGGCATTGCGCACGGCTGGCGACCACGCCGCTCAGCGCGCAAGTGATCATCGCGGGACGGGAGGGTGCTTCGGAGCGCATTCCCAGACCTATCCAGAAACGGGAGAAGATGGCTTGCCGCCCTCTCCCCCTACCGCTCCGCAGTCACCCATGGCGCCCGGACGCTTCGTGGACTTGGGAGGTCAGAATGCGCCATGAGTGACTACCAAACTGGAGTGCGCTTACCGAAGAAGGCGGCAATGCCTTCCGCGGCCTCGGGCAGATCGCCCAACGCGTCGAGCGAATCGGCCAGCGAGTGCAGTCGCGCCCTCAGAGCCTCGGGTTCAAGTGCCGCGTGCGCCCTCCACGCCGCCCGCCCCAGACGCACCGCTCCGGGGGCCTTCGCAACCAGGCTTGCCGAAAGGACAGCCGCGGAGGCCTCTACATCGGCATCGACGCTGGTGGCGATCCCGACCTCGAGGCACCTCGCGGCATCCCACACCTGACCGGTCAACGCGAGCTGCATCGCGCGGCGGGGAGACATCACCCGGCCGAGCATCGGGCCAACCATCATGGGCCAGAGCCCGACCCCGCTCTCAGGGAGGGAGACGCTCCCGCATGCACCCATCACCACGAAGTCCGCGGCGCACAGCAGACCAACCCCCCCGCCGAACACTGCCCCGTTCACGATGGCAACCACCGGCACGGGGCACGCCACCGCGTCTGCGAGAACGTCGGCGAACGCGTGCATCGCGGCCGAACGACCCACCGAGTCCGCTGCGAAAGCGGCAAGATCGGCACCTGCGCACCACACCGAACCCTCGGCGGCGAGCTGAATCAGTCGCACCTCAGAAGCACCCTCGACGCGCGCGAACTCCCGCTGCAGCTCAGCGATGGTGGCCGGGTCAAGGGCGTTCTTGCGACCAGCACGGTCGAGCGTCAGCCGCAGGATCGCCCCACGCTGCTCGACGCGCACCGCTACACCAGCGCGTCGAGGACTTGCGGCAGCATCGTTCGCCAGGTCGGCCAATCGTGCCCCGCCGGGGACCGCCACCGAAGCAGGTGTACGGGGATCCCCTTCTTGGACAGAACCTCCGCGGCAGTCTCCGTATAGGTTGGGTTCTCCCAACGTTCTCCGAGCCCGAGTACAAACTGGACGCGCCGAAGTGAATCCAAGAGCACCCCCTCATCCACGTTCGCCAGGAACTGGCGCGGGTCATGGTGGTACCACTCCTCATCCCAGTAGCCGTCCAGGCGGCGATCCATCAGGTAGGTGCCGGACATGCCCACGCAGAGATCGACCTCGTGGGGATGGCGGGCCGCTGCGGTCCACGCCTGGTAGGCGCCGAGCGAGGCTCCCGCCACCGCGAAGCTCTGGTCGGTGCCCCCGCAGTCCTGCCGAATATGAGGAAAAAGCACTTCGGACAGCCACCGGTCGTAGGCAACCTGAAGCTGGACTTTTTCTCGCGCCGGACCGTCGCCGAGCCATCCATCTCGACACACGCTATCGACCGCGTACACCTTGATGCGCCCGGCTTCGACCAGTGGGGTGAGCGCGCGGACGAGCAGGAAGCGCTCCACATCCAGGTAGTCCGCCCCCCCTGTCGGGAAGAGGATGACCGGTTTACCGAAATGACCCCAGCGGGCCACGCCGAACTCGCGATTGAGGCCGGTGGAGAGAAGAGACCAGAGTTGCCGCATGGATGCCCCAGTCTTGCATTCGACGGCCGGCAGGGAAAGGGGGAGCCCCACCGATTTGCGGGCTCTTGTCACGCGCGGGCGGGTCATTCCTCTTCGATGGGCTCGAGAACGACTGGTTCCTCGTTCACCAGCCTCGCGTTCGCAGCGCGAAGCCGATGCCCGAGCACACGCAGCAGCTTGAACAGGATCTGGCTGCCCAGAGCCGGCTCCAACATGCAGAACTCGCGCAGGGACCCCGCCGAAAGGCTCACGGCGCTGCCGAAGGTGGCCGCAGTGACAGTCGCCGAGCGCGGCAGGCGGTCGGTGAGCGTGAGCTCGCCAAAGTGTTCGTTCTGGCCGAGGCGAGCCAGTTCGACCCCTCCCGCGCTGACGCACACCTCCCCTTCCGTGACCACGAACATGCTGTCCCCTTCGTCGCCCTCGGACACAAGAATATCTCCAGGTCCAAACCAGTATTCTTCCATGATGCGCGCGACCTGCAGTCGCCCCGGGTACGGCATGTCTTCGAACAGGAAGAGGTGTTCGAGGGTGCGGGCGCGCACGACGGCCTCATCCGTGCGGGGGCTGCCGAGGGGTTCGACCACCTGAACCGTGACGTTGTCGGGGCCACCCCGGTCGAGCGCTCCCTGGATCAATAGATCGCATGCGACGGTGGGGTCGGAGCTGGAAACGATCTGCGCCATGCGCTCGGGCGCGACCACGTCGGAGAGGCCGTCGCTGCAGAGCACGATGCGATCGCCCGGCAGCAGGTCGAACGAGCCGAGCGAGGGCTGAACGGTCGGATAGAGGCCGATAGCCCTCGTGATCACATGACGATGCTTGGAAGCCTTGGCCTCCGCCCAAGTCATTCGTCCCGTTCGTACCATCTCGTTGACCATGGAATGGTCTTCGGTGAGCTGCCGCACCTCGCCATCGCGGAACAGGTAGGCACGCGAATCACCCACATGGGCCACGAAAACCGCGCCTCCGCCGATTACGACGGCGACCAGAGTGGTGGTCATCCCCTTCCGGTCGGCGACCTCCCCCATTTCGTAGATCTGTCGACTTGCCAACTGGCAAACCTGTTCTAACTCCGCAAGTACGGCGTTTCGGAACTCGGTGGTGCCGCTCTCGGTGAAGTCCTTGATGCGGGCCGCAATTTGCGGGGCGCTAACCGCGAATGTCGTAACGCACATTTCGCTGGCGACCTCGCCAGCGGCCCGACCCCCGACCCCATCGGCCACCACGAAGAGTCCGTGTTCTGGGGAGGACAGATGGTTGTCCTCGTTCGTTTCGCGCCGCTTGCCAACGTCGGTCCTAGCCGCCCAGCGAATCATCGTGCCCGCATAACACCGGGACCCCCAGGCGCGAGCGATCAACTGTCATGCAACGGGGGAGAGGGCTCCCTCCCTGCCTTGTCGGCCCGGAGGCTTTGCCGACGGTCACCTTGCGACCGCCAGGGGCCGACCGTGGTGCTCTCCCCCACTCCGCATTCACCCGAGGGTGACTATGGGACGCTTCGGGGATCTGCCGCGAGTTCATCCGCCTTCTCGAGCCGCCCCCGCGCCTGGTCCACGGGGTAGCGTACCGCGTTGGCGGCCAGCTTCGCCTGCACGGCGGCGGCGAGATTCACCCCCGCATGGTCGCAGAAGTTCAGCAACGTGATCAGAACGTCGGCGGCTTCCTCTGCGACACGCGGCTCCCGGGCGGCCACAGGGGGCTGCGGGCCACGATCGGCACTCCAGAGGTAGAGTTCCAGGAGCTCGTTGGCCTCGACCGAGAGCGCCATCGCCAGGTTTCGCTGGGAATGGAAGGGCCCCCACTCCCGCGCCTCGTTGAACGCACGAATGGACCGGGAAAGCTCCGCGATCGGCGTGTCGGCATCCGACCAGGGGGTCAAGGGGCGCTCGCGTACAGCACGGCGTGCTCGGGACGCATGCGCTCCACGCCTTCATCCCAACGTTCGACCGTGGCCCGGGCGACCCTGACCATGCCCTCGGCGTGCGCAGCTTCCCCCAGCGGACCAAGGGAATCGACGGGGCGACCAGCCACGAGCCCATCCCCGATCACGACGGCCAACCGCCCACCCGGACGGAGCGCCTTCGCAGCCGCCCTCACCCACTTGTGGGTATCCGCCTTCCAGTCGGCCACCGCATCTGCACGGTCACTTCTGAACGCGCGCCGGCTTCCGAGCTCTTCCCGACCGCCCTCCGAAGGATGCAGGCCCAGCCACGCGACGCGCAGCTGCTGAAGCTGGAGGTAATCGTAGACACCGGGGTACGGGGGTGACGTGGCCACAAGGCCGAATTCGCCACGTTCACGAAGCTCTCTCGCATCTTCCCGGTGAACGCGGGCGCGCGCCGCTTCCGGTTGGGACGCCGTGAGGGACTCGAGTTCCTCCAACTGCCGCGCAAACTCGCGAGCGCGCTTGTGAAACAGCGTGGCGGTCGTTCCCGGCGGGCGCGTGCCCTCGATCCTGCGGTTCGCAGTCTCGCTTTCACGGCGGCTCACTTTCACGAGGATGGAGGAGAAAATGGCTCGAGCCAAAGGGTCCTTCCCGATGACGTGACGGAGGGCATCGAGCTCGACGATGGCCCACGGGTCGTACCAATCCCAGGCCACATCCGGCACCTCAGCCTGCAACATCGACGTGTCCCGCCCACCCGAGGCGTGGTTGGCGAGGCCGGCACGCCTCGCGGCCTCCGCGGCCTTCCGACAGACGGAGCGGAGTACGGTCCGCTCGGCCTCGGTCGTTCGCGTCGTTCGAGCACGCGCAATAAGCGTAGCCACCGGGTTGATGTCACAGCCGAGCGTCTCTCGCCCCGCAAGCATGGCTTCGACCAGCACAGTACCACCGCCGCAGAAGGGGTCGAGCACCGGCCCGCTCCCCAGGGAGAGCAGTGCCGCGGCAGCATCCGGATGAAGGCCAGCGGGGTAGGCGTGAAAACCGTGGGTTGCACGCTCGATACGCTCACGACTGCGCAGCACCGATACGAGCACGGTGGACACCTCGGCATCCCCCTCGCGAAGCGCCTCGCCCGACCGCTGCGAAAGGGACTGGCGGAGCGGTCCCGCGCCCGCCCACTCAGGGGCGCCCGCGAGAGCGCGGCGTTCAGAACGTCGGGAGGCCATGCGCGCGGCTATCCCACGTTAGGCGCGTGGCCATGGAAATCCACGCTAGCGGCATCGTGCGACACCCCATCGATCGCGTTTACCGGGCGTTCCGCGACGAGATTCCGGGCATCGCCGCTCACATGCCAAACGTAAGCAAGGTGGAGGAACGGCTGCGGGAGAACCAACCCGACGGGGTACGCCTCCACAACGTCTGGCATGGAAAGGGGGAAATCCCGGCGTTTGCCCAGGTCGTGGTGAAGCCAGACCTGCTCGTGTGGGACGACTTCGCCGACTGGCACGACGACGCGCGCTGCTGCGACTGGCGGATCGGACTGAGGGTTTTCAACGAACAGTTCAAGTGCGGCGGAACGACCCGCATGGCCGCCGAGGGCCCACACACCCGGATCGTCATCCAGGGGGACCTCCAGATCAACCTACGCGAACTTCCCGGTGTTCCACAGTTCATCGCCGGAGCCCTGGCCCCCCGAATCGAAGCCTTCATCGTCAAGCTCATCCGCCCCAACCTGGAGGAAACCAACGCCGCCGTGGGGCGCTATCTCGACGCCAACCCTTAGCTCCGAGCGCGGAACGGATAGGGTGCCCGGGAGGTTTCCCATGCTCGCCTTGTTGCTCTGCCAATCCGTCTTCGCCACAGAACCCGACTACGCGCCCACGGTCGCCGCCGAAGCCACCGACGCCGCATCGAAGAACAAGGGGGGCAAGAACAAGGGGGGCGGCGAGAAGGGTGGGAGTGAAAACGCCGATGACGAAAATGGAAAACGCTCGAAGATCCTTGGTTTGAACTGGGATCCGTATGTGGCGCCCGGAGGAGGGGTCCAGATTGACTCCAGCGGCGGGACCGCCGTCACCGCGGGTGCCGATGTGGGCATCCGTTACTGGAAAAAGAAACTTGAAGGCAATCTCTACGCAGGTGCTGCCTACATCACAGCCGAGAACCTCTCGGGCTACGACGTACACCTCGGCAACACCACCGGCTACCGGGCCAAGTACTGGGGCGCGGGCGGCGGACTGGAGGGAACCTACAACGGGCAAACCAACATCGAAACCGGTAAAGACGTGCTCGCACCCGCCCTGGGGGTGAAGGTGCCGGTCGAGATCACGGTAGGGCCCAAAAAATACTATGCGCAGGCCGGCGTGACCCCGGCCTGGTACTTCGACGAATCACGCAAGGCCTCGGCGGGGGGCCCCGTCCCGTTCGGCGACGAGCTGGGGTGGCATGTGGCCGCCGGACTCAAGCTCGGCAGCTTCAAAGGTGAGTTGGGGTTCGCGCAGCTCATCACGTCCAAGGGCACCTACAACACACCGACCCTCGCCATCGGCTTCGCACCATAGGGCCTCAACCCAGCGCCATCATCCGGTTCAACGGCACCAAAGCACGCTGACGCAGCCCTTCCTCCATTTCGAGGCGAGGCGACAGGTCTCGCAGGGCCAGGTACATCTTTTCCAGCGTGTTGAGCCGCATGTGGGGGCACTCGTTGCAGGCGCAGTTCTCGTCCATTCCGGGCAGCGGATACAGGGCCTTCCCCGGTGCCAGTTTGGCCATCTGGTGCAGGATTCCGGGCTCGGTGGCCACGACGAACCCGGGCGCGTCCGTGTCCTGCACGTACTTCAACAGGGCGGATGTGCTGCCGATAAAGTCGGCGCGGGCGAGCAGAGTCGGTTCACACTCGGGATGCGCGACAACGTGCACGCCGGGATGCTTCGACACCAGTTCGATCAGCTTGCGCTCGCTGAACGTTTCATGAACGATACAGGTTCCCGGCCATAGATGCATCGGACGCCCGGTCTGTTTCGCGACATACTGACCCAGGTTGCGGTCGGGAGCGAAGATGAGCTCCTGGTCCGGCGGGAACGAGCGGACCACCCGCTCCGCGTTGCTGGACGTGCAGATCACATCCGAGATCGCCTTCACCGCTGCGGAGCAGTTGATGTACGAGATCACCTTTGCGCCGGGGTGTTTGTCCTTCATCCGCTGGAGCAGGGGGGCGGGGCAGGCATCGGCGAGGGAGCACCCGGCGCGCATATCGGGGACAAGCACGATGCGGTCGGGGTTCAGGATCTTGGCCGTTTCCGCCATGAAGTGTACGCCGCAGAACAGGATCACATCGGCGCGGGTGGATTGCGCCGCCTTGGCGAGCTGGAGCGAATCGCCGATGAAGTCGGCGATGTCCTGGATGTCAGGATCCTGGTAATAATGGGCGAGGATCACCGCGTTGCGGGACACCCTCAAGCCGTCGATGGCCCCGAGCAGATCGTGAGGAAGTGCTTCCATGGGTGCATCTATCCCAAAAGGGACGTGGTTCACGCCAGCGCGAACCGCCCCGAGCCCCGCCTCATCGTGAGCAGGTAGCCGCACGCGCCCGCACACAGCCCCGTCGCGACGAGCATATGCGGCGCGTAGCCGAGCCGGTGCGCGCTCCAGCCGCTCAGGAGGCCGGCCAGCCCCTGAGCGATCACCACTACAGATGCCTGCACGGTGTAGTCGGCACCGGCATGCCCTGGGCGACAGGCCGACATCATCGCCGTGAACAGGGCGACGGTCGCCATCCCCGAGCACAGATGCTCCACGACCACAGCGGCGACTGCGTACTCGGGGCCGGCGAGCGCGACCGCTGCGTAGAGCGACATCGCGAGTACCTGAAGCACGGCGAAGGTGAGCAGCGCAGCGCGGGATCGCCACCGCGACACGATCACCCCGCCCGCCACGGCTCCAGCGAGACCCGCCGCAGACCCGTACACCCCGACCATCGCCCCGATCTGACCCAGGCTGAATCCCTGATCGACGAACATGGGTCGCACCATGGACGTGCCGAACGAGTCGCCCAACTTGTAGAGGAACAACAGCCCGAACCAGGAGAGTCCATCACGGCCGGCAAACCAACGGTCCCATCGGAGGGCCTCGTTGCCGGCCGCCACCACGGCGGGCGCGACCCTCCGCACGGGTGCGGCGAACTGCACAGGCAGCGTGGCCACCAGGAGAACGCCGGCGGCGGTCAGGAATGTTTTCTGCCACCCCCAAACGTCGAACAGCATCACCAGCACACCGCCACCGATGACCATCCCGAGCCGATAGCCGGCCACCTGAACCCCGTTCCCCAAGCCTCGGTGCGCCAAGGGAAGGCTCTCGACGGCCAGCCCATCCGTCGCGATGTCTTGCGTGGCTGCCACCAGATTACATAGGAAAACCGTAAGGATCAACGGAATGATCGCGCCGGGAGAAACCACCGACAACGCCGCCAGCATCCCAGCAGCCACGAGGTTCAGCGGGAGAATCACCCGCCGCCGCGGCCCGACCACCCGATCGATGGCCGGGGCCCACAGAAATTTCAACGCCCACGGCAGGGCGAGAAGGCTGGACAGCGAAATGCTCTCCAGAGAATGGCCGGCCTGCCGCATCATCACGGGAAGCGCCTGCGAGAACAACCCGTAGGGGAGCCCCTGCGCCAGGTACAGGGCCAACAGCAGCCCGAGCGTAGCGAATGGGGTGGGCGCGAGCCGGCGTTCGACCAAAGGACTACGCCTCGAAACGCAGGATGGGCCGGAGCAGGGGCCAGGTGCCCGAATCCG
Organism: Klebsiella pneumoniae; assembly: GCA_945867435.1. Lineage (GTDB taxonomy): Bacteria > Myxococcota_A > UBA796 > UBA796 > SXON01 > SXON01. The sequence continues at coordinate 11,593 of CAMBIK010000043.1, forward strand.
GCACCCGCCTCCCCTCCGGCGTCCACAGGAAAACGGTGGGAGTCTCACCCTCGCGGTCGGTCAGCTCCATGCGCCAACCTTCCGCCACCATGGCGCTCTTTCCGGCGACAAGGCGCGCCACGAGGCGCCCCGCATGCCAGCCGTACTCCAGTCGCGACGGCCACCCCGGCCCCGGTGCCATCGATCCCGTCGTGACCGCCACGGACCCCGCCGCGTTCCACCCGAAGAAGTCCTGGCGTTGGGGGTACACCTCGCCCTTCGGGGCGGTCGTGGACCCCGCGCCGCCCGAGAGCGGTTGGTCCAGCTCGGGCATCGCTGGCGCGCCGATCTTCTCCAAAACATCCGCCAAGTGGGCGCGGAACAGCAGATCGAACTCCCCGGCGAAGGGCGTTTGAAATTCCGGTCCGTACCACCAGAACCAGTCGCTGGCCTCGGCCCGCCAAAGCGAACGCCGCGCATCCTCCGGCTGGGTCGAGGCCTCGAACGCTTCCCGCACCCGCCGAAGCAGCCTCCAAGCGGCCTGATCTTCCGGAGCGCCGATCCAGATCTTGAAATCTGCGGCGATCCAGCTCCCGGTGTGGAGGTGGTCCACGCGGCCTGTCGGCTCCGCTGCGGCCACCCCCGAAACCGTCGTGAGCGATGCTTGCGTAAAAAGCACCCGAAGGAAGCCAGCACCTGCATCGCGGAAGGACTCCCAAGGGTTTTCCCCATCCAGGGCGAGGAAGGCCCGGCGATCGCCCACCCGCGCGAGCAGGTCGGTCACCGCCGCCTCAGGAGTCCAATCCGCGTAGACAAATCCCACGCGGTCGCTGAGGGCGTGGTCGCGGAAGAGCCCCTTCATCGGCCCGACCTGCCACACGGGCCCCTCCCCTTCCCCCCGTGAACGCTCAAGGATGCCGCTGTCGGTCGCAAACCACTGAAAGCCCGCCTTCGCGAACGCCTCGACCGACTCGGGACTGACCGACCCTTCGCTCGGCCACAGCCCCCGAACGTCGTGCCCGACCCAAGCCCCGACGGCGCGCCGCCCCTCCGCAAGCTGGTCGTCGGCATCGCGCGGGAAGCGAAAGCCGGGGTCGGCGAACGGCCCCAGGCAACGTGCAGCGTGGGCCGTATCCAGCAGCAGCGGCACGATGGGGTGGGCGTAGGGGCTGGCGCTCACGTCGGGAAGCGCCGCGAACAAGGAGCGAAGTCCACAAATACAGGCGAGCTGGATGCGGAGCACTTCGACCCGCTCCTCGTCCGAAAATCCGGACCCCTTCGCCCGGAGAGCGCCCAGGAGCGGGAAGTCCTCGAGCGCCGTGGCACCAAACCAAGCGAGGTTGCACCAGACCTGCAAATCACGAAGGTGCTGAAAACTGAACGCATCCCCGCGGTCGCGGCGCCGACGCAGCTCCGCCCAGCCCGGAAACCAGTCAAACGCCCTCGGACTGCCGTGAATCGCGTGGCCCACAAACCAATCGGCCTCCGCCGGGCTCAAGCTCTCGGCGGGGCGCCTGCACAGATCAAGGTGGGTGTCGCTGCCGCCAGCCGCATAGCGATCGATCTGCTCGATCAGCGTTGGGACAAGGTTTACGGTGACCTGGGCGCCGGTCTCCGCGATGATCCTGGGAACATCACGGTACCCGCGCGTTCCGTGCAGCCGCACCCAGGGCATGATCGGCACGCCCGTGCGCGGATGGCGGTAGTCGGGCTGGTGCATATGGAACAGGAGGCTGAGCACACCGGCAAGCTATCGGCACCGGCCCCTCCACGTTAGGCACCGGCATGACGATCGATGTCGCGGTCCTCGGCGCAACCGGCATGGTGGGCCAGCGGGTGGTGCAAAGGTTGCAGCACCACCCGATGTTTCGGGTCGCAGAGCTCTGTGCCTCGGAGCGCTCCGTCGGCAAAACCTACGAGGAAGCCGCGCCGTGGCGGCTGGGAGGCGACAACCCAATGCCGGGTGCCCTCGTGCTCCCGTGCGATCCGGAGAAGGTCAAGTCCGCCGTGATCTTCTCCGCGCTGGATTCGGCGACAGCCACTGTCGTGGAGCCCCTCTTCCGCGACAGCGGCCGGGCGGTCCTCACCAACGCCGCTCCGTTTCGGACGGTGGAAGGTGTCCCTTTGCTCATCCCCGAGGTGAACCCCGAGCATGCGGAGTGGGTGCGAGGAAAGCGTGGGTTCATCGTCGCGAACCCGAACTGCACGCACCAGGCGATGACCATGGCCCTCGCGCCGCTGCATCGCCGCTGGGGGGTCGAGGCCGTGTGCGTGGCGAGCTACCAGGCCGTGAGCGGCGCCGGCTACCCTGGGGAAAGCGCCTGGGACATGCTGGGTAACGTTCACCCCCATGCCGGAGACGAAGAAGAGAAGGTCGCGACCGAACCCCAGCGCATCCTCGACGCCCCCGGGTTGCGCATCTCCGCCCGTTGCGTGCGCGTTCCGGTCGCTGACGGACACCTCGTGGCCGTCTCCGCGCTGTTGCGGACCGACCCGGGACTCGACGCGATCCGCGAGGCCTTGACCAGCTTCGTCGGTCCCTACATCCTGCCTAGTTCGCCAAGGCCGCTGCTGCACCTGATAGGCGCTCGCGACCGACCCAGCCCCAAGTTCGATGCTGATCGCGGGGGGGGCATGGCGGTGACCGTGGGCCGCGTGGAACGGTGCGAGGTTTTCACGGTGAAGTTCTTCGCGCTCGCCCACAACGCCATTCGGGGCGCGGCCGGCGGCGCCATCGCGAACGCCGAGCTGCTGGTGGCGAAGGGAATTCTTTAGGAATCAGGGGCAGATCGCCGCGATGTCCACATGGGTCCACGCCCCCCACTGGGCGGTCGCCGTTCTCGCGACCCATGCGCCAGAAATCGTGCCGGAGGTCGCCATCGTGCCTTCCGGAGCGTAGATTCTTGCATTGATGGAAGCTCCACTTCCAACGCTCACGGTGCCACTGCCAAGCAGGTAGATGTTGAGCTGCTCCGGCTTGCCCTCCACGTTCATGGCCGCCCCGTAGTGCAGCGTGACATCGTCCTGAACATAGAGATTCACGACGCTGCCCGGCGCGATCACCATCGGGGCGCCTTCGTTGGCGAAGCTCTCCGCCAGCACGGTCACGCTTTCCCACACCGTCATCGTCGCGCCATACCCAAGTCGGAAGCTGTCGTACTTTCCGTCTTCGCTCCACTCGAGGGATTCTGCCCAACCGATGTACACGTCGCCTTGTGAATCCGGCAGGCCGACAGGCGCGCCGAACGCGGGCATCGCTTCGGGGGCGGTCGCCGCATGGACACCTCCGCTGACCGAGGCCCCCCACTCCTCGCAATAGCTGTCCGCAGGCTCACCGCCGACCCACGCATCCCCCGCGACGGAAGCGCCGCTTGTCAGGGCACAGTTCTCGGCGCCGTTCACCATGACCGTCGCGGCTTTGCCGATGTTCCCCCCACCGTAGAGGCCGGCGCGGCTGTCGTAGCTGTCGAACGACGCGCCATAGGCGAAGCTGCCGGAGACATCGAGGAGCACCCCACCCGGGAAGCACCACTCCGCGGGCTCCGGTTCTCCCGTGTCCTCGACCGAGGTGTCCTCCTCGCCCGAGTCCCCCGTGTCGCCGCTATCGCCGCTATCGCCGCTATCGCCGCCTGGAATCCAGGAGTCGGTGGCGGGCAGTTCCTCATCTGCGATCACCACGGTGGTCGGCCCACACGCGTTCAAAACCAGCAGGAAGAGCATCAAGGAGACTCTGGCGACGGCAGGCCGTAACGCTCCGCCGCGGCGAGAGAAAGCAAGAAGGGTGACAGTCCTCCTGTCGATAGGCTACCCTGCCACCGTGCTCACCCTCCTGCTCCTCGCCTGCGGTCCTGAATCCTCGATCCTGCTCGGCGGCTCCTCCCCTGATACCGGCGATGAACACCCCATTCCGGAGGATTCGGGGAGCGTGCTTCCGGGCGACACTTCCGACACGGGCGAAACCGATACCGGGGAAGAACCCGACAAGGATGAGGTGTACGAGGCCTTCTTCGACCCCTCGGTCATCCAGACCGTGGATATCACCTTGGACGACCGCGCCATTCGCTCGCTCAACCAGGATGGTCGCGACTATGTCGAGGGCGATGTGGTCATCAACGGCGTCACGTTCTTGCAGGTCGGCGTGCGGCTGAAGGGGTCCAGCACCTACCAGGATCTGGAGTGCAACGACGGCTACTGCAAGGCCAGCTTCAAGATCAAGACTGACGAGTACATCGACCAGAAGTATGGTTCCCTCCAGCGAATCACCCTGAACAACATGGGCACGGACTACACGCAGTCCAAGGAGATCATCGTCTACAACCTGCTGCACCAGCAATCGCAGCTGGCCAGCCGGTGCAGCTACGCGCGCGTCACGCTCAACGGCGAGCCCTGGGGCCTGTATGCCAACGTGGAATCAGTGGATGACGAGTGGTTGCAGCGGCGCTTTTCCGACTCCACAGGAAATCTCTGGGGCACCGGTACCAGCTATGGCGACTTCACGGACTCCGGCTTTCGCGGGGGCTGGGTGGCCAAGTCGGGGGAAGGCGACTTCACCCAGATCGCCGCCGTCAAGGCAGCACTTGACAGCTTTGGCGGTGATTTCTTCGGCGAGCTGAGCGCCGTGGTGAACGTGGACCAGTTCCTCGATTACTGGGCGTGGTGCGCCACGGTCGGCAACTTCGACGGCTACCCGTTCCACCTCAACGACGTGATCCTTTACGAGGATCCGGCCGACGAAAATCGCATCCAGTTCGCCCCTTGGGGCACCGACGAGAGCTGGGACCAGCTGGAGGTCAGCGGCCAGGCTTGGTACACCGTGGGCGGCCGGCTCGCTCTCGCCTGCCTGTCCGACGCCGCCTGCCTCGCCGAGCTGAAGACCCACATCGACACCTCTACCGCCGCCTACGGCGAGTCCGACGTGCTCGCGCAGGCTCAGGCCGCGTGGGACCTCTCGGAGGCCGACGTGCAGTCCGACCCGCGACGCTCCTTCACACCCGACTACGTCTGGGCCTACCGGGACTACTACGCACCGATCATGGATGGGTACGACGACTACGTTCGGAATCAGGTCGGATTGTAGCCCCCCCGTGCTATGAGTTGGCTCCCTCCGCGCGACCCTTCTCGGCCGCCTGCCTCTCGGCTACCGCATGGACACCATTCCCACCCCGCTGCCGCTCGCAGTGGCCGCCCGGCGTCGCTACCTCAGCTACGCCCTGTCCGTCATCAAGGCACGGGCGCTTCCCGACGTTCGCGATGGCCTGAAGCCGGTTCAACGCCGTATTCTCTACGCGATGTACCACAACATGCACCTCACGCCCGAGGCACGCTACCGAAAGTCGGCCGCGATCGTGGGCGAGGTGATGGGCAAGTACCACCCGCACGGCGACAGCTCGATCTACGAAGCGATGGTCCGCATGGCCCAACCCTTCTCGCTCCTCCACACCCTGGTGGATGGTCAAGGCAACTTCGGCAGTATCGACGGCGATAATGCGGCCGCGATGCGGTACACCGAGGCGAAGCTCATGCCGCTGGCGGTGGAGCTGCTGGCGGAATTGAAGCAGCGCACGGTCGACCTCCGGCCGACCTACGACACGCAGAACTTCGAGCCGATCGTGCTGCCCGCTCAGTTTCCGAACCTGCTGGTGAACGGCAGCGAAGGCATCGCCGTGGGCATGGCGACCACCATCCCGCCGCACAACCTGCGCGAGGTGATCGACGCCTGCCTGATGCTCCTGGACAACCCCGACACCTCCATCGCCCAGCTTTGCCGCAACGTGAAAGGCCCCGACCTCCCGACCGGCGGCGAGATCATCACCCCGGTGGATGAGCTGCGGCAGATCTACGAGCTTGGCCATGGTCCCGTGAAGGTGCGGGGTACCTGGGAACCGGAGTCGAAGGGCCGAAAGCACTATGTGATCGTGACCAGCGTGCCCTACGGCGTAAACAAGGCCAAGCTGGTCGAGGAGATCGGGGACCTGATCTCCCTGAAGAAGATCCCGCAGCTGACCGACGTGCGCGACGAAAGCACGGACCTCGTTCGCGTGGTGCTGGAACTTCGTCAGTCGGGGGACGAGAACGCTGCGATGGCCTTCCTGTTCAAGCACACGCGGCTCGAAGAAGCGATCCACGTGAACATGACCGCCCTGGTGCCCACCGAGAACCCCGAGGCGGCGGCCCCTGAACGCCTTGATCTGAAGCGGATGCTCCAGCTTTGGCTGGATTTCCGACTGGAAACGGTGCGGCGCCGCACCGAGTTCGAGCTCGGGCAGCTGCGGGACCGCATCCACCTCCTCGAAGCCCTCGCCAAGATCTTCGATTGCCTGGACGAGGCGATCCGCATCATCCGCGCCTCCGAAGGCCGTCGCGATGCCGCCGAAAAGCTGATGGCGCGCTTCGACCTGGACGACGTTCAGGCCGATGCCATCCTCGAACTGAAGCTCTACAAGCTCGCCCGCCTGGAGATCTTGATCATCCAGGAAGAACTTGCAGAGAAGCGGCTCGCGGCGGAGAGGCTCGCCGAGATCCTCGCCAGCCGGGAACGCCTGCGCGGCATGGTTCAGGACGAGCTCTCCGCGATTCGGCACCAGTACGGCGAGCGGCGCCGCACCCGCGTGGGCGGCGAAGCTCCGACCATCGTGTACCAGGAAGATGCCTACGTCGTGTCGGAAGATGCGGTGGTGGTGATCACCCGCGATGGGTGGATGAAGCGGCAGGGCACCATCACGGGCGTGGACAAAGTGAGGGTCAAGGAAGGCGATAGCATCGGGTGGGCGATGCGCAGCACCACCCGCCACACCGTGAGCGTGTTTACCACGCACGGCATCGCCTACACCCTGCGGGCAGAAACCATCCCCGCCACCACCGGCTACGGCGAACCGGTCCAGAAGTACTTCGCTTTCGCCGATGGCGAACGAATCGTGGGCGTCGTATCCCACGATCCGCGGAACCTCCCAAGCGGTGCCCCGCCCCAGGTGGGGGATGATCCGCCGGCGCCCACCTTCGTGGCCGTCTCGACCGGCGGCAAGATTGTCCGGCTTCCGGTCGCGATGATTCAAGAGCCTTCCAACCGAAACGGGCGCACCTGCATCAAGCTGGATGAAGGGGGAGATAAAGTGGTTGCTGCCTACCTCACCGAGGGCGAAGACTCGATTTGCCTCGCGACCACGCTGGGCAGCGTGCTGGCCTTTCCCGCGGGGGAAGTGCCGGTGCTTCGCGGGGCGGGCAAGGGCGTGATGGCCATCAAGCTCCGCGCCGAGGATTCCGTATTCGCCTTCGAGGTACACCGCGACAAGGGTTCCGGTCCCTGCGTGCTTACCCAGCTCGGCCGCGAAGAAGTGGTCACCGCCAAGAAGTATGGCGGGGCTCGCGCTGACCGAGGTGCCCAACTTTTCCGGCGAGGCTATTTCGCGGTCTGGAAGCGGCCGGCGTCGGTCGCGCTAGGAAAGCCCAACCCCGAAGGCGAGGGCTGATCGATGTCTGAATATACCGGCAGCGATATCCAAGTGCTCGAAGGGTTGGATCCCGTTCGCAAGCGCCCCGGCATGTACATCGGCGGTACGGGCGCCGATGGCTTTCACCATCTCCTGTGGGAGATCGTGGATAACTCCGTAGACGAGGCGATGAACGGTCACGCCACGACCATCTCTGTCACGTTGCACGCCGACGGCCGCAGTGCCACCGTGAGCGACAACGGCCGCGGGATCCCGGTGGACATCCACCCAAAGATGAAGCGACCGACCCTCGAAGTGATCCTTTGCACCCTCCACGCGGGCGGGAAATTCGACAACAAGGCCTATTCGAATTCGGGCGGCCTCCACGGCGTCGGGTCGAGCGTGGTGAATGCGTTGTCGGAGGAGCTGATCGCCACCGTGAAGCGCGGCGGCCACGAATACCGAATGCTGTTTCGCCGTGGCAAGGCGCGCAGCGAGCTGGCCAAGGTCGGGGAAGCACGCGGAACTGGTACGACCATCAAGTTTCGTCCGGACACCGAGATTTTCGGGGATGCGCTCACCTTCGACTCGGACCGCGTTCGCGAACGGCTGGAAGTGGTCTCGTACATCCACAAGGGACTCCGGATCAATCTGCGCGACGAGATCGCGGGAACCAGCGAAGAGTTCAAGCACGATGGCGGCATTCGCGATTGGTCCCTGGCGCTGGCCAAGCGAAATGGGCGGTCGCCGCTGCTTCCCGAGCCGTTCTACACCACCAAGGCCAACGGCATGCGCATCGAAATGGCGCTGCTGTGGACGGATGGAACACGGGAACTGTTTGCCAGCTACGCCAACGGCATTCCCACCACCGGCGGCGGCACCCACGAAACGGGAGCACGCGATGCGATTACGCGAGCGGTCCGCACCTACATCGACACCCACGAGCTTCAACCGCGAGGCATCCAGCTCACGGCCGAAGACATCCGCGAAGGCATCGTGTGCGTGACCAGCGTGTTTCTCGCGGAACCTCAGTTCCAGGGTCAAACCAAGGACAAGCTCAATAATCCAGAGGTGCGTGGCATCGTAGAGACCGCGATTCGGAGCGCGCTGGAACAGTTTTTAAACTCCAACCGCACGGTCGCCGACCTCGTGGTGAACCGCGTGATCCAGGCCGCGCGCGCCCGGATGGCAAGCCGCAGCGCGGAAGAACAGGTGCGGCGGAAATCCCCGGTCAACAATCGATCCAGCCTCCCTGGAAAACTCGCCGACTGCTCGTGCAGCCAACCGGCCGACAGTGAGCTGTTCATCGTCGAAGGCGACAGCGCAGGTGGATCGGCGAAACAAGGGCGAGACCGTGAGAATCAGGCGATTCTCCCTCTGCGCGGCAAGGTGTTGAACACCGAGCAGGCGTCGTTGAAAAAACTCCTGGAAAATAAAGAGTTGTCCGACATCGTGAGCGCGCTGGGCTGCGGCATCGGAAAAGATTTTGCGCGTGAAAGGCTCCGCTACCACCGCATCATCCTGTTGATGGATGCCGACGTGGACGGCCATCACATCGCCACCTTGCTGCTGACCTTCTTCTACCGCTACATGCCCGAACTGATCGCCGGCGGCTATTTGTACCTCGCCCAACCACCGCTTTACCGCATCGATGTGGGGCACGTTCCCCACTACGCGAACGACGATCGGGAACGCGATCGCATCCTGAAGAAGTTGCCTCCCCGCGCTCAACCCGAGGTGAGCCGCTTCAAGGGTCTGGGCGAAATGGACAAAAAGGTCCTCTATGAAACGACGATGGATCCCAAAAAGCGACGACTGCTCCGCGTCGTGATCCCCGATGGCGATGCCGTCGCCACCGACCAGGTGATCTCCGACCTGATGGGCAAGGATGCCGCGCCTCGGTACCACGCAATCATGGAAGCGGGCCCCGAAATCGACGACATCGACGCGTAGAGAGTATGCTGGCGAAGTGATGCTGTTGCTCGTCCTCCTGGCCTGCTCCGACGCCTTCGAAGGCGGCGAGAAATCGCCCGAACACACCGGCGAGGTCGATAGCGCCGAAGAGACCGAGGACACGTCACTTCCCGACGACACGGGCGAACCGGTGGACACGGGCCCCAAGGACCGCGATGGGGATGGCTACGACGAAACCGTAGACTGCCGCGACACCGATGCCAGCATCTACCCTGGAGCTCCAGAGATCTGGTACGACGGAGAAGATTCAGATTGTGCCGGCGACAGCGACTACGACCAGGATCACGACGGAACCGACGCCGAGGAGGTCGGTGGCGACGACTGTTTGGACACCGATCCCGCCACCTACCCAGGGGCCGCGGAGGTCTGGTACGACGGGGTCGACGGGGATTGTGCGGGGGGCAACGACTTCGATCAAGACGGGGATGGCGACCCGATCCCGGCCGGCGGGGGCAGCGATTGCGACGACCTCGATGCCACCGCGAACGCATACGCGATGGAAACCCTCCTCGATAGTGTGGATGGCGATTGCGATGGCGACGTGAACCGCTTCTGGCTCTCTGCGCTCGACACGACTGGCGCCAGCGGGCTCCAGGGGCCGCGGTTCGCAGCGGACTCCACGACCGCGATGGTGAGTTTTCTTGCCGACAGCTTCACGGACCCTGTGGACGGAAGCACCGCCGAGGCCGGCTCCTTCACCTATTCCTACGACGAGGCGGACCCGTGGAGCGGCATGACCGGAACGACCACATGGAAGTGGGGTTCCGGGTACATGCTCAACGAAGGCTTCGATTTCGTGGCCGACGACGACGCGTACACCTGGGGGTACGGCATGGAAACGGGGGGGGTGCGCTGGCTGTTGGCCGACGTGTATGACCTTGCCAGCGGCGACTTTTTCGGCACCGGGTACACCTACCCCACCAGCCAGCCCTTCCAGGACGTGGAGCTGACGGTCGCTCCCGACGCAAGTTTGCACCTCGTCGGCTGCGACGCCCGGCTCGGCTTCCTGACGTGGATGCACGGGTCGGCCGACGACTTC
>CAMBIK010000044.1 GCA_945867435.1 Klebsiella pneumoniae
GATCAACGTGTTGCGGAACGACGCACGCGCCGCGATTGGCATCGCCGCGGCCGTCGATGCCGCCTGGGTGCGCGTGAACGTGCTAGCCGGGGCTGCCGTGACCGACCAGGGGATCATCCAGGGAGATGCCCACCACTGGCTGCGCTATCGTGCGGAGATCGGTGCGGCGCACGTCGCGATCGCCGCCGACGTTCATGTGAAGCACGCCCGCCCACTGGGCGGGGGCGCGATCGGAGACTCGGCTGCAGACCTGTTCAATCGTGCGGGCGCTTCGATGCTTATTGTCACGGGGAACGCCACAGGTGCCGCTGCGGCAGCCGAAGATGTGGCGGCCGTTCGAAGTGCAGTACCGATGGCGCCGATTTGGCTGGGCAGCGGCGTGGGCCTGGCTTCCGCCCGTTCCTGGCGCGAGCTCGTCGATGGCGCGATCGTGGGCACCGCGCTGCACGAAGACCAGGACCTACGCCGGCCTCTCGATGTGGCGCGCGTCGCCCGGATGGCGGAAGCGCTCAGGGGATAGCGGGCCAAGGCAAGGAAAAGTCCTCGCAACCGCTGCGCGGGCGGGCGCGAGTCGCATCACCCGGCTCGCCCAACGCGCTCATCGTCGAGAACCGAACGAACTCAGCCGCGCCGGAAGCGGGTTCAGCCGAGAGCAGACGTGCAAGCTCAGGCTCGCGGCTGTGGGCGGCCCACCATCCCACCAGGGACCGCTCCTCGGGCGACAGCGCGTCAAGGCTATCGAGCGCCTCACCGCGATGAAGGCGGAGGGCGCTCCGCAGGGCCAGGGGAAGCGTCCCCTCGGAGGCCTCGATTGCTTCCGGTGAAGGCCACAAATCAGTCCGCAAGGCCTCGGCAACGAGTGCCGCGAGGGCCTCATCGCGAACCTCCGGGAGGGCGAGGTCCGTGGCCAGCGGGTCGGGGGGGCCGACCCAACGCGCACCACACGCACCCAGCCACAAGGTCGTGCCCCCCACGGACAGCTGGATATCGACCGACCGGCGAGACGCGCGCACCGGGAGGCCGGAGGCCGTAGCCAAGCAGGACAGCACCCAGGCTGCGAGGGCGGGGGGGGCTGGATCTCCTCGTAGAACTGCATGAATCCTGGAGATGGGGGGCCCAGTCCGCACGGATTCCCCTGCCCGAGCCCATCGAAGGTCGGGGGTTGCGCTGGGGGGTCGGTCGAGCCCGCGGCGCACGAAGTCCACAAGGTGCCACCACTCGGTGGCCACATGGTCGCGGGCCGGTTCGGCCACCCATGCGAAGATGCCCTCCGCGGCCGGCGGCGGGTCACTTGGCGGCGCATCGGCCTCGAGCGCGCTGCCGGGACGCCCAATCTCCCGCGGCGGCGCGGTCACCCAAGCGCGTTCTTCCTCGTCGAGATCCGAAAGGACAGCCTCGAACATGCGGGCTGCGGTGGTCGGGTCCCCGGCCCCGAGGATCAAGCCGCGGTCGAACGCGCCACCAACGGGTACCCGTTCCGCGAATACCGGGATGTCAATCAGGGAGACCAGCAACACACGGTCATCCAGCAACTGGCGACGTCCCGACGAAGGCGCAGACAAGATGACCTCCGCGAGGACACCCGGGTCGTCGGTCGCTCCGACCAGCAACACCCGGGCGGCATGGGCCTGTCCCCGCCCCCCTCGCAGCGCCACGCGTTGCAAAACCACCCGCCGCCACCACGCCCCCCCGATGGCCGGCGCGCAGCCGTCGAACGCCGTGACCGGCCCACGGCCATCTACGACCGCAGCCCATGCCCCCAAGGTATCCCCGCAGTCGGGCTGAGCTTTCCCACGCAGCACCAACGAAGCCAACGCACGACCGGCCACCTCTGTCCCATCGGGCGACACCAGTGCCAGAGAGAGAAGGAGCACCGCCACGAGGGCCCAGCGCAGGAAGGAAAGCCAGGTGCGGACCCGCCGAGCGATAGCGGGAACAAGTCGAACCGAACTAGAGGGAGCAGGCATGATGCCAAGCGCCCAACGTGTCCGCACCTAGCCGAAGTGATCCGAAGAGAAGGTAGGGAATGGTGGGAATCGGGGGAGCGCGAGACGGTGAGACTGAACCCTCTGTCGTCGCACCGAAAGTCTATCGAGCGGCAGCCTGCGGCGCAAGAGTACGATTACGGAAAAAACCTGCTCTCTACCTACAAGTTTCCGAAATAGGTAGACATGTCAAGAGACTATGGACAACACGGAGTGATCCGAAAATTAAAAATGTTAAATCTATATTATGAAAGAATGACAACCTGAGGACAACCTATGCAAAAATGGCCAGTCGCGTGGGCTTGCGCCGCACCAAGATTTTTGTTGTGGATAAGTGGCGGTTGGCGGAGGCGGGGTGGGACAGCTGCGGGATTGGATTCGACACATGCGCCCCGAGGCCAACGCCGCCGCGGAGGTACGACATCTGGCGGACTCCGGCCGGGGGGGAGAGGCCCTAAGCGCGGCGCGCGGCGGATCGCTCGGCGTGCTCCGGGCGTTGCGGGGAGCCTTCGCGGGGGGGGCACTGAGCCCGCACTGGCTGGCCGACGCCCACCTGCCCCCGCCCCGTTGCGACGAGGACCACCTCCTGGACGCACTCGCCCGAGCGCGGGCGGGCGAAGACATGACCGAGGTGCGCGGACGACTCGCGGCCCGCGATGGCCGACGGCTCGACACTGCCTTTGGCTCCCGTCACCCGGTCCGCGCCATCGCCATCGCACCGCTCCTGGCCCGCTTCGATGCGCTGGCACCCGACCTGTTGCTTCCTCGCGGAACCCTACGCGCCGTGCTCGCGTCGGAAGCGGAACGCGACCCCACCGCATGGCTTCGCCTCGCGGGTCTGCGCCACCCCGACGACGCCGCTGCGCTCCTCGCCGCCCGCACCACCGCCGGTCGCCGAGGCGACCACACGATCCTGGAAGCGATGGGCGTACACGGAGACCCCCGGTCCACGGCTGCGCTCCAAGGGGCACTCCACGCGCGCGACATCGACCCCGCACGCGGTTTCATTCAGCGCAGACTCGCGGCCGATGGCCTGGGTCGCCTTGGCCTTGCCCAGGGAGAACGCCTTCTCCTCCGCGCGCTAGACGATGAGCGCACCGACTTCGAGGGCCGCCCTGGCGCCGGACTGGGCATCCAGTACCCGGTACGAGCGAACCTGCTTTGGGCGCTGGGAGAGCTCGGTTCCACGCGGTCGATCCCCACACTCATCGGCTACCTGGGCAACAGCACAGGTTCAGCCTTCGGGGGGTTCTACCTGCCGGCAATGGATGCGCTGGTGCGCATCGGCGCAGCGGCACGCCCCGCCCTGCAGCGCGCGGCCCAGGGCGCACACCCCGAAGCCGCGGCGAACGCCCGATGCGTCCTTACGGCGATAGCGGGCGAACCATGACACCCGACCTCGGTCCCGGCGCCCAGCTGTTCGCGAACGCTCACTTCTTCGAGGCCCACGAAGTGTGGGAGGAGCGCTGGCGCGAGATGCCCCACGGCGAGCACCGCCGCGCCGTTCAGGGCCTGATTCACCTCGCTGTGGCGCTGGAACATCGGCGGCGCGGCAATCTCCGACCGGCGGCAGGCCAGTGGGAAAAAAGCAAGGACAAGCTGAGGCATGGTTGTTCTGGTGCTCCGTTCGACGTGGCGGCCGTCCTTGCTGCGGTCGCCCCCTGCCTCGACGCAGCCGCACGCGGTGAAACCGTCGCCGTGCCCGACCTCGCGTGGGTCGCGCTTACGACGCCCGGAGTGTGAGCAGGCGATCGATCAACTGCGCGAAGCCCCAGCCCCCCTCCGCGCTCGAACGAAACGCAGGCGGAGTCGGGATCCTCGGCAACCAGCGGTCCACGTTCGCCACCCCCATCGAAAGAGGGAAGTGCGCGAACATCGGGGCGTCGTTTGCGCTATCCCCTGCGTACGCCCAAGCGGCGGGGGCCGGGTCGAGGCCAAGATCCGAAACGAGTCCGTGGAAGCCGGAGAGCTTGTCAAACGCGCCGTACCAGCCATTCACATGAATGCTGGAGACCTTGCAAGTGGCGCCAAAACGTTCGAAAATGGCGACAATTCTGTCGATCTCGGCGTCCGACATCACCGGTACATCCTCGGCGAAGTCGATGGCGAGATCGAGCTCGCGGTAGGGCTGGTCGCTGGCCACGGCCGTTCCCGGCACCTCGCGGAGCACGGCATCCCGAATCGCCGCCAACTTCGCGCGGTTCTCGCCACGCACCGCCTCAGGCTGACTGAAGGCGCGGACGAGCCGGCCGCCCCGCATGGAAAACCACAGGCCCCCATTCTCGCCCACCACGCCATCGCAGGGCCACATCCGGGCGACGTGGTCACACCACCCGGCGGGACGCCCCGTGACGGGAATCACCACGAGCCCGGAGGCCTTCGCACGCGCCATCGCGTCAAAGGCCGCCGGAATGAGCCGCCCGTGCAAGGTCAGGGTATCGTCGATGTCGGTGAGCACGCCGGTCAACGCCTTGGCCGCGGAGGCGGACAACTCGGCGAGGGGCCGCAGGCGGAGGGTCACCGCGGCCGACCTACTTGATGGTCCAGGTTTCCCCGCCATTCAGAAGCTTCTGGAGGCTGACCGGCCCCGCCGCCTTCGCCTCCACCAGCTGCGCTTGAACGAGGGCTTCGTAGCAGGGGCGTTCCTTGCGAAAGAGCACGCCCATCGGCACCGGGAAGTCCGGATAATCCATGCGGGCGATGATCGCGCCCAGGAAAGGATCGGCTTCATCGTGCACAAGACAGTCGTCCGGACCGAGCCCTTCGCCCAGATCCACGACCTCAGGGCGGAGCCCCCGCAGGCGGATGCCCTTCTTGCCACCCGCAAACACCATCGGCTTGCCATTCTCCAAGAACAAACATCGTTCTTCGCGGACAGCCTTGTCAGCGAGCTGGTCCCATGCCCCATCGTTGAAGATGTTGCAGTTCTGGAGGATCTCGACGAAGGAGGTACCCTTGTGATCCGAAGCCGCCCGGAACACATCACGCTGGTCCTTCGTGAAGATATCGACCGTGCGGGCCACAAAGCTGGCATCGGCCCCCAGCGCAAGCGCCGAAGGCGTGAACGGGTGGTCCACGCTGCCCATCGGGCTGGATTTCGTCTTCTTTCCGACTTCACTCGTAGGTGAAAACTGACCCTTGGTAAGACCATAGATCCGGTTGTTGAACAACAGGATTTGCATATCCACGTTGCGCCTGAGCACATGGATGAAGTGGTTTCCGCCGATGGAGAGCGCGTCTCCATCGCCGGTGGCCACCCACACCGACAGCTCGGGCCGGCTGATCTTGAGCCCGGACGCCACCGCGAAAGCACGGCCGTGGATGGTGTGGAACCCGTACGCGTTGATGTAATAGGGAAAGCGCGAGCTACATCCGATCCCGCTGACGATCGCGAAGTTCTCACGAGGAATGCCGAGCTCGGCGAAAACGGTCTGCGCCTGGCTCAGGATCGCGTAGTCACCACATCCGGGGCACCAGCGGATGATCTGGTCGGACATGAAGTCCTTCTTGACGTATGTGCGGGGCTGGGCTTCCATCTACTTGGCCTCCGTGACCTGATGATGCCGGATGGCAGTGAGCACTTCAGAAATCTTGAACGCCTGTCCTTGAACCTTCGAAACCGGCACGCAGTCAACCATGGTCTGGTCCCGCAGCAGCTTGACCAACTGGCCGAGGTTCATCTCCGGCACGATGACCCGAACGTAGCGCCGGAGCACGGCATCGATGTTGCCCGGCAGAGGGTGGATGTTGCGAATGTGAGCGTGGCCGACCCGCATCCCTTCGCGACGGGCATGGTCTACGGCGACGCGGATGGCGCCGAAGGTGCTACCCCACCCGACCACGAGCAATCCATCGGGATCGCCGTAAACGTCGAGATCGGGAACCTTGATCCCTGCGACCTTGGCGGCGCGGGTCTTGACCATCAGCTCGTGGTTGAAGGGCTCGTACGACACGTTGCCCGTACCTTCCGCCTTTTCAATGCCTCCGATGCGGTGTTCGAGGCCGGGCGTGCCTGGACGCACCCAGGGGCGAGCGAGGGTCTCAGGATTGCGGCCGTAGGCCTTGAAGCCTTCGGTCTCCGTATGAAAAGTAACGGGGAAGGCAGCGATATCGTCCACGTTCGGGACGCGCCAGGGCTCGCTGCCGTTGGCAAGGTAGCCATCGGTCAGGAGGATGACAGGGGTCATGTAGGTCACGGCGATTCGCACGGCTTCGATCGCCATTTCAAAGCAATCGGAAGGCGTGCTGGCCGCCAGCACCGGAATCGGGCATTCCCCGTTGCGGCCGTAAACGGCCTGCAAGAGATCCGACTGCTCGGTCTTGGTGGGCAGCCCGGTCGAGGGGCCGCCGCGCTGGATGTTGACGATAACCAGCGGCAGCTCAGTCATCACCGCAAGGCCCATCGCCTCGGTCTTGAGCGCCATTCCCGGGCCCGACGTGGTGGTGAGCCCCAGGCTTCCGCCGAAGGAAGCGCCGATCGCGCTGGTCACGGCTGCGATCTCATCTTCCGCCTGGAAGGTGATGACCCCGTAGGCCTTGTAGCCGCTGAGATAGTGCAGAATGTCGCTGGCCGGCGTGATCGGGTAGCTGCCCAGGAACAAGGGAACGGAGGCCTTGGAGGCGCCAACCACGAGCCCGAGGGCCGTGGCCTGATTGCCCATGATGTTCCGGTATAAGCCCGGCTCCTGCTTCATCGGAGCCACTTCGTAGCGAGACGTGAACAGCTCGACCGTTTCGGCGTAGTTGTAGCCGGCGCGCAGCGCCCGAAGGTTAGCCTCGCGGTAGGGTTCCTTGAACTTCGCGTTGATCCACCGTTCGGTGGTTTCCATCGGCCGCGTGTAAAGCCAGTAGGTCATTCCCAGCGCGTAGAAGTTCTTGCAACGTTCGGTTTCCCGGCCGGTGAGGCCGAGCCCGTCGACCGCCAGCTTGGTCTGCCGCGCGAGATCGACGGACACCACCTGGAAACCATCCAACGAGCCGTCTTCGAGCGGGTTGCTGGTGATGCCTGCCTTTTCAAACTCGCGGTCGATGAACTTTTCCTTGTTCGCGATGACCAGGCCGCCCTGCTTCAGGTCGGCAATGTTGGCCTTGAGCGCGGCGGGGTTCATCGCGATGATCGCTTCAGGCGCATCGCCGGGAGTGAAGATCTCGGTGCTGGAGAAGTGCAACTGGAAGCCAGACACGCCCGCAAGCGTCCCGGCCGGAGCGCGAATCTCCGCGGGGAAGTCAGGGAAAGTCGAGAGGTCGTTCCCGAGCAGAGCCGTGGTGCTGGTGAACTGGCTGCCGATAATCTGCATGCCGTCCCCCGAGTCTCCGGCGAACCGGATCACCACATGGTCGACGGACTGGGCGGTTTTCATCAAGCGTACTCTTGGAAGGTGCAGTGGACGCGCAACGTATCACCGGCGCCGGGACCCCGGAAGCCCCACGAGGGCCACGACGGCGGATATGTGGAGCGGGTGTCGATTGGCCTACCCGCGCTCGTACTCGCGGACAGGCCCACGCTGCGCGCGCGGCGATTGGCAACCGCCTTGGGGGCAGACATCGCTGCGCTCGACGCCGCGAGCGGCGCACATCAGCGGGTGATCATCGCGTTCTCACCCCCAGAAAACTGGGGCAGTCTGCGATGGGACCTCCTCGCGCTGACGCCGCGAGCGCTCGTGGTGGTGCCTCTCGGGCCCCCGGCACCCCTCCCCAGGTGGTCCGGCCCCATCGCACGTTTCCTGTTTCCCTCCCAAGCCGCAGCCCGCGAGTGGCTCCCCCACATCCCGCTCGGACGTCTCGTCGTAGTGGAACCGGGCCCCGAACCACAGCCGGCGCCTGGAGGCGTGTTCGTCGCCGGACCGGAAGGCCGCCTGGACCCAGAGGGGGTGATCGCCGCCGCTGCCAGCGGAGCGGCCATCGTAAGCCTATCGACGCACGGATGCCTGCCCCCCGGTGCGGTCATCACATCAGACCCGGAGGGGGAGCGTGCCGCGCTTCTCGCGGATGAGCCCCGCCGTCAGCGACTCGGGCAGCTCGCCCACGACTGGTGGCTTCGCGGCCGAACATCGGCGGATGAAGCCGTCGCATTCCGCGCGGTCGTAGCCGAGGTCTTGTCTCCCTCTCGACGTGGGGGCCGAGGGTGAGACGCACGAGAATCAGCTACGTCGCGTCGATGCGCGTCGTGCTCGTCCTCGCCGGGTTGGGTTGCCCCGCTCCACCGGATTCCGCTGGCCTCCCCGACACGGAGAACGCGATCGACCCCAACGCGCCTGTCGTCGAAAGCGCAGGAGTCACCTGCTTCCTGCACGAGACGGGCGAACAGTACATTCAGTGGACAGCCGCAGCGACCGTGTCCGACAAACAGGGAACCTCCACCATCCAGACCTTCGGCCGCATCGACATGAGCGACGCCGGTGGGGAGATCGGCACGACCGACCTGCTCTGTCAGGAAGGCATGTGCAGCGGCAGTTGGCGAGACGACGCCTTCGACCTCGAATGCGACACCATCGCCGTCACCACCTATGACTTCGCGTTCGTTGTCCTCGACACGGATGGCCACGAGTCGGCCCCCCGCGTGGTCCATGCCGAGAAGGTCGGCGAGCCGTAGGTAGGCGGGCTAAGAGGTAGAAACATGGACATTTCCGAGATCATGGCGATGCTTCCGCATCGCTACCCTTTCCTGATGATCGACCGGGTGATCGAGCTTCTTCCGGGCCAGCGGGTGGTGGCCCTGAAGAACGTCACCATCAACGAGCCGCACTTCAGCGGGCACTTCCCGGGGCAGCCGGTGATGCCGGGTGTGCTCGTGGTGGAAGCGATCGCCCAGGCCTGCGGCGTAATGGCGATGTCGGCCAACCCATCCTTCCGCGAACGCCCGCTGTTTCTGCTCGGCCTCGATGGCATCCGCTTTCGAAGCCCCATTGTTCCCGGCGATCAGCTACGGATCACGGTCGTGAAGGTCTCCGAGCGGCGCGGAATTTGGTTTTTTGACGCCGACGTGACCGTGGAAGGCAAGACGGTTGTCGAAGGTCGCGTGATGGCGACCGTCGTCGTCAAACAGTCCGGAGCCGCCCCATGATCACCCTTGTCACTCTCCTCGCGTGCGATGGCACCCCGCCCGAACGGCCGTACAACAAGTTTGTGGATGTGTTCGAGCCCATTCTGACCGTCAACGCCGGCAACATGCCCCCACGAGGTTCCCGCGTGCAGGTGATCGCGCACGCGAAGCTGGCCAGCATGTGTCGCGAGCTTCCTGAGTTGAAGGCTGATATCAACGGCGTGCCCCTGACGCGCCTTCACGGCAAGGTCGATGATGGCGTCTACGTCTACGATCGCGACTGCAACATCTACGAATTCGAAGGCGACGCAGCGTTCATCGCACGCCTGCCGGCCTCGGAAGAGAGCGTGGTCACCGTGACGGATGGCGTGACCAGCATCTCGGCCAAGACCCGGCACCTCTTTGCGCAGCCCAAACTGACGGTTGAAAAGCCTGAGATGAGCGCCGGAAGCGAAGTGGTCATGCGGTGGTCCCCAGGGGGAGATGTGGTCAACGTGGGTGCTGCGGTCACGGTCTCGCTCACCCAGGCCGATGCCGAACCCATCGTCGTGAAAGAGGTCAAGGCGTCCGCCGAGACCATCACCTTCACGCTCCCACCAGAGCTGAAGGGAGACGTGCAAGTGGACCTATACGGCACCCGCGCGTTCAACCCGCCCGTGCTCACTTGCGTGGGCGCGACCACATGCGAGGTGTCCAGAGTCTTTATCACCGAGTCCGTTCACCTCGTCGTGCGGTAGGCGATGAACTCCCCGCGCCAAGGGGGTGCCCTGGCCGCGCTGGAGCGGTGGGGAAACCGGTTCCCTGACCCCGTGGTGCTGTTCGCGGGCGTCGCCCTGCTCATTGCCGTGGCCTCCCACGTGTTCCGCGGCGTCTCCGTCGAGGACCCACTGGGGCACGGCCCGGTCGTGGTCAGCAGCCTGTTCGGCGCCGACCTGTTTCGTCGGATGTGGACGGATGCGATCAAGAACTTCGCGGCCTTTCCACCGTTGGCGAGCGTGCTGGTCGCCGTCATGGGAATCGGCGTCGCTGAGCGGAGCGGGCTGATCGCTGCCGTGCTGGGGCGGGCCGTGCGACGCGTGCCACCTTCCCTGCTCACCACCGCCATGTTCTTCGTGGGTAGCAACGGAGCCTTGGCGTCAGACGCCAGTTTTGTCGTCCTTGTGCCTCTGGGTGCCACGCTCTGGGCGCGGGCCGGTCGCCACCCCCTCGCCGGCATGACCATGGCCTACGCAGCCGTGAGCGGCGGCTACGGTGCGAATCTGTTGATCACCGCCCTCGATCCGCTTCTGGCGGGGCTGACCGAGAGCGCAGCGCGATTGGTCGATCCGAACGTGAGCGTGGCGGCGACGTGCAACTGGTACTTCAACATTGCCAGCGTGGTGGTCGTCACGGCAACGGGCGCGCTCATCGCGCCTTGGGTCGAGCGCCGTTTCGGCCCGTGGACCCCGGGTCCCGAGGAAGCCGACGCCGCGGATGGAGGTCCTCTCCTCCCCGCGCTGGTCGCGGGGGTCCTCACCCTCGTGGTCCTCACGGTCATAGCGGTGACGACGATCCGCGACGAGAATGGAAGTTGGAAGCCTGTGTATGACAGCATCGTGATGCTGATCGCCATCGCCGCGCTCGTGCCCGGCCTGGTGTACGGCTGGACCAGCGGCACCGTGCGTTCCACGACAGACGCCGCCAAGCTCGCCGGGGATGCGGCGGGTGGGCTGGGTGGGTACATCGTGCTCGCCTTTGCGGCAGCACAGTTTATCGCTTGGTTCAACTGGTCAAATCTCGGAATGGTGTGCGCCGTTCGGGGCGCGGAGGTGCTCCGAAACCTCGACCTCGGGCCGACGACCCTGCTCGCCGCGTTCGTCCTTCTGAGCGGATTCGTGAACCTGCTGATCGCCAGCGCATCGGCAAAGTGGGCGCTGATGGCACCCTTGTTCGTGCCAATGCTGCTCTTGCTCGGGGTCGAACCCGCCACAACCCAAGCCGCCTACCGGGTGGGCGATGCGGTCACCAACGTCATCACGCCCCTCATGCCCTACATGCCGATCGTGCTCATCACGGCCAGGCGCTATGTGCCTTCCGCAGGTCTCGGCACCATTCTTGCCGCGCAAGTCCCGTTCGCCATCGTGTGGGGCATCACCTGGACCTCCCTGCTCCTGGCCTGGGATGCCGCGGGTTGGCCGTTGGGGCTGGGATAGGAGAGCAGCGCCCTACCTGAGCTTCCCTTCCACGAAAGGCACTTCCATGCACTTCTCGTGGTTGATGGGGCCGTGTCCGAAATAGCCCTTTTCCCCGAACAGCTCGCCGTGATCAGCCGTAATGGTGATGTAGGTGTTGTCGGGTACGAGATCGTACAGCTCCTCCAACGTACGGTCCACATGGCGCACGGCCTCCACCTGGCGCAGGTGCAACTCCCGCATCCGTGCATCGTCGAAGAACCGGGGTGCCTCCTCCGCATGAACGAGGCCGCCGCCGCGCAGGTGGTCGTCGAGATGCTTGAATACACCGTTGACCCCGCTGATCCGCGGCCAGCTGTTCTCTGGCTCGTCGGGGGTGGCGTAGGGATAGTGGGTCTCCCCCGTGTTCAGCACGAAGAAACTGGGCCGTTCCTCGTAGAACTTCATCTTGCGGTACATCTCGCGAACGTCGTTGTGATGCGGCATCAGCGCGTAGTCATCAAAGTCGCGGTTGATCGGCGTGGCCGGGTTCAGCACGGGCATGGAGACATACATGTTAGTGCGATACCCAAGGTTGTTCCTTAGGTAGCTCGGCAGCCACAGGCCAGGCACCATCTTGCCGAACTCGATGCTGTCTACGTTGAAGCGCTGCTTGAAGCGTAGGAAGTCATCCTTGTAGTACTCGGAGGCGTACACATGCTTCGGGGAGCTGTGCGGAAGCAGGCCGATCAACAGATTGTAGTGACTCGGGGATGTCCATGTCGCGTACGACCAGCGCTTCTGTACCTCACCCAACTTGGAGGCCAGCCGGGGCTTGGCCTTCACGAAGCTGTCGAAGCGGCAGCTGTCCAAGACGAGGATCACATAGTTGCTTGCGTTGTCGGGCGGGGTGGGGCGAGCGAAAACCGGCGCATGATGTGTCGCGACGACAGGTTCGGTCGCCGATCCCAGGCGCCGGCGGAGGCGGTCGAAGAGCGGCATGGCGTCGGGTATCTTGTAGTCACCCGTGGCGCGTCCCGCGCCTCCCAAATCCATGAAAGGCCCACACGCCATGGGTGACTGCGGTGAGGGGGAGAGCACCACGTTCGGCGTGCCGAACGGCGCAGGCCGGAAACCCTTGGTTGGAGGCCGGCGGGAATGGTGCGGTAGGGGGAGAGGGCGGCGAGCCCTTTCGCCATTTACATGATAGCGAGTGTCCCGCTGGAGCGAGCATGGCCATCCATCCCACCGCTGTCGTCGACCCCCGGGCAGAGCTCGCGCCCGACGTCGAAATTGGCGCATACGCCGTTCTCGAAGGTCCGGTGCGGTTGGGCGCACGGGTCCAGGTGCACGCCCACGGCATGGTTCGGGGCAACACCGAGGTGGGCGCCGATTCCATCGTGTACTCCTATGCTTGCATCGGGGGCGACCCGCAAGACCTCAAGTATCGCGGAGAGCCGACGCGACTGGTGGTGGGCGAACGCAATCGTTTCCGCGAATTCACCACAGTGAACCGTGGAACCATGGGGGGAGAGGCGGTCACGCGAATCGGGAACGACAACCTGTTCATGGCGAACACGCATGTGGCCCACGACTGCACCATCGGGGATCACTGCGTGCTGGCCAACTCCGTCGCCCTGGCCGGGCATGTGAACGTGCAGGACCGGGTGGTCCTGGGGGGCCTGGCGGCGGTGCATCAGTTCGGCCGAGTCGGCCGGTGCGCGATGGTCGGGGGGGGCGCCATGGCCGCTCAGGATGTTCCCCCGTTCACCATCGCTCAGGGAGACCGTGCGCGCCTGGTCGGGCTCAACGTGGTCGGCCTCCGCCGGGCCGGCTTCACGCGCGAAGTCATGTCCGCGCTGAAGACCGCCTACCGCGAGCTTTTCCAGGCGGGGATGCCAATGCGCATCGCGGCGGAGCAGGTCCGCGCCTTCTACAACGATGTGCCCGAAGTGATCGAGTTGGTCGACTTCCTCGAGACCAGCCAGCGCGGCATCTGCCGTTCGGTCGGCGCCCCCGACTCCGCAGACGAATAGGCCGCCGCCTTGCAGATCGCCTTGTACGGTCTGGGACGGATGGGGAAGCACCACCGCCGCCATCTGCTTGCCCTGGGCCACTCCGTTCACGTTTACGACCCCGCCCTCGGTTTCCATGACGTCCCGGCGGGCGTAGATGCCGTGGTGGTGGCCAGCCCGACCCGCTCCCACCTCGAGGTGGCGCTCCCGTGGCTTCGCCGTGGCGTGCCGGTGCTGGTGGAAAAGCCGCTCGCTGCCACGGTGGCGGAAGCCGAGATCCTCGCGGGCTACCCGCATTGTGCGGTCGCCCATATCGAAAGGTTCAACAATGCGTTTCAGCCAATCTCCACCAGCGAGGCCCGCTTCGTGCAGGCTGAGCGGCTCGCCCCACCGGCCGACCGCGGCGTGGATGTGGATGTGGTGCTCGACCTGATGATCCACGACCTCGACCTGTTTCACGCGCTCACCCGCTCGCCGCTGCGAGAGGTCCGCGCGAACGGGCTGTCGGTTCGCTCCGGCCAAGTGGACATCGTGCATGCGCGGGTCGAAACCGAAGGCGGCCACGTCGGAGTTTTTGCAGCGAGCCGGGTGAGTCGAAAAACCACCCGTTCGTTCCGGGTGTTTACCCCCGAAGGCTACTGGAGCGCCGACCTGCTGGAATCCACGGTCGTTCGCATCGATCCCGACCTCTCAGAGCACCACGTTCAGCTGGCCCCCCAGGACGCGCTTGCCGCCGAACTCACCGCCTTTCTCGACTCGATCTCCGGCGGACCCACTTTCCGGGTGAGCGGGCAGGACGGGCTCGCGGCCCTGCGCATGGCCGAGGCGGTCCGGTGCGCCTGCTCCTGAGCGCCATCGAGCCCAGCGCCGACCGCCTCGGCGCCGAGCTGCTCGCCGAAATGCACAGGCGAGGAACTCAACTCCAGGTGGAAGGACTGGGTGGAACCGGGCTCGTCGCGGCAGGCCTGCGCGCGCTCGCCCCTCTCGCCCCTCCCGCGATGGGCCTCATCGAAGTGCTCGCGCACCTCGGCAAGCTCCGTCGTCAACGGCGAGCGCTGGTCGCAGCGTGTGCTTCCGGCCCCGACATCCTGCTCTGCATCGACGCCCCGGACTTCCACCTTGCGGCAGCGCGCGCGGCGAAGCGGCAGGGGATTCGCACGGTGGGGTGGGTGTCGCCGCAACTATGGGCATGGCGACCGGGCCGAAAACACGCCGTGGCGGCCGCCTATGACCGCCTCCTCTGCCTGTTTCCGTTCGAGCCGGCGCTCTACGAAGGCACCGGCCTGGACGCCCGCTTCGTGGGCCACCCGGCCGTCGACCGCCTGGTGGAGCGGCGGCCCGAAGCCGGCGTCGTCGCCCTCTTCCCAGGCTCGCGACCGGCCGAGCTTGACCGGCACATCGGCCCCTTCCTGGCCGCCACGCGCGGCTACCGGAAGGTGCTCGTGGCGGAGGCCGCGGGCGTCCAACTGCAACACCGACTGCCGCCCGACCCGAGGATACAGGTGGTTGCCACTGGCGAAGCGATTGCACGCTGCGAGGTGGCGCTCACCAAATCGGGCACGGTCACGTTGGAGCTCGCGGTCAACGGCGTGCCCGCCGTGGTCGCGCACCGCGTTCACCCCCTCACCTATTTCGTAGGCAAGCGCCTCGTACGGGGCATCCGCTTCCTGGCCCTCCCCAACCTGCTGACAGACCGGGAGGTGTACCGCGAGTTCGTCCAAGCCTTCTCGGCCGACGACCTACGCATTGCGCTGTCCGCGGCTACCGCGCCCCCGGCAGAGGCGCTCCGCGCCTTGGTGGGGCCGCCGGGGGTGGTGGCGCGTGTGGCGGATGCGCTCACCGCTTAGCGGAAGCGCGCTTCTCACTCATCTGCTCTGCAAATTGACGTAGGTAGTTCGCGGTCTCTTCAAGGTTGGAACGATCAGTGCTCTTGGCCAGCGCCATCCGACCGCGCTTCAGCGCCTGCTCGGCCTCGGCGACATCGTGCTTGTGCAGGACCGCCTTGTTGTCCCGCACCAGACTCTCCAAGGCCACGATCTGCTTTTCCATCGAGTAGCGAAGATCCTTGCTTTCCGCCTCTTCTGCGTGCCGCTTTTCGTGAACGACAGCATCGGCACGAGCGGCATCGATCTCCACGACGGACAATCCAGCGGGCGCCCGAATGGTGACGTCGTTGTGAATGCCCTTGCCGTCGTGGGCGCTCACGCTCACGATGCCGCTCGCGTCGATGGCGAAGGTCACTTCGATGCGCGGCACGCCCCGGGCGGCGGGTGCGAGCCCCACCAGCTCAAACTCGCCCAGGGAGACGTTTTCCGAGGCGAGGCCGCTTTCGCCCTGCAACACATGGATCTTCACGACGCGCTGGTTGTCGGAAACGGTGCTCACCATCTGCACCTTCTGTGCCGGGATCGTGGTGTTCTTCGGAATGAGCTTCGCGAAGCGCCGTCCCTCCACTTCGATGCCCAACGAGAGGTTGGTCACGTCGAGGAGCGTGACAGACTTCACTTCGCCCTCGAGCACGCCCGCCTGAATCGCAGCGCCGATCGCGACCACCTCGTCGGGGTTGAACGCATGGTTCAGGGGCCGCTTGAAGAAGTCCTTCACCAGCTCCTTGACGCGGGGAATGCGGCTGGACCCGCCAACCATCACGACTTCATCGATATCGTCGGGCAACAAGGAGGCTTCCGCCATGACCCTGCGACACTCGTCCAGGGTCGCTTCAAAGAGCGAAGACACGAGCGATTCAAACATGGCGCGGGTGAGGCGCGCCTGGAGGTGCCGGGGGCCCGAGGCGTCTGTGGTGAGAAATGGAAGATGAATCTCGGTCTCCATCGCCGTGGACAGCTCCACCTTCGCGCGTTCCGCCGCATCGCGGAGTCTCTGACGCACGATCTTGTCGCCCGAGACGTCCGTGCCATGCTCCCGCTGAAACTGTTCCGCGAGCCAATCCACGAGGATGCGATCGATGTCCGCGCCCCCCAGCGCGTTGTTGCCGCGCGTGGCGCGCACCTCCCCCACGTCGCGACTGATGTTGACGATGCTAATGTCGAACGTGCCGCCACCGAAGTCGTACACCGCGATCGTGGAGTCTTGATGCCGATCGTGAACGTAGGCCATCGCGGCGGCGGTGGGCTCGTTGATGATGCGGATCACGTTGAGACCGGCGATCGTTCCGGCGTCCTTGGTCGCTTGGCGCTGCCGATCGTTGAAGTGCGCCGGCACGGTGATGACCGCATCCGTCACGGGCTCCCCGAGGAAATCCTCGGCAGAGCGTTTTAGCTTCTGCAGGATAATCGCCGAGAGTTCGGCAGGACTGTAGAGACGCCCCGCCACCTTGACCGCCACATCCCCGCTGCTGTTCTCGACCACATCGTAGTTTACGAGCGGAATGTCTCGAGCGGCCTCCTTGTAGCGCTTCCCCATGAATCGCTTCACGGAGTGGATGGTCGCGTCGGGACTGATGAGCATCTGCCGCTTCGCCGTGTCCCCGACAAAACGTTCGCCCGTATTCGAAAATCCCACCACCGAGGGGGTCACCCGGCCCCCCTCTTCATTGATGATCACGCGGGGTTCGCGGCGGTCCATGTATGCGACGACCGAGTTGGTCGTGCCGAGGTCGATTCCGATCACCTTGCCCATGAGCCCGCAAGTAGTACCCCCGGACCTCCCGCGCCAACGGACGCTGCCCTGCTGTGAAGTTCGTGCCTCGGGCGGGGGTCGAACCCGCACTCCCGAAGGAAGGGGATTTTAAATCCCCCGCGTCTGCCGTTTCGCCACCGAGGCCCGCGACCTTGCTATCATGAAGCAGAGACTTCCCATGATCTTCCTGCTCACCCTCGGCACCGCGTTCGCCCTTGCTCCCGAAGTCGAAGAGGCGGAGAGACTTGCCAATGCCGGAGACCTCCCCGGTGTCCTGCGCGTTTTAGAGCGGTATGTGGCCGCCCATCCCGACGAGCCCGAGGGGCTCTGGCGCCTCTCACGCACCCTCTACGAGCACGGGGAAGTGCTCGCGCAATCAGCCTCCGACGAGCAACGCCTGCCGCTCTATGCGCGAGCGCAGGTGCTGGCGCACCACGTTCAGGAGGTCGCCCCCGAGAACGGTCAGGGCTACCTCTGGGAGGGCGTGGCGATGGGCCGCATCGCGACCACGTCCGGGATTCTGTCGCAGCTTTCCACCGCCGACGACATCGAAGCCCTGTGGATCAAGGCGTTGAGCAAGCCCACCAAGTACCGTATGGACACCGGCATTTCTTCTTTCCCCGGCGACGTGTACAACGCCCTGGGCCAGTTCTACCGCCTATGCCCGGACTGGCTGCTGATGAAGTGGATCAGCGGCACACGCGGGGACATCGACAAGTCGGTCAGCTACTTCGAGATGATGGTGGCCGACGACCCGAACCGCCTGGAGGGGCTCAAAGAGCTGGGCGTGGCGCTGTTGTGCAAGGGGTACAAGCGCGACGACGAAGCGGCGAAAGCCCAAGGGCGAATCTGGCTTCGCAAGGCGGTGACCTTGCCGCACAGCTATCCCACGGACGCGATCGACCACGACCAGATCCCAACCATTCTGGCGCGTGAATCCGAAGCCTGCGGCTATTCCCGCGATGGCTGGGAGGACACGTCAGAGGCGAGCTACGCCAAGCAGAAGTGAAGGGGCTCGGGCACCGCTTACGCGGGGCCCGCAGCCACTACGCTCAGCCCGGACCGCCCATTCCGTTCCCTGAGGGGGGTGCCTTGGGGGGCATCTTGCGCTGCGCGCGACGCGCGGCCTTCCGGCGGCGCTTCTCTGCCAAACGCTGCTTCAAGCGGCGCTTCTCGCCTGGCTTCAGGTAGAAGCTATTCTTCTTGATGTCCTTGCGGATGCCTTCGCGTTCCACCTTGCGGCGGAAGCGGCGCAATGCCTTTTCGAAGGGCTCATTGTCGCGAACGGTGACCAGTACCAAGCAGGGACTCCAGAAAGCCCCGCCGACTAATGCAGGGCCGACAGATCCGCAAGGACGATCTCAGAAGACCACGCCCACGGCCGCTCCGCCGTAGAACATGTTGTGCAGGCCCCCTTCAAGGCGAATGCTCGCCCGATTGCTGATCTTGAAGCGGAGGCCGATGTTGATGTCCACGAAAGGAACCACGGGAGGAATATCCCCATCCGCCACAAGCTCGGTGTCGTGGGGACAGTTGTAGGGGTCGCCTGCGCGTTCGTACGCCGGAGCGTTGGGCCCACACTCCGAATCCTGATTGTCGTTGTTCCCCTCGGGGTTGGCCGGGTCCTCTCCCGCCTGCCACTCATAGAGATCGCCGAGGACAATGCCCATTCCAAGCCCCGCCCCGAACATGAACGACAGCCAGTTCGTGGCATGCAGCTCGTAGGCGTAGTCGGCGCCCAGGGTTACGAGCGCGAAGTCCACGGTCTCCACCCAACTCCCATCCATGGGGTCCTCGGAGCCACGGTCGGCGTCGTCCCAGTACCCGTCTTCGATCATCGGGTTGAGATATTCCACATAGAAGATCCCGTTGGCCGTCCTTTCCTTTACGACGAACTCCAAGCCCAGTGTGTAGGCGTTGATGTCGGGCCGCGCCGGATACTCGTCGTCGGTGTGTGCGGTCACGAAGGGGTCGAGGATGCCGTTGGGAACGGTCATGTACCGGCCGCGAAAGTTCACTTCCATGAGGTAGCCGCGCTTCGGATCCGTGGGCAGCGGCTCGTCGGGAGTTTCGGCGAAGGCGAGAGGGGCGGCGAAGAACAAGGAGAGCATGAGGCCTCGGGTGGCTCAGGGTGCGATCGTCCTTTAGGAGCCTCCTCGTGTCAACCCTTCTCTTCCTGCTCGCGGGGTGCTCACTACATCTTGGCACGGTCCCGACGCCGGGTTTCGTGTTGACAGAGGTCGTGGCTCCGGTCGCTGAACCGGGCGTGGACGACGCCGTGCGCGGTGCGGTGGCTCGCGCTCTATCGGCGCGAAGTGCGGATGGGGACACCGCCTTGTCGGTCCGAGTGGAGCGCGCGGATTGGCGGCCTGGTCGCCGTGTAGGCGAGGTGGTCACCTACGAGGCCACGCTCGCGCTTCGCTTCCGAACGGGAGAACGGGAGCGCAGCGTGGTCGTTACCAGCCCCTTTCCCGACCCCGGAACGGCTAACGCCGGGAATCTCGTCCGTGCGGCGGCGTTCGTCCAACTGGCCGAGCGCGCGGCAGAGCAGGGGGTCGCGTGGCTCACCTTGGGCAGGTGAGGTCGGACCGAGGGGGTTAGCTGCCACTCGTGGCTGCCCTCGACGACCTTCGCCGCTCCCTCCGGACCCCCCTCCCCGTCTACGTTTGCGTGGGCGACGAGTCGCTGCTGGTTCGTGAAGCGGTCGACGCCGTGCGAGCCGCCGTGCTCACGGGTGGGCTCGCGGCCTTCAACCACGCGCTCTTCACCTGCGGAGAGGAAGGCGCGGGCGAGTTTGCCGAGGGATGCCGGCAGGTGCCCGTGATGGCGCCGAAGCGGCTGGTGGAGCTGCGCCAGGTGCAGGATGCGAACAAGGCCGTGATGGAGGCCTTGCTCGCCTACGTTCAGGCGCCCGTGGACTCTACGGTATTGCTGGTGAGCGGGCTGAAGATGCCCGCAGCCATGCAGGGCACCGACTTCGGCATCCGGGTCACCAACGCGGTCAAGAAGTCCGGACTGGCCTTGAAGTTGGATGGAGAGGGCATCGATCCCGCCACGTTTGCGCGGGCGCGCGCCAGGCCCTGGGGCGTCACGATCGAGACCGCCGCCATCCAGAAACTACTCGAGTTCGGCGGCGAAGACCTCGACGCGCTGGCCGGCAACGTCGAACTGTGCGCCGGCTTCGTGGGCGCGGGCGGCGTGATCTCCGCGGCCACCGTCGGGGAGGTGTGCGTATCCACGGCGGAATCCGACGTATGGCGACTCACCGATGCCATCGTGGCGTGCGACCCCGATGCGACCCTCGCTGAGCTGCACCGCATGCTCGACGATGGCGAGGCGCCCCACCGGATCATGGCCAGCATCGCCTGGCAGCTGAGGCAGGTGCTGCTGGTGCAAGACGCAGCTCGGCGAGGCTTGCCAGAGCGCGAAGCGGGCGTAAAAATGCCGCCGTTCAAGCTTCGCGCCGTTCGGGAAATGGTGCAAAAACGCCCCATATCCCCCAGCACTTGGCTCGAATCGATCGCTATTACCGCTCGAAAGATGAATTCGTCGCGGTCCGGCGATCGCCGGGTGCTCGAAGCCTTCGTGCTCGGGCTCGTTGTACGAGCCTGAGCGCGCCCTACTTCTTCAGCGCGTTGGTCGCCTTCGCGAGCCGGCTGATCCGGCGCGAGGCGGTGCGGCGGTGCAAGATGCCCTTGCGAGCCATCTTCTGGAGCACCGACATGGTTTCGTTGAGGCTGGCGGCGCTGGCCACGGCATCGCCGGTGGCCAGCGCTTCGCGCGTGGCCTTGACGGCATGCTTGACGCGCGTGCGCATCCCGCGGTTGCGCTCGTTTGCTTCGCCGGTGGTACGGATGCGCTTGATGGCGCTCTTGTGGTGAGCCAAGGGGACACTCCTTTCGGGCTGCGCATCTAAAACACCGTGGGGTACTTGTCAAGGCGATCGAAATCCGGTAGGAAGGGCTTCCCCCCGATCGCTTCCCCGCGATTGCTTCGTCTCCTTCCCCCGACGGAACCTGATGCTGGCCGAGCGTGCATCGCTTGCGCTGCCAAGCGCCCAACCTGTAGCCCGTCGGTACGAACCGCCGGTGCACATCGGCGTTTATGATGGTCCGCTCGACCTTCTCCTGTATCTGGTCCGGAAAGAAGGTGTTGCGCTCCGGGAGATCCCGGTCGCACGCATCTGCACCGCCTACCTTCAGCACCTCCACGAGCTGGATGAGATCGATGTAGACCGCGCTGGCGAATATCTGGCCATGGCCAGCACGCTTTGCTTGCTGAAGGCGCGCGAACTCCTTCCCAAGCCCCTGCGTGAAGAAGACCCGGAGGAGGCCGACCCGCGGCAGGCGTTGGAGCGAAGGCTGGTCGAGTACGAGCGCTTTCGAGATGCCGCGCAGAACCTTGGAACTCGTCAACTCCTGGATCGCGATGTCTTCGCCCGCCCGGAGGTGGCGGTCTCGCCAGACGAGGTCTCGATCGACCCGAACACCGACACCTGGGGCCTGGCCAAACTTTTCTACTCGTTGCTGGAATCCCGGAACGCGCCGCCACCGGTTCACACCGTGGCCTTCGAGACCCATTCGATGGCCGAAACGGTGTCCCGACTCCTCGCATTTCTCAGCGACGGCGCGGAACACACACTGTCGGAACTGTGGGCGGACATGCCGTTCCGACGCGCCAGACTTTTCAGTTTTCTGGCGGTTTTGGAGGCTTCGCGCTTTCAGCTCATCGACGTCCGACAGCGCATCCACCTCGGCGCGATCGCCCTCCAAGCGTGTGCGGTGGCCGACGAGGACCCGCGCCTCAACGCGATGCTCGCCTCTCTAGAAACCGACGGCGGAGAATCCCCATGAACGACGACGAGAACCTCATCGCCTTCCCCAGCACCGCGCCCCCTACCGACGCCGACACGGAGGCCACTGAGGAAATGAACCCTCGGGTCGTTCCGCGAGAGCTACTGATTCCAGCGATCGAGGCTTGCTTGTTCGCGGTAACCCACCCCATCCCCACCCCCACACT
>CAMBIK010000045.1 GCA_945867435.1 Klebsiella pneumoniae
CGATCGGGGGCGCGGCTGAACTCGCGCTGACGGGTGCCACGTTCGATGGCAATGAGGCGCGTCTGGGCAGCGGCGGTGCCATCGGCACCGGCGGGGACACCAGCTTGGAATCCTCTCGTTTCACCGACAACCGCGCCAACGATTCGGGGGGGGCCGTGTGGTCCTCCGCCTCGTCGTTGGAGGCCAGGGAAGGCACCTTTTTCCGCAACACGGCCGATGTGGACGGGGGGGCGATCGCGACCAGCGCGGTGGCGACCGTTTCGTTGAACCGCTCGTACTTGCATGGAAACTCGGCGAAAACGGGGGGTGCGATCTCGCTCAGCGAGGTCAGCGGATCGGCCATCCTCAGCAACCTGCGTGTGACGGACAACGTGGCCAGCCAGGATGGGGGCGGTGTCTGGCTGAGCGGCAGCGTGGAGATCGAGGTGGTGAACAACACCTTCGCCGGGAACGACGGGGGGCGGGATGGCGGCCACCTCTACACCGCGGCTGCGGTTTCTCTCGTCAACAACATCCTGCTGAGCGCGGCCGATGGCGGGGGCACCTATGGCACGGCCGCGACCACCGACCGCTACTACAACCTCGCCTGGGACAACTCGGGCGGGGACTGGTCGGGCTGGACCGACCCGACTGGCGTCAGCGGAAACGTCAGCGTGGACCCCGAGCTCGATGCCTACTCGGCCGATGCCGACGAGACCAACGACAGCCTCTTCCTCGGGGTGTTGAGCCCCGCGATCGACGCCGGCTCGCCCGCCCTCTTCGACGTGGACGGCACCCGTTCCGACATCGGCGCCTTCGGCGGGCCCGATGCCGACGTGCTGGATGGCGATGGAGATGGTGCCTACGACAACGTAGACTGCGACGACAGCGATGCCTCCGTGAACCGTTCGGCGACCGAAATACCCTACGACGGCGTGGACCAGGACTGCTCGGGCGCCGATGAAAGCGATGTCGATGGCGACGGCGTGGCCGCGGCGGTGGCCGGCGGTGACGACTGCGACGACGCCGACGCCACGGTAAACCCCTCCGCGACAGAGGTCTGGTACGACGGCGTTGATGAAGATTGCTCCGGCGGCAGCGACTACGACCAGGACGGCGATCGTCACGATTCCGCCTTCGAGGGCGGCGGCGATGACTGCGACGACCTCGACAGCGCCGTTCACGGCAGTGCCATCGAAGTCTGGTACGACGGCATCGATTCTGACTGCGACGGCCGGAACGACTACGACCGCGACAAGGATGGCTTCATCAGCCAGGACTTCGGCGGCAGCGATTGCGACGACTACAATGCCGCGCGACACCCCGGCAACACCGAGATTCCCTACGACACGATCGACCAGGACTGCGATGGCACCGACCTGGTCGACGTGGATGGAGATGGCTGGGTCTCGGAACAGGCGGGTGGTTCCGACTGCAACGACGCCCAGCCTTCCGTGTACCCAGGCGCCGCCGAAGACCCGAACGACGGCTTTGACACCGATTGCGACGGCTACTCCGAGTGGGATCGCGATGGCGATGGTTTCGACGACCTCCTCTATGGTGGTGGCGACTGCGCCGACTTCGATGCCGCCATCAACCCCGACGCCATCGAGGTCTGGTACGACGGCATCGATCAGGACTGCGACGGCCGGGACGACGATCAGGACGACGATGGCTGGCTTCTCGCCGAGGATTGCGACGACGAAAACCCCGCGACCCACCCCGGCGCCGTGGAAAGGTTGGACGGCGTGGACAACGATTGCGATGGCTACTCTGAGACCGACGACCGCGATGGCGATGGCCTGATCGACCTGCAGGAATGGCTGCTCGGCAGCGACCCGGAAGACCCCGACACCGACGGCGACACGATGCTCGACGGCTGGGAGTTCACCGAGGGCCCCGACCGCGATGGCGACCACCTTCCCGATTGCATCGACACCGACGACGACGCCGATGGCATCGCCAGCCGTACGGAGATGCGGACCGACGTCGACGGCGATGACGTTCCCGACACCGACATCGACGGCGATGGCCTGGTGAACGCCCACGATGTGGACAGCGATGGCGACGGATTCCCCGACAAGCTCGAGGGAGTTGTCGATCTCGATTACGACGGCGTCGGCGATTGGGCCGACTACCAGGGCGATCTGGTTGGCGGCGGCTGCGCAACGGATGCGGCGGGTGTCCTGCTGCCTGGGCTGCTCCTCGCGGGCTTCCGACGCCATCGCCGCAGGTCGGCCTGATGCTGCTGCTGATCGGTACCGCCGTTGCGTTGGATGCCCACGGTTTTGAGCTCCTCGGCACGTCCGGGGATCCCTTTACGTTCACCCGCATCGGCAGCGCGCACGCCGGTCGTTCGGGCAGCTGGGATGCGTTGGTCGGCTTTGACTACGCCGATACTCCCCTTGCCGAGAGCTTTCCCTGGGGGCGAGAATCGGTGCTGGCCTCGCTCGGCACCGTGGTGCTCGGGGGCGGGTACAGTTTTGGTGGGCTCCGCGTGGATGCGGCGCTGCCGTTTCACGCCTTCGGGGTCGACCAGACCGGCAGCTTTTCCACCACGGGCGATGCCCGCGTCGGTGTCGTGGTGCCGGCGGTGGCCGCGAAGGGGTGGGCCCCCGCGATCGCGGTCCAGAGCAATCTCTGGCTGCCCACCGGAGATGAGACCCATCACGTCGGCAATCTCGGCCCGAGCGTGAGTGTCGCGGCGGTCGCCGAGATGGCGATCGGAAACGTGGGCCTGATCGCTATGCTTGGCATTCAGGGCGGCTTTCCAGAGGATGAGCGCAACGTGCTCTCCGGCAGCGGTCCGATGATTGCGCTGGGGGGGCACTATCGCATCACCGACGCCGCGAGCGCGGCCCTGGAGTTCACCTCTCAATCCGACCTCGGCATCGCCTCGCTGCCCCTCGAGGCCACGTTGAGCGGGCGCTATCGGCTTCCTGCCGGCGCTTGGGCGGCGCTCGGGGGGGCCGCGGGGATCAACGACGGCGTGGGAGCGGCGAAGTATCGTGCGTTCGTCACGGTCGGTTGGACCTACACCGAGCCGCCGCCGCCTCCGCCTCCCCCGACCATCGATCCCAACCTGGACACCGATGGCGATGGTCTGGTCGATATCCACGACAAGTGCGACGACATGGCCGAGACCTTCGATGGCTTTGATGATGGGGATGGATGCCCCGAGTTCGATGGCGACACCGACGGGGTTCCCTTCGAGCGCGATGTGTGTCCCCGCGAGGCGATCCATCCCGAACAGGACCCCCGCTACTCCGATGGCTGCCCGAAAGTGGCGGAGTTCGCAGGGGACCGCATCGTGATCACCGAGGCGATTTTCTTCGCCGAGGGTCGCTCCGAGCTGATGCCGAGCGCCACGCCCGTGCTCGAAGCCGTGCTCGGCGTGGTGGAACAGCACCCCGAGATCCCGTACTTCCTGGTCGAAGGCCACACCAATTCCAACGGCTCCGAAGCGTTCAACCTGCGGCTTTCGGATGCCCGCGCCTTCTCCGTCATGGCTTGGATGGGCGATCACGGCGTGCCGCGCAGCCGCATGCTCAGCAAGGGATTCGGGGAGGGGCGGCCGCTCGTGCCCGTCACGGAGCCCGATGCGGAGGCCGTGAACCGCCGCGTGGAGTTCCGCGTGCTGAAAGTGGAGGATATTCCTCGTGATGCCCGCCGGCTAGACGTTCCGGCGGACGTGGGCGGGGGGAAGTAGGCGGCGGGCCTTTGGGCCGCGCCGCTCAACCGCTATTCAAACGGCAGATCGACCTCGGCGCCCTCACTTTCGTGGCCCTCGTCGTCTACGGCCACGACCCGCATCTTGGCGACGATCGTGCACGGCTCTTCTTCCGCGGTGGAGGTCCAGCTCGTGGAGAGCAGTCCTGCCGCGAAAACGGCGGGGCGGTGGGTGCCGTCGATCCCGCCCACGACGATGACCGCGTGGCCGCCCATCACGGAGATGTTGTCGTCGCCTTGCGGGTCGGTGACCCTGGCCTCCACGATCCAGGTGGGCTCGGCATCCACGTTGTCATAGCAATCGATGCTGGTGATTTCGGAGATCACGGGTGCGTCGGGGTGGATGCCCTCCCCCGTGTCGGTGTCGTCTTGCGTGCCCGTGTCGTCGGCCGGATTGGCGGTGTCGTCGGGTTGCCCACCTAAGGAGAAGAGTTCGCAGCCGGTGAGCGACAAGAGCGCG
Source organism: Klebsiella pneumoniae (assembly GCA_945867435.1). Lineage (GTDB taxonomy): Bacteria > Myxococcota_A > UBA796 > UBA796 > SXON01 > SXON01. Next base: position 4,169 of record CAMBIK010000045.1, read on the forward strand.
AGGAATCTGAACATGCGGCCTCCAAGTGGGCAACAGGGTAGCACGGGTTTGCGCTCAGCCGATGCGGTCCGGCGCTTCGAGCCAGCGTCGCGTGAAGAGCATCGCTACTGGAGCGGCGAGCGTGACTGCGCCGATGATCAGCCACATGATCTGTGGGTCCCGCGCCCCGGTCTCGGGCATGTACCTGGTCAGCATCAACCCCGAAAGCACGCCTGCAACCGGCTTGGCCAGGAACATCGGCACTTCCGACAAGCCCATGTAGGAGGATTCGCGGCCTCGGGGGGCAATGGTGGCGGTGTACTCGTACAGCCGTGGTGACCAGAGGATCTCGCCGAGGGAGAGGATTACGATGAACACGACGCTGGCCCCGATTGTCGTCGAGAACGCCATCGCAAACACCGAAAGCGACGAGATCACCGAGCCGAACACGATCACCGGGTAGGGCTTCATCTTCCGCGTGAGCGCGGTAGCGAACGGCGTCAAAAAGATCACCATCAGTGGGTTGATCGACCAGTACCAGGCCCAGGCGAAGTCTTCGCCGAACGCCCGCATCGTGTACTTCGGCCAGGTGAGGTGGGCGTGCTGGAAGATCAGCCGCACCATCGTGAGCAGAGAGATGAACGCCAAAAACGTCCAGAAGGTGCGCTCTCGCAGCACCTCGCGTGCGATCATGAAGGGGTTGCGCGTGCCCGCCACCGCGGGGGGTGCGGCGGCACCTGGGGGTTGGTCGCGGAGCAAAAGCGCCAGGCACACATTCACAGTGGAGCACACCCCGCCCACCAGGAAGATCGCCTGGGCGGCGGAGAACGAGTGCCCGCCGACGACGACGCCTTCCTTGAACCAGATCCGGAACTCGGTAATAATCGGCCCTTGCGTGACCGAACCGACGTTCATCACGACGTAGTACAAGGAAAAGGCAAACGCGACGGTGGCGGTGGAGGTGTACGAGCGCACCGCCGCGTTCATCGTGGGTTTCATGCAGCCGATGCCCCACACGCCGAGCGCGAGCGCCGCGTACACGCCGTGAAGGCCTGGGGCGAACGCCATGAGCGTGCGGCCCACGGCGGTGGAGAGCGCCGCCCAGAACAGCGCCCGCTTGACCCCCATGGCGTCGGCCACAAAGCCTGCGATGAACACCACCAACGAGATCGCCGTGGCCCACGCTCCCGTCACGCCCCCCGCCTCCGCATCCGACAAGCCATGGTCGGAAGAGAGGAAGATGGGGATCATGGAGTACATCGTGAAGTAGCCCACGCTCTCCAAAAACTTCATCAGGTAGACGATCCACAGCTCTCGCGGGGAGTTGGCGAGGGAGCGAAGATCCGCGACGAACTGCTCGGTGCGCCCCGGGCCGTCGGCCATGTCTTTGGGGATGGGGGTCATGGGAGCGCAGGTATCGCGCCAGGGACTTGGGGAACGAATAGCATCCAGCCCCCCCCCATCTGGAGCTCCCAGAAGCAGTAGATCGCCCCGGCACCTACGGATAGGTGGGCAGCGCCTCGCCGTGGGCTACCGCGAGGACCGAAGCGTAGAAGTCAGTGACGAACGCTTCCGCCTCTTCCGGGCCGCTATCGATCGTGGCCAGGTGGAAAACCACGAGGAAGTCCACCACGTCGTCGTGTCCGGTGGCGACGATCGAGCCTGAGATGTCGGTGATGAACTCGGTGCCCGCCGTTTTCGACCACACCGAAACACTGCCGCCCGCCGGATCTTCCGCCTGATCGTGGCGCCAGGTGAGATCGAAGTCGACGGTGATCGGGTCTTCGACCACTTCGGTCACCACATAGGACACGTCCGCATCCGCGTCGCTCACCTCGCTCACGGTCCAGGAGGCGACATCGCGACGGTTCACGCCCACGTCTGGCTCGGTCAGCACCGGCCACACATCCACCGCCGCCACCTTCACCCAACCGCGCAGCACCGCCCAATCGTAGTCGTCGGAGCTGCCTGAAACCAAGGCGGAGCGCTCTGGGTAGGGGTCGTCGGCATCGGAAGGGGCCTCGATCTCGTGCGCATCGAACGGGGTCAGGGCGGTCCCATCCCCAGAATCGATGGGGGTCTCGGCGGAACAAGCGAGTAGCAGCACCATGGCTCCAGCGTACCGCACTCCGCGGCACGCCGTCGACTGCCGAGGGTGAGGCAGCGAGATACGTCCACGCACTCGGCAACCCTCATGAACGCAGACCGGATGATCGCAGTGTTTCTTTCCGGCGTGCTCGTGGGCGGCGCCGTGGTGTACCTCGCGCCCAACAACGGCCTGTCGTCTGGCGGCCATCAAGGGTCGCAGACGGGGGTCGGTGGCCAGGGTGGGGGCGGTCCGTCGGGGGGCCAGCCCAATGCGGGGGCCAAGGGTGAGACTCCGAGCGGAGACATCGGTGCCGGCGGCGCGTCTGCGGCCCCCTCGGGCTCTGCTCCGGGGGCGCAAGGGAGCCTGGAGAACGGACCGGTGGGGGGATCAACCGGCGGGATGATGGACACGACAGCGGTCGCGGGGAGTCCGGGCTCCGGCGGTCAGGGCCAGGGCGGTCAGGGCGGCGGCGGCGAGGCCGATCAGGGCGGCGGCGACGACGTACCTTCGCCCATCTCACCCGTGCCCGTGTCCGGCGCGCCTCAGGGGGCAACCCGCCTTTTGCGCCACCTCCAACTGGCACCCACCCTGTGGAAGGCTCAGGCGGAAGATGCGCTGCAGTCGGCCAGTCCGAAGTCGCGGGCGCTCGCCTCCGAGATCGCCACCCACGCCGCCGGGGTCCCCATTGTCACCGACAAGCTGCCCCAAACACCGAACATCGTGTCCTACCTCCTGGACAGCAAGCTGCTGCTGATTCGCATGAAGGAAGCGGGCATGGACATCAACGCTCTCGAAACCCAGATCGACGAAGTGAGCCGGGCGAGAAAGTAGGCCTGAGCTACACCATGTCGGCGAACCGCCGACGGTTGTGAGCGAATACGCTGGCGCCGACCGCCAGCGCGAGTCCGGCTGCTAGAAAGGCGTAGAGCACCGACGTGGAGGCCGTGGGAAGCCGGTGTTCCATGACCAGGTTCTGGGAGATGCCGATGTACTGGGCCATCGGGTTGGAATAGAGCAGCATCACGAACTTCCTGGGGTACACCGCCGCTGGGTATACGACCGGGGTCAGGAACATGCCGATCAACAAGGCCGCGTTCACCCAGTGGCCCACGTCGCGAAAGTGTACATGCACGACTGAAAGGAACAGGCCTGCGCCCAGACAGAAGCACGCCTGCGCCACCATGAACAGGGGAAGCAGCAAAACATGCCAGGTGAGGCCATCCCCCATCAAGATGCACGCGAGCAGCAGCACCGCCGTCCGAAAGACCTGGTTGATGACGGCCGAGGCGACCATTTGGGCAGGAAGCACGATCGCCGGAAAGTTTACTTTCCGCAGCAGGTGGGCGTGGGTGGTCAGGGCGCTGGTCGCGCGGACCAGGCCATCGGCGAAGCTGTTCCAGGCCACCATCCCGCAGAAGATGCGGAGCACATACTGGCCCGTGGTCTGCCCCACGTTGAAGCGCACATCGAGCAGCACATAAAAGACGAAGGTGTAGGTGGCGAGCTCGATGATCGGGTTCACCACGGCCCAGAAGAACCCGATCGAGCTTCCGAGGTAGCGCACCTTCAGGTCGTTGGCGGTCAAGGCCCAGAACAGCCGCCGGGAGCGCCACAGGAGCGCGATTTCCCCCAGCGCGCTTGGCTCAGCCCCCATCGTGCGCCCCGAAGGTCCAACCGACGCCGAGGCCGGCGACCCAGGCGGAAGAGGTGGTTCGCCCGTTGCCGACGATGCGCCCGGTCTCGAGCGTGGTGGCGAAGCTGTCGTGGTAGTCGACATGGAGGGCGGGCTGCGCGTAACCGGAGTTGGACACCTCACGGTCGGCGAAGGCCGTGAACATGCCGCTCACATCCACGACGAGGTGCGCGCCGAGGCGCAACGTCGCGCCCAAGGCCCCCCCCGCCTTGTCGGCATCGACGACGCTGGCGTTCGCGGTTGCGTCCGGGGTCGCCCCCGATTCGCCGTAGATGCCGGCGCGAACGGTCAGGAAGGGTCGCGCATCCCACTCCCCGCCCAGGCGCAGGCTTCCGCTGTCCACAAAGCCCGTCGCAAGCTCCATGTCGTCGTCGATCACGATGGATTCGCCTCGCAGTGGCCCGGACTCCGGGGTCGTCAACTCCAGATCCAGGTCGGTGATGCGAAGGGACTCGGTGGCGCTCCAGCCGGTCCAGGTGCCCGCCACCTCGATGCGCACGCGCTCGTGGGGGGTCACCTGCACCCCGAGGCGGGCGGTCCAGGGTAGGTCTACGATCGCGGTGGCGTCGGGGTCGGAGAAGGCTGCGCCCGTGAGGAACGGCAGCACCGTGGTGTTCTCTTCGTTCAGCGTGCTGGTGGCGGTTCCCGAGGCTTCGAAGTGGATGGCGGGCTGCACCGAAGCGCCGACCAGGATGCCGCGTGCCGGCCTTAGCAGGATGCCCACGTTTCCCGTGAACGCGGTGGCCTCGAGCGCATCGAGGTCCAGGCGCACATCGTCCATCGGGTTGTCGCTGCCGCACGCGTCGGGTTCCTCCGCGTTGCACAGCGTGGCGACCAGAGACTCGTTCACCTTCAGCATCGTGAACTGAACGCCGGCCCCCACGACCAGCCAGGGAGCAAGCTGCTGCGCCACGCTCGGACCGACGAGCACCTGTCGGATCTGCGACGAGATGAGCGCGTACCGCTGCGCGCCACTCTCTGGCCAGGCGTAGTCGACCCCCGTAGGCACCATCACGCCGAACGCCAGGGTCGTTTCTGCGAGGGCGGGGTGAAGCCCGCCTAGGTGCCCCACAATGCCGCCAGCGGGCTCCAGAACCGGAGGCGCGGCGCTCTCCACCGAGGCGAACGGGTTGGTGCCGAGGAGGTCCTCCCGGTCAAAGGTGGAGGTCTGCTGAGCCGCCCACAAGTCGAGCTTCAGGGCCGTTCCCCGCACGTTGGCCAGGGCCGCGGGGTTGTACAACTGGGCGCTGATGTCGTCGGCGCCGGCCACGAACGCGCCGGCCCGTCCCTGTGCGCGCACGCCCGAATCGACCAACGTGAAGCCTCCGGCCCACGCCACAGCGGCCAGGAGCAGCACTTAGAGCCCCGTCGGCTGACCGGCGTCCTCCGTCCACGCCGATTCATTGCCTTCAAAGGCTGTCAACTGGCCGGAGATCTCGTAGCTGTAGCTGCAGGCGTTTTCCACTTGCAGGGAGCAGTCCGCGGCATCGCAGTCGTAGGCCCCACGCGAGTTGTTCGCCGCGTAGTCCACGCCTGCGCCATCGGTGAGCACCAGGTAGCTGCCGGCGGGCGCATCGCCGTTGTCGCCGGCGTAGGCGGCGGCCTCATCCGACCAGGTATCGGATTCCTCCCACTTGTTGCGATCGGTATTTTCGTTGGCGTAGGTGCCGGTAAAGGTCTCGGTGTTGAAGCTGCCCTTCATGCGTAGCGCCGAGGTTTTTTCGTACGAGTGCCCGTAGTCGTACCCGGAGGCGTGCGACTGGGAATCGCTGCCCGAGGTGGCGCCTTCCCACGCAAAGGTCCAGCTGCCGTCTTCGTTGTAGGTGCCCGGCAGTGCTTCGGTGCCGACGATGAGCATGGACCCCTGGCCCACCTCTTCGATGCGGCCGAAGAACAGCACGGGGCTGGATTCCGAGCTATCTTCGGTCGACCAATTCTCGTCGTCGATCGACGTTGATTCCGGCACATGTGCGCCCGTGAAGTTGTGAGTAACGGTGGTCGTACACTCATCGCCCGCGGGCTCGGTGACGTTGAGGGTGAACGCCCAGGTACCCCAGGGCGTGGTCGCGCAGCCGGCGAGGAAGAGGATCATGCGGCACATCGTATCAAGAAAGAGGAGAGGGGGTTAGCCCGCTCGCCATGGGCGCTCCGACCTACTGGGACTACCTCCACCTCCCCGAACTGCTGAACTGCCAGGGCGGGCTTGACGACGCGCCTTCGCCCGACGAGCTGCACTTCATCGTCGTTCACCAGACCTACGAGCTTTGGTTTAAGCTCATGCTTTCCCAGCTTCGCCTCGCGCGCGACCACCTCGCGGTGGATCACGTTCCCGAGGAACATGTGCCGTTCGTGGTGCACCACCTCGGTCGGGTGAACGCCATCCTGCGGCTGTGCGTGGACCAGTTCGCGGTGATGGAAACGCTCCCTCCCCAGGACTTCCTCGATTTTCGTGACAAGCTCATGCCTTCCAGCGGCTTCCAGAGCTTTCAGCTTCGCGAACTCGAAATCCTTCTGGGTCTCACTCCCGAACGGCGGATCAAGTACGCGGGCACGGACCCGATCCAACACATCCGCAGTCAGACCCACTCGCCCGCCGGCAAGGCCGTGGCCGACCGGCTTGATGCCACGATGGCGGAATCCAGCCTGTGGCAGGCGGTCGTGAACTGGCTTGGTCGCACGCCGATCATGGGCAGTTCGCCTGGCGATGAGGGCGATGCGGAGGTCGTGGATGGCTTCCTGGCGGCCTACATGTCTCGCGTGGAGCAGCACCAGCGCGATGTCGGGGACCAGCTTGTGACCGTGCTGGGCGGCGCCGATGCAGTCCAGATTCGTGCTCGCGTGGAGATGGCCATCGAGGGGGTTCGTGGCTTCCTTCAGCCCGCCTCGGTGGTCGAGCGGCGCGCGCGAGCGGCGCTCGTGTTCATCGAGAGCTACCGACACCTCCCGCTCCTCGCGTGGCCCCGGCTGCTCCTCGATACGGTGGTGGAACTGGAGGAACAAATGCTGCTTTTCCGGTTCCGACACGCCCGGATGGCGGAACGCACCATCGGGCGCCGCGTTGGCACCGGCGGCAGCTCGGGCGTGGAGTACCTGGATCAAACCCTTGCCTACCGGATTTTCCCCGAGCTGTGGGCCGTGCGCAGCTGCCTGCTGCCTCGCGACCGCCTGCCGCCGCTGGATGGGGAAGCGAAGTACCGGTTTGCGAAGGGGTAGATCGTGCGCCCTCGTGACGTACACTTTGGCCTCGGGGACCTGTCCACCGTGGACCGGGTGGTGTGGCACGAGCCGGTGGTCCTGACCGGACCGATGCCGGCGCGGTGGTCCTGTTCGGCGGAAGCTAAGCGGGCCCTACTCCTCTGGCGGATCCTCCCCAAAGAACCGCCCCGCGAACAGGTCCACCGCATCGAAGCTCGGGGAGAGCACCTCGCACACCCAGTCGGGCGGGATGCGGCACGGCAACGTCTTCGGAAGCTCGGGCACCCGCTCGCGTCGCCACCCGGAGATGTCAGTACGAACGATAGTGTGCGCGCTCAACTCGATGTCCACCTCGGTGCGTAACCACCACCCGCCGGGGCCACCGCTGCCCCCCTTCCGCGCAAACGGGCCTCCAACCTCTACGCTCACGCCGAACTGACCTGCCCCATGTTCGTCGGTCGGCGAGGCCTTCTCCACCACGACGCCGTTGAGCACCTCGATGGCGACTCCGGTCTGGTCGGCCTCCCAGACGGCCTGCCAGGTCGCAAGCTTCGTGACGGGTGTGCCCATGGTGCCAGTATACGGCAGGATGGCCCCCCATCCCATGCTACGCTCCGACGATGCGCTGCGGCCAATCCACGATTGAATACATGCTCACCATCTCGACGGTCTCGATCGCCATCGTGGCGATTGTCTGGTCGCTCTGCGGCACCCTGCAGGTCGGCACGCAGTCGTTGGGCGCCTCGCTGAACACCTCGCTCACCGAAGGCGGCGTTCACCCGTAGGCGACTGCGGTCAGATGCAGGGCTGAGTGACCGAGGTGGTGCCTTCTTCGCAGAGGAATCCACTGCAATCATCCAACCAGTTGGCCGTGGCACCGCACGCGGGAACGGTGCTTTTCCAGCCGACCGTGAGGCTGCACACCCAGATGGCACCGGAGCAGGTGCCCACGCTGGTGTAGTACTTGGTCTGCGAACCATCGCAGTTCCAGTCCCAGCTGCTGTCACCCCGTTGGGCGGTGCTGTAGGAGCTGGCTGCGGGGCTGGCGCCGGAGTTGTAGTCGTAACAATCGTTGTCGTAGCCCGAGCGGTAGTAGCCGTCGTCGGTACACAGGCACTTGGCGGCCACGGTGGAGCTGCCGTAGCCATCGCCATCGTAGTCGTAGTAATAGTCTGAGCAACCTGTTGAATCTTCGGTGTCGGCGGTGCCGTTGCAGTCGTCGTCGAGCCCGTTGCAGGACTCCGTGGCGTCGGGGCCCATGGCCGTGGTCGTGTCATCGCAATCGCCGTCGTTCTCGGAATAGCCATCTCCATCGTCGTCCCAGGCGCGGGTGCCCTCGTCGATCTTGCCGTCGCAATCGTTGTCGGCGCCGTCTTCGATCTCGGTGCCGCCGGGGTGGGCCAGGGGGTTGGCGTCGTCGCAATCGCCCAGCACTTCGGTGTACCCATCCCCATCGTCATCGATCTGGCTGCGGGGGGTGACCACAAAATAGGCCTCGGCGGTCGCCGATTCGCCGGAGGAGTCGACCACGGTGAACAGAAGGTGCTGGGTGCCTCCGGGAAGGGCCTCTTCACAGGCGGCGATCCCGGTGGCATCGGCCGGGGGCGTGCAGAACTCGCTCAGACCGGCTTCGCCCTCGTAGGCGAAGGAAACGTACATCGCGCCCGGTTCGTCCTGTTCGTCGGAGACCTGGACCATGAAGGTGAAGTCTTCCTCTTCGGTGCCGACTTCCCCCTGCGCCGGGTGCACCATCGTGATGCTCGGCGCGGTCGGCACCTCTTCGACGGTGAGCTGAATGCTGCCTTCCGCCACTTCCCCGTTGGCATCCGTGGCCGCGAGCGTGATGGTGTGGTTGCCGGGCGTGAGCTGGCCGGTGGCGAAGGTGCAGGCGCCGCTCACCGAACACAGGTCTTCGTTGGTGAGCACGTCGTCGATGTCGCTGGACCACTGCACGAACAGCTCGTTGCTCGGCGTTTGGTCGTCGTTGACCGTGCCGATGAACTCGATGACTTCGCCCTCTTTCCGGTTGCTGCCGTTGGGCGGCGATTGGATCGAGGCCACGGGCGGCTCGTTGTAGTGCTGGACCGACACGTCTGTCCCACAGGCGGCGAGCATCAAAATGAGGGACATCCGGGCACCTTCGAAGGCGCAGGATAGCCGACTTGCCCTCGGGTGTCACCGGGGTGGCGACGGGGCCTGGCGATTGGCGAGGCGCGGTCCAGAAGCACGTCGAGCACCACGTTCAGGTCAACGAGAATCCTTCTCTTCACCCGTACTTCTCGACCTGATGCCGTCTGAAGTCCTCCACATCGGCGCCCCGCAGTGAACCCCGAAGCCGCTCCAAGACCGGCGAGCCGACCGCCGGCGTCGGCTGTGCGACGATGGCGGCGAGGTAGTCCTCGACGAGCCGTGACACCGAAGTGCCTGCGTCGGCGGCGTAGCGCTTCGCGCCCGCGATCACGCGAGGGTCGACGGTGAGCGTGAGTTTGGCGGTCATACACGTATCCTTGACTCCACAATCATACGTGCACGCGGGCGGTCCGTCATGCGGGCCCTGCGGCGCGAGCCGCGTCCGCACCGCTACAGCTTCATGATGAAGGCGAGCGCGTAGTAGGGGGGAAGCGCAGAGGAGCCAGAGACCGCGGTAACCACGGTGGTCGACGTGCAGAACCCCATCCATATTAAGCCGCAGCCCGTATTGCCAGGCATCGCCGAGCCCGTAGTGGCGGAGACCGAAGCACTGGAAGAGCCGCCCGTGGCACCCGGGCTGTAGCTGTCGCCGGCCCCCATCACGAAGCGGTCCGTCAGGTCGGGGGTGCCGCTGCTCCCATCGCAGAGAACCCAGTCGGAGGGGATCGTTGCGACGGTGCCCGACCACATCACGATGGCCCCCGAGGGCACCCCTCCGATGTCCTCGCCGTCCATCGTGGAGCCCGCTGCAAGGTCAACGGGCGTGGAGGTGAGCAGGCTCGTCACGGCCGCGGCGGACAGGCCCTCATCCGTGGCGCACGCCCACTCGGTCGCAGCGTCGTCCCACTTCGCCAGCTCACCATCGCCGCAGGAAAGCTGCGCCAGCGAATCGTCGTCGCCGTCGTCGAGGCCGATCGGCACGTCGGCGAGGTCGAGAAAGCTGCCGGAGAACACGCTGGCAGCGAGCGCCGCCACGTCGGACTCCACCCCAGCGAGGCGTGAGGTGAGAGCGGTCATGCGCGTGGAGAGAGCGGTCAGGTCGGTGGACAGAGAAGCGAGCGCCGCCACGACCCAAGCATCCAACGCCGACAGGGAGGACTCCAGCGATGCCAGACCCGAGTCCAGCGCGGCGAGAGCGGCGTCGTGGGCGACATCGGCCACCTGACTGTCCACGAGGTCGCTCTCCGCAGCGGAGAGCCGCAGATCGACGCCAGCCAGCGCCGCCGCAGTGGCGTAGCCGTCGTCGGCGACCATCGCTTCCACCTCCGCCTCCGTGAGGGGGGTGTCGTTGTCGGCCGCACAGGTCCAAGCCGAGGAGCCCTCGTCCCACTTCGCCAGCTCACCATCGGTGCACGAGAGCTGCGCCAGCGCATCGTCGTCGCCGTCATCGAGGCCGATCGGCACGTCGGCGAGGTCGAGAAAGCTGCCGGAGAACGCGCGGGCAGCGAGCGCCGCCACGTCGGACTCCACCGCGGCCAGGTCGGTGGAGAGTGCAGCGAACTCCGCCACGACCCAAACACCCAACGCCGACAGGGAAGCCTCCAGCGTTGCCAGCCCCGAGTCGAGCGCTTCGACCTCCGCCGCCGTGGCGTACCCATCGTCGGCGACGATCGCCTCCACCTCCGCCTCCGTGAGGGGGGAGTCGTCGTCGGCTGCGCACATCCAAGCCGCAGAGCCTTCGTCCCACTTCGCCACCTCGCCGTCGGCGCAGGCGAGGGCCCCGAGCGTGTCGGAGTCGGCCGTCGACTCGAGCGCGCCGAGGCGATCGTCCAAGGCGTCACAGGTGAGCTCGAGCGCGGCCAGATCGCCCTCGACGGCCGCGATCGCGGTCTCGGCCGCAGCCACGACGGCTGCGGTCTCATCCAACGACGCAGCGAAGTCGTCGCCGCATCCCCAGCCCGCCGCCGTGTCGTATACGAGCGCGGAGCCGTCCGAGCAGGACACCCCTGCGAGTACGTCGTCGTCCACCTGATCCGCGAAGTCGTCGGGGATGCCGCTAAGGTCCGACCACCCGACGGCCTGCGGCGCGCCGACCCATGCTCCCGACTCGTCCACGACCTCCACCCCGCCCACCGACACGCTCGACGCGTCCACCGCCCCCCCGGCAACCGACTCGGCAACTCCCGCCACGCGCGCATACGGCACGCTCGCAACGCTGGTGCGCGGGTACATCGCGGGCTGCCCCTCCACCTGCACTTCCAGCCACAGGGGGGCCTGATCGAGCACCTCATCCGACAGCACATTCTCGGCCTCGTTGGCCCCGAGCATCACCGTGTAGAAGCCTTGCGTGAAGGTGACGGCCTGCACCTCCGACCAGAGCGACCCCCCGCCTTCCTCGGCATCGATGAGTCGAAAGGTCACCTCCATGGTCGTGGAGACAGGCACACCCTCAGAGTCGAGCAGCCGGCCCTGAGTGGTGAGGTGGGCGGGCACAGCAAAGGCCGGCGATACGAAGCCGACGAGAAGCAGGGGAAGTAGGTGCACGGAGCCTCCGATGGGAAGGGTCAGGGGGAGATGCGCTGCAGCGCGCCAGACTCGAGGGTGTAGGCGCCGTCCGTGGCGCGACCGCCGGCCCCGACGTCCGCCGGGCCGACGCACAGGATGAGCGAATGAGCGCCGTCGGTTGAGATGCTACCGCCCGCGCAGAGGGTAGAGCCGGAAACCGCGGTCGTCGCCGCCGTGCCGGTGTCGCCCCCAGTCTCGACCGCGCCCACCGACTGCCCAGGTGGCGCCGATTCGTCCGGCCCGCCGGGGCACGCCGTTGCTACGAGCAGACACCCGGCCAACCACGCACGGGGGCGATGGAAAGGTTGTGTTTTCATGCCGAGATCTCCAGCCGGCTGCGCCTACCACACCCATCTGGCGTTCGCCTCCCCCGCCGGGAGGATAAGGCAGATGAACGGCATGGCGGCAAGCACACCCCGCGAGGGTACACCCGCTTCGGGTCGCCCGGCAAGCAAGCAGGCGGCGCGCCAAAAAGGCGCCGATCGGAGGGAAAAAGTGGGGGTGGCCTGCGGCTCCGCCCCCGGCCCCGTTCACGCCCCCGGCCCCGTTCACGCCCCCGGCCCCGTTCACGCCCCCGCGTGAACCCCCCGGTCGTCGTGGCCGCGCGGGCCGAGCATAGGAAATTTGAACGGCATAGCCTGAGGCACACGCGGAGAGCCTGCACCCGGTTCGGCCTTGCGCCGCAAGGGTGAGACGGGGCAAAAATGCGACGTTCAGACGGGAAAAGCGAGCTGGGCGCGCAGCTCCGCCCGCCGGCCCCGTCTGCGCTCCCGCGTAAACCCCGCCTCACGCCCGCCTTTGCGGCGGGCTCCGGTGGTCGGGCTGCGCAAACTACCGGCCTTGTCGGCCGGTACGCTCGCAGCGCTCGCGCCGTTTGCTCTGCGACGCCTGCAGGCTGCCGTGGGGGCAGCCGTGTCCGGGCATCGCCGCCGCCCGGGCGTCGGGGCGGCCCGGTTGAGCGGAGCAGGCTCGTCGTGATCGTCAACGCCGCCGGGGAGCCCTCGACGACCGTCCGCAGGTGCATTCGTTGTGCCTGACCTGGGCGCCGCACCCCAAGCCGCTCCCCCAAGCCGTGCCGCTCTCCGTCGTTCGCGCCGCGATCCTCGGCGGCGCCGACTTGCACGTGGCGTGCCCCGAAGGCTTTGATCTCGACAGCAACGAGATGGAGCGGGCCGCCAGCTTCTGCCGCGACACCGGCGCGAAAGTGACGATGACCCGCGATCCCAACGCGGCCGCCGAAGGCGCAATCGCCGTCTACGCCAAGGGCTGGGGCGGGGACGACCACGCCACCCACAGCGAGCGCGTCGTCAAGCTTGGACACTGGACCGTCGACGACCGTCGCATGGAAAAATCCAATGCGTTCCTACATTGCTTGCCGGTACGCCGCAACGTCATCGTCACCGACAGCGTGCTGGACAGCCCCAAGAGCCGCGTTGTTCCCCAAGCCGCCAACCGCGAGCCGGTGCAGGCGGCGGTGATGTTGAGCTGGATGTTGTAGCGAGGTCGGACCGGGCGAGACCCGACCGGTCGTCGCCGGTCAGCCGGAGACATCCGAAGGCGAAAACGTCCAGTTGTACGTGAGCACAAAGGGGTTCATCGCCCCCTCGGCTTGCATCCCGCAAAACACCGTCTCGCTGACGCGAACTTGGCGCCAACCCCAGATCGTCGGCCACGGGAACATAAAAGCGATGTCGATGCCCGGATACTGGATTGTACCGGTCCAAACACCGTCTACGTCGCCATCGGCGCGACGGTGAAGCACGATGCGGCTGTCACCCACCTCGAGCGCGAGCGCCACGCGCAGGCTGTCTTCGAGGAACGCCCGACCGTAGGCTTCGTTGTCGTTGCTGCCGTGAACGAAGTGGATTTCGCCCATGTCGAGCTTACTGCCCGCGTCGGACCCCAACTTCGGCAGCGCGACGGCGATCGCCCTACGCACCTGGGCAGAGCGCATCAGCAGCGCGCTGTCCACCGCGACCGGCGCCGCGACAAACCCGCCGTTGCCTTGGTCCACGCGGCACTGCTGACGGCGTTGAGCGAGGGTCGCGCCGGAGGGCAACGGGTTGGCGACCCAAGACATCGCCACGGTCTCGCCCGCTACCTCGGGCAAAAACACCGCTATGCCGCCAAGCGCGAGCAAGTGGTTGAACCCGTGTACGCCCAACCGCTCCCGCGCGGAAAAAAGCGGACCGTTCGCCTTAGCGATGCTGACGCCGCGGGCGACCGCCGCAGCGTCACAGTCCTGCGGGGCGCGGTTTCCCATAAAACCTAAGGTCCGACAATGCAGTTCGTTAGTGGTCGCGGCGTATTCTGGCAGCCCGACAAGGCCTACGCTGAGCGGCAACAACGCGGCGACCCCGAACACGAGCCCCCGACGCAGCCAAGAAGCAGGCCCGGCGCTGGGCCACAGCGCCCAGATCCCCGTCAGGCCAACCAAGCCGCTGAGCGGCATCCCATAAACAAACATCCAAGCGATGACCACCACCCAACTCAAGGCGAGCGCGATTCGAAAGCCGACGACGATGCTCTTGAACGTAAATGTTTTCATCCAAATCCAGAATTCAAGTTTCGGTAAGTTCGGTCGCCACCCGTGTCAATCCATCCGTGGAGTTGAAGGCCTGCCCCAAACGCACACATCAACCCCACCTCCTTCGCTAGGCCCAGCCGCGGTCGCTGCGGCGCTCCCGCCGTTCACCCGTAGCGCGATCGCGCCGTTGCTGACCGGTCTAGAAGGCAGCCGGATGCTGGTCGCCCAGACCTTGGGCACGCTCGCGGTGTCGACGGAGAATAGGAAATTTGAACGGCATGGCCTGAGGCACACGCGGAGAGCCTGCACCCGGTTCGGCCTTGCGCCGCAAGGGCGAGACGGGGCAAAAATGCGCCGTTCAGAGGGGAAAAGCGAGCTGGGCGCGCAGCTCCGCCCGCCGGCCCCGTCTACGCTCCCGCGTAAACCCCGCCTCACGCCCGCCTTTGCTGCGGGCTCCGGCGGTCGGGCTGCGCAAACTACCGGCCTTGTCGGGCGGTACGCTCGCAGCGCTCGCGCCGTTTGCTCTGCGACGCCTGCAGGCTGCCGCGGGGGCAGCCGTGTCCGGTCATCGCCGCCGCCCGGGCGTCGGGGCGGCCCGGTTGAGCGGAGCAGGCTCGACGTGATCGTCAACGCCGCCGGGGAGCCCTCCACCACCGTCCGCAGGTGCATTCGTTTGCCGCAGTTGGCCGGGGTCGCGCCCGACCAAAGCCAGCCGTCTACGGCGAATACCCTCTTTAGAAGTTCAGCCCAGGCGAGCGGCGCATCGTCGCGCTTCACCAGCCGCAGCGACGCCCGGGCCTCGCGCTGCGCGTCGGTGGAGGTCGGCCGCTTGGGCACGACTTCTGTTCGCCAGCGTGCGTTGCCGGCGAGAACCCCCGCGTAGAGGAGCTGGTTCGCCCGGAAGCTCGCGCTCGTGCTCGGGCTCGCGGGGTTTCTCGGGGTCGCGAACTGGGAGGCCCACCGCGAGGCACGCGCCGAGGCGCGCGGCACGTCCCCGGAGCGCCGCCCGGTGCAGGAGTCAGCAGCGCGAGGTGCCCAGCGTGCCAGCGTCCCCCAGATGAGCCTTAGCCAGGAGGGTGGTTGCAGAGGTCGTCAGCGCGTCGGCGCCCAACGCCAAGAAGGCGAGCCCGGTCACGAGGCGATATGTCGCCTCTGGCTCCTTCAACCGCCGCCGCCGAACGGCCACCAGGGGCGATAAACCTCCCGGAAACAGTCTCTCTACTGGCTGTGGCTCAGAACGTTCGACGACGGAGCCTGCGGGGGTAATCGGTGGGATGGGACCGAGCAGCTCGGGCGAGGCGTGGACGACTCGGTGAGTGGGTGCGCCGGCCGCTGTCCGCGACTACACTGTCACAGGAGCCTCCCATACCAGACCTCCTCGACCGAATCACTGTCAACCCGGCCATCTTCGGCGGCAAGCCGATCATCCGCGGTCACAGGCTTGCCGTGGAGCATGTGCTCGGCATGCTCTCCGCGGGCGACGACGTCCAGACCATCGTCGAGGGCTACCCGTGGATGGAGCGGGACGACGTGCTCGCATGCGTGGAGTACGCCCGCTGCCTCGTTGCGCATGAGCGCGTCGCTCCCCGGTTCGTCTCCTCCGCCGTATGAAGGTTCTCCTCGACTCCTGCGTGTGGGGCGGCGCGTTGGAGGCGATCTCCGCGGCCGGTCACGACGCGCTTTGGGCCGGAGCCTGGGAACCGGACCCGGGGGATACCGAGATTCTGGCGTTTGCCGATCGGGAGGGTCGGGTCTTGTTCACACTGGACAAGGACTTCGGCGAGTTCGCGATCCTCAAGGGTGCGCCGCACGCGGGCATCGTGCGCCTCGTCCGGGTCCGCGCGAGGGAGCAGGGGCCGACAGCGGTCCAGATTCTGGCCGCGGATGAGCGTGATCTGCGGGCGCGAGCGATTCTCACCGTTGAAGCTGATCGAGTCCGCATTCGGCTGCCTGAGCCGCGAACGGATTCGAACCGCGACGAACCCGAAAAGTGAGGAATAACCCAGGTAGTTTGAGCTGACTCGGGCCTTCACAAAGGTTGGTCGGGATGGCCGAATGGTTATCGAACTTTCTGGCTGGACCCGAAGGGCTGGGGCATCGAGAAGATACTGGCCTTTGAGGGGCAATTCAGATCCTGATCCAGGAGCCACTCTCGGCGGAGCGACTGCGGCGCGAGGCGGCGCACGATCGTCTTCAGCTTCGACCACGTGTGCTCGATGGGGTTCAGCTCGGGGGAGTACGGCGGGAGCAAGAGAATCGAGGCCCCGGCGGCCTTGATCGCGTCGGCGACGGCAACGGTTTTGTGGGCGCCAAGGTTGCCCATCACAACGACGTCGCCGAGGCGGAGTTCGGGAACGAGAACAGTGGCGACATAGCTGAGGAAAACCTCCCCGGTGGTCGCTCCTTCGCCGTACATCACCGCGATGAGGCCGCGCTCGGACATTGCGCCGAGAATCGTCGTGACCGTGGCGCGGTTTCGCACGCTCCGACTGAGCACTGTGGTGCCCGCCCGTCGCCAAGCGTTCGGTCGTTGCATCCCAATCTGACACCCAGACTCGTCAAGGAAGACCAGCTTGGATGAGTCGATCCCCCCAGCGCTCCGAGCCTCGCTCGGCCGCAAGCGTCACCTTGCTCCGCAGGCGGTAGCCGCGCAACGCGGAGATTCCGGCAAAGGCCAGAGATGGAAATCACTCGACCTGCCGTGTCCAAAAACCATGTTGCCAACTCCCGAAGTATTCGGTCCGGCTTTTCGTTGATCGCCGCCTCCAACCTGGCAGCCGTCGCCGCGCCCCCGCGGCGGTCACCTCCCATCGCTCGTCGGCGCCAGCGCTTGAGCGAGGCCGTGCCCACCTGAAACAGCCGCGCGGCGCGATCGAGGC
>CAMBIK010000046.1 GCA_945867435.1 Klebsiella pneumoniae
GCCTGCGGGGGGTCGTCCACAGGCCAGCGCCTGCGAAAGCGGGTCCCAAGTTACGTCGCGCACGGGGCCAGCGAGGCAGGCGGCAGCGCGTTCTTCGAGGGAGAGGAGCGTGTTTTCGAGGGCCACGCGCCGTGCCCCCTGTTCCGCGCTCGAAGCGGTGCGGGCCACCCGCGCTTCTTCGGCTGAGGCCCCGAATCCGTACATCAGGGAACGAACGGCGAGGGCGTCCTCCGGATGGCGCGAGGTTCCCAGCTGCGAGACCACGTCGGCACGCGCACGGGTGAAGGCGAGCTCCTCGAAGCGCTCCAGCGACGAGCGGATCACCGCTTCGTCACGCATGCGCACGGCATAGTCGGCCGCGGTCTCGGCAGGCCGCGGCGTGAGATCGACCTGCTCGGCCAGTCGCATCAACTGAGTGTCGTCGAGCCGGTCCACGAGGTGGTAGAGCAGCCACACGCTGGCGAGGTTTTCGGATCGCGTTCCGGTCGCGGACATCGAGAGGTAGGCGTCGGAGAGGTGGTCGGCCTGGGGGTAGTACCACACGCCTCTGAACGGAAATACATTACGACGATTGTCCAACAAGTCGGAAGGCAGCCACCCCAACTCCATGGCGGTGAGGAAGAGCAGCGGCTTCCAGGTGCTGCCGAACTGCCGGTTCGCGTCTGTGACACGGTTAAGGTTTCGGTTGTCGTTGCCCCCCACCATGGCCCGCACCAAACCGCCTTCCAGGACCACGACGGCCCCCTGAAGGCGAGGACGCAACTCAAGATCACAGGCCTTGCCATCCTCCCGCACGCTTGCGAACACGAACTTTCCGGGGACCGTGGCCGCCAAAACCGCGGCGGGCTTGGACCCCAACGCCTTGGCCACCCGTGCGATTCCTGCCGAATCCACGGTGCAGGAGCGGCCGCCGAGGTCGAGGTCCAGCGCACCGTCGGCCTCCCGGACGATCCGTGCGTCGTGAAACGTCAGCGGTTGGAGCGGCTGGTTGGGCGAAGCTTCGCTCGGGGTGTCGTCGGGGAGAAGGAGCGCCGCCGGAGCGGGCCGCTCGAGGTCGCCGCCGAGCTCCGTAAGGTGGTGCCAGAGGGCGTAGACGGCGGCGACTTCGGCATTTTTGTCGATGGTCGTGATGATCCGCAGACCCGCCGTGGAGGGGTTGTCGATCCCCGCCTTCTCGAACAGTTCGATGAACTCCGGGTCCTCCAGGCGCCGCTGAACCTGGTCGAGGACCACGCTACGGTCATAGCGGAAGCTACCACGGCGAAAATCCAGCGGAGTTGCCGCGATATCGGCGCGCCGGGCTTCGGTCAGGTAGTCCATCGCCACCATGCGGCGCAGCACGTACCCGGTGCGGTCCTCAGCGGCCTGGCGAGCGGCGGCGCGCCGGTCTTCGGTCTGGCCTATGAAGGGGTTGTAGCGGCTCGGGGCCTTCACCAATCCAGCGATGAACGCACATTCCTTGGTAGTGAGCGCATCGGGGGACTTGTCGAAGAAGTACCGTGCGGCGATCCCGATGCCCCGGCCGTTCGCGCTCACATGGAACTGGTTGGCGTAGAACTCGAGGATGTCCTTCTTGGAGAAGTGGGCCTCAAGCCGAAGCGCGTTCCCCAGCTCCACGATCTTGGACTTCATCGAGCGGTCGGGACGATAAAATAGGTTCTTTGCCGTTTGCTGCGTAAGGGTCGACCCTCCGGCCACCACGCCTCCCGCCGTGAGGTTCTGCCACATCGCGCGCAAAAGGTGCTTGGCGTCCACGCCGGGATGGTCCCAGAAGTTTCCATCTTCCGACGCGACGATGGCGTGTACCCAATCTTCGGGGAGGCGGTCGTAGGGGACATAGCTCCGGTGTTCCTGATCGAAGAACACCCCCATCGGGGTCACACCGTCGCGGTAGTAGACCGGGGATTCCTGGGCGATGATCGCCAGTAGGGCGTCCCTTTGGAACGCGGGGCCGGGGTTGTGCACCACGTATTTTTGGTACGCCCAAGTGGCCACGCCGCCGCAAAGGAGCATCAGCGCCAATCCGACCTGAAGCAGGCGTATCCCTATCTTTTTCATGCGGCGGCCTCGATAAGCAACTGCAGGGCGCGGCGGTAGCTGCCCTCCGGAGGAAAGGACTCTGCGACCGCGCGACAGCGAGTCCCGAGGTCAGGGGTGATGCGTTCAAGCGCAAGGGTGTAGTCGGCCGGCGATTCGCAGATCATCCAGGACTCCGGCACCACTTCCGAGGCGCCATTCGCCGCGCTGGTGAGCACCGGGATGCCGCAGGCCATGGCCTCCAAACACACGTTGGCGAAGGGGTCGTAGCGGGTCGGAAGCATCATTGCGTCGGCTCCTTGCAAGAAGCGTTCCGGGAGCGCCTGGACACCCAGGAAGCGTACGCGTGCCGGCGCCGGGACCGGCCGGTCGCCGCCCACGACCCAGAGGGCCCAGTGGGCGGGCAGCGCTGCGATCGCGATGTCCAGACCCTTGCGAGCAAAGTCGTTGCCGAGGAAGACCGCGACGTTCCCAGTGGCACCGAGCTCATGGCGAACCGCGCTCCGAACCTGCGGATCCGGCTTGAACCGCGTGAGGTCCACCCCGTTGTAGATCACTTCGACCCGTGCGGCGCCGTAGTCGGCGCGCAGCGCGCGTGCGCCAAGTTCGCTGTTGGCCAGCACGACCCTCGCGCTTCGAACGGCGTAGCGGTCCAGCGCGACATCCACCCAGTCGGAAGGGGAGAACCACCGGCGCAGCGGGTGGGCGCGGCGAAGGTAGTCGACATGCGAGCCCCCACCCGCCCGGTAAAGGTGGTGTCCCGAGTGCCGCCCCAAGCCCATCACGGCGTCGTAGCTGCCTTGACGGATGGCACGGCGAGCGGACCACGCCAGCGACATGGCTTTCGCCGGCCGCCACATGGGCAGATAGACGAAGCGAACCCCCGGTTCACCCTGAAGATCCGGGCGCACTTCGTTGCAAAGCACGTTCACGTCGTGCCCTTCGCCCACCAGATGCCGGGCCAGGCCGACCAGATAGCGCTCGGTGCCCCCATTCGTCGTGAACCTACGATGAACCAGCGCGATCTTCATGGAGGCGCCCATCGCCGCCTCGACCACTTGAGGAAGGTGTAGAAGGCGCCCATCGCCGCGAATGCCAACCCCGGCCAGCCATCGCGGCATCCGCCCTTGAGCAGGTAGCCTCGGAAGAAATGCCAGGGGGGCCGAACCAGCACGTCGAGCGGCGTGCCGGAACGGGCATCGAGCGCGGAATAGCGGTCCAGCGTGGCCAGGTGCTCGGCGAAGGAGCGGTAGGGGTCGTGAACGAGGTCGCCTTCGAGGGCGGCCGTGCGACCGTTCACCTGAAGGCGATCGTGGGGGTCGCGCCCCACCCACGTTCCACAGTCGCGGCGGGCAAGGCGCAGCCGGGTGTCGGGGAAAGCGAAGCCATGCCGAAGGGAATGGCCGAGCCACCGCGTTTGGCGGTTCACCGTGAAGCCTTCGGCTGCGGGATGGATGAGCGCGGCGACGATCGCTTTGCGCAAGGCATCACTTACGACTTCATCGGCATCGATCGACAGCACCCATTCGCCTCTGGCCTCGGCCCACGCACGGTTCTTCTGGGCCACGAACCCGGGCCAGTCGGTGTGAACCACTCGAGCGCCGGCAGCGGTCGCGATCTGCGCCGTGGCATCCTTGCTGCCGGAGTCCAGCACGACAACTTCATCGGCGAAGGCGACCGATCGCACCGCCGCTTCGATGCGATCCGCCTCGTCCTTGGCAATGATGACAGCTGACAGCACGCCGCATCCTATCGGGCCGGCCCTCCGCCGTGAGATACGTTTCGTGGCATGGGCGCAACCAACGAAAGATTCAGTGTCGACTACGCCGAGGCCCGTGGGCGGTTCCGGGCGGCCACCCGCGACATGGAAGGCGGGGCGTTCGAGGTGGTGCCGGGACTCAGCATCGACTGGGCGTGGTCGGGGCCCGAGAACGCCAAGGGAGTCCTGGTCTATACGAGCGGCCTGCACGGAGTGGAAGGCTTCGGCGGCGGGGCGGCGCAGCTCGAGGCCCTTGCTCTGGGGGACACCCAGACGGCCACCCTCTGGGTCCACGCGATCAACCCCTTCGGATGGGCGAATCTTCGCCGGGTGAATGAGAATAATGTAGACTTGAATCGTAACTTTTACCCTGAAGGCGGGTACTCCGGAGCCGACCCGGCCTACGCCAAGCTCGATGCCCTGCTCAACCCCCAGACCCCGCCGGGGGGCTTCGACCCCTTCTGGGTCAAAACCGCCTGGGCCGTGGCAACGCACGGCTTCGGTGCGCTGAAGAATGCGGTTGTCAGCGGGCAATACTCCTATGACCGCGGATTGTTCTACGGGGGAACGGAGCTGCAATCCGGTCCCGCCTGGCTCTTGCCGTTTCTCACCGACCGCCTCCGGGGTCGGGAGCGCGTCGTGCATGTGGATTGGCACAGCGCCCTGGGCGCTTACGGGGGGCGTACGTTGCTCCTGGAAGGCGCGGTGGCCGCAGCGGAGATCGATAGAGTCAAGGCAGCCTTTGGGGAGGATGTCCGCAGTTGGAATCCCGCCGACCCACAGGGCTACCTGATTCGCGGTGGGCTGACCGGTGCGCTCCTCAACATGCTTCCGGGTGTGCGCTACGATGGCCTGACCTGCGAGTTCGGCACCCTGTCCAACCTCGCCGTGCTGGCGCGCCTCCGGGCTGAAAATCGCCTTCATAACTGGGGAACACCAACCATCGGCCACTCGGCCAAGCTGGGGATGCGGGAGGCCTTCGCGCCGCTGGATGAGGCGTGGCAGGCCCGAGTTCTGGTGCACGCCCGCGAAGTTCATGCGGCTTGCGTGCGCTGCTTGGCCTCCTGAAGATGGGGGCCACCCCCTTGCCGAGCGGGCATGTGGATCTTAGACCCCGCCCCGCCGGCGACGTAGCCAAGTGGTCTAAGGCCCTGGTTTGCAAAACCAATATTCGGCGGTTCGAATCCGCCCGTCGCCTCCATCTCTTTCTGGCGTGTCTGGTCGCGTGCAGCGACCCGCCCGACCCGCCTCCCGCCACCGATGGGCCTTCCACGGCCAAGTGGGTGGAATGGCGGTCAGACGCCGCTCCTGTGGCCCGCCCCATCGCGATTTTCGTGGATGCGCCGGGGGGCTCGGCCGATTCTGTCGCGGCCGACGCGGCGGTGACTACGTTCCTCAACGATCGGTTCCATCCGCTGTTTCGCCTCTCGGACCCTGCA
Source organism: Klebsiella pneumoniae (assembly GCA_945867435.1). Lineage (GTDB taxonomy): Bacteria > Myxococcota_A > UBA796 > UBA796 > SXON01 > SXON01. The sequence goes on from CAMBIK010000046.1 coordinate 5,236, forward strand.
CAAGCTGCGGGTACGGTGCAGTTCCTGACCGCAGACGGGTGTGCGTTCGGGGCGCCGTTTACGCCAGGGGGTCCGAGTGCGTTCATCGAGGCCGCAAACATCGTGATGCTTCGGGCCGAGTCGACCGGTCGCCGCGCGCCTCAGTTCACACGCTCCTGTCCGCATCCGCTGGACCCTTCGCGATAGACGGCGCAGTGCGGGGGTTGTGATGCTGGCCGAGGCGATGCTGAATTTCGCACTTTTGGGTGCGGGCTGGGTGCTGTGGCTCCTGGTGATTCTGTCGGGGTTGTGCGTGGCTGTGGGTGTCGAGCGGGGCATCTACCTCACCATCAACGGTACACCCCGCGTGCCGTTCGAGACAGCCGTGGGTGCCTACCTCTCGGGAGGAAAGCGCAGTGAGCTGGAGTCCGCGCTCAGCGTACTTCGTGGCGTTGAAGCCAGAGTCCTGTTGTCCGGGCTCCGGGCGCGCATCACCGTGGCTTCGCAGCACGCGATGCAGGGAACCCTGCTGTTTGAACGCCTGCGCATGGAACGGGGCATGCTCGTGGTAGGTACGGTGGCCTCCACGGCGGCGTTCATCGGCCTGTTCGGTACGGTGCTGGGAATCATCCAGGCCTTCCACGACCTGAGCCTCGAATCGGATGATTCCGGCAAGGCCGTGATGTCCGGCATCTCCGAGGCCCTGGTGTCCACCGCCGTGGCGCTGATGGTTGCGATCCCCGCGGTGGTGCTCTACAACTTCCTCACTCGCCAGGTGAAGAACCGCATCCATCGTATCGAAAGCCTCGCGGAGCTGGTCGTGGCGCGCATGCGCGTCGAGGAGAACTGACCGGTGGCCGGCGGCAAGCTGGGCGGCGAGGACGATGCGATGACGGAGGTGAACATCCTCCCCTTGGTCGATGTCATTCTGGTCGTGCTGATCATCTTCATGGTGACGACCTCCTACATCGTCTCGCCGTCGATCAAGGTGAACCTCCCTGATGCGGCAACGGGTGATGCCACGCCGCCTTCGTCCTTGGCCATCACGGTCGCTGCCGATGGCCGCCTGGGCCTGGATGGGCAGCCCGTAGACGAAGCCTCGCTCCGTGCGGCGGTGCGCGCCGCCCGCGCGGCCAGCAAGGATGTGGTGTGCCTCATCGAGGGGGATGACGAAGCTCGCCACGGCGATGTCACCCACGTCATCGATCTTGTGAAGCAGGAAGGGGTGGCGAAGTTCGCGATCAACGTGGATCCTGCGGCGCTACCGCTCGCAGCCACTGGGGCAACCCAGCCGTGAGCGAGGCCGCTGCCAGCGCGTCGCTGTCTCCTTTCGGGCATGAGCCTCGTGGGCGGGGCGCAGTGGTGGTCTTTGGCGTCGGGCTTTCCCTGGCGCTGCATGCGGTGGCGGGTGCGTTCATCCTTGCCAATCCCCGCCAGTCCGCGAAGCTGGCGGAATGGATCGAGATGGCGGTGGAAGCGAAGCCTCCTCCTCCTCCACCCCCCCCGCCCCCGCCCCCCGAGCCCCCGAAGGCTGAACCGAAGCGCGAACCTGTGAAGTTCAAGGACATCGCCCCTCCGGAGGTCGCCCCCCCTGTCGCCGAACCGCGGCCTGTCCGCCGGCTCACTCAGGGCCTGAGTGCCAGTTCGTTCGCCGTGGGTTCGGGTACCGGTCTCGAGGTGCGGGCCGGGAACTCGACCGGGGTCGCCGCTTCGGGTGCGGGGCTGTCGCTGGACCAGGCGAACGCTCCTCGCAGCCTGGCGTCGGTCACCACTCCGCCGACGTGCTCGCGGAGGCCGATGATGGAGGTGCCGAAGGAAGCCCAGGAGGCCGAAGTAGAGGGAGAAGTACGAGTTTCGTTCGACGTGGGGGAGGATGGTGCCGTGCTGCGAGTGCGCGTGGTGCGCGATCTCGGCTTCGGCACCGGCGAAGCGTGTGCGGCAGCCTGGAAGCTCGCGAGGTGCGTGCCCGCCAAGCAGGATGGTGTCGCGGTGGCGGTTACAGGCGTTCCGCAGGCGTGTACCGTGAGGATCGAACAGTGAGCAGTCCCTGGCTTCGACGGTTGTTTCTGGCCACGGCCGGCTTCGCGCTGCTGGCACCGCCCGCGTTCGCGGGGGATCCGCTGCCCCCCCAGGATGAACTGCCCCCGCTCCTCAAAGACCCTTCACTCCTGGAGTTTGTGCAGGCACCCTACCCCCCCGAGGCGCAGGCGGCGCATGTCGAAGGGACCGTCACGCTCGTCCTGGAGATCGATGCGGCTGGAGTGGTTACCCGTGTCGAGGTGGCGGTGCCGGCCGGGCACGGATTCGATGAAGCGGCGGTGGAAGCTGCGGGCCGGTTCAGGTTCGCGCCCGCGGAGGATGCGACCGGTCCCGTGCCCGTGGCCGTCGAATTCGCCTATGGATTCGTCCTCGATTCGGCGTCGGTGGAAGGGGCTCGCCCCGACGAAACGGTCGCGGCCGCTGCGGTCGAGGCGTTGCCGGTCACGTTGGAAGGTTCGGTCGTCGAGATGGGCACCCGTCGCCCGGTCACCGACTTCGCGATCCGGGTGGAGCCGCTCGGGTTGGAAGCGATGACGGACGCCGAAGGGCACTGGGAGTTCCGGGGACTTTCGGCGGGCACCTACCAGATTCGCGCGGTCCGACCCGGCTACGACGTCCTCGAAAAATCGGTGGTGGTCGTGGAAGGCCAGGCCACGACGGCGCGCCTGTGGGTTCGCAACCAGGCCTACGCCGACCCGGGCATCCTCGGCACCTACCATCGTGAGTCTGCGGATGTCACCCGGCGCACGATCTCGATGGACGAAGTCCGGCGAATCCCGGGAACCTTTGGCGATCCGGTTCGGGTCATCCAAAGCCTTCCCGGTGCCGCGCGCGCCCCGCTCGGCAGCGGCGTGCTCATCATCCGTGGGTCGAACCCGGAAGACAGCCGGGTCTATGTGGATGGCATGTACATCCCGTATATCTACCACCTTGGCGGCTTCGAATCGGTGATCAATCCCGACCTTGTATCGGCGGTGGATTACCTGCCTGGCGGGTACGGACCGCAGTACGGTCGCAGCACCGGCGGCACGGTGGATGTGTCTACGCGAACCAAGTTTCCGGACCGCCATGAGTTTCGCTGGTCCACGGACGCGCTCGACTCCGGTGGGGTGTGGCTCGGCAGCGTCGGCAAGGATGGCGAGCATGGCCTCGGGGCCGCGGCGCGCATGTCTTACATCGACGCGATCCTCCCCGCCTTCCTGGCGGACGATGGGTTCACGGTCACCCCGCGCTGGTGGGACTTCCAGACCAAGTACCAGTACCAAGGGGACAAGCCGGACAAGATCTCGGTGCTCGCCTTCGGCTTCCGGGACACCCTCCTGCTCCACACTCCCGACGGCTATGCCCAGGGGACCGACCAGGACACCCAAGGGGATGTTGGCACGGAATACAACACCTACCGTCTCGGTGTGGATTGGCGGCGAGATATCGGCGAACATTGGTCGCTTCACGGCGCACCGAGCTTCGGTTCCGACTACGCATCCCTCGACATCGGGGATTCGTTCCACCTCATCCAGAGCCGCTATACCTTTGAGGCGCGGGCCGACGCAAAGTACGCTCATGACGACCATTTTTCGGTGACCACCGGCGTGGACTTCATCGCAGGCTGGGCAGACTTCGTCATCGAGCTCCCCTTCAATCCCGCGAACTTCGCTGAGATCGACCCGATCGCGGACCGCGAGCCCTACCAGCTCAAGGACGAAGCCACTGGCTTCGGTCCCGACCCCTGGGTGAACGTGATGTGGAAGCCGTTGAAGAACGCGGACACGTTGACCATGAACGGTGGCGCACGCCTGATGTACCTCGTCATTCCTGGGGAAATTGAGGTCGTCGCCTTCGATCCCCGGTTCTCGTTCCGCTTGCAGGCCTTCCCAACGACTGTGTTCAAGGGGTCGACCGGGCTCTACCATCAGCCGCCGCAGCCCTACCAGCAGTACCGACCCGATGACGAGCCGGTTGAAGTGGGCGCCGAACAGTCCTGGGCGACCTCGTTCGGGGTGGAGCAGTCGGTGGGGCCCGCGCTGAAGTTCGAGGTGGAGGGCTTTTACAAGGATCTGACCGGGATCATCGTCTCAAACCGTGACTTCGGAACGCTGGAAGACAGCTACTTCGTGAATGCCGGCGTCGGGCGCGCCTACGGCGTCGAGGTGATCGCTCGGCACGCCCCCATCGGCAACCTGTTCGGTTGGGTAAGCTATACGCTCAGTCGCTCGGAACGGCTGGATTACCCTGATGAAGACTGGTATGTCTTCGACTACGACCAGACCCACATCCTCAGCGCCGTCGCCAGCTACCGCCTTCCCTACGACCTGAGCATCGGGGCGAAAGTGCAGTACACGACGGGCAACCCGACCACGCCGTACTCCCTCGGCGTGTACGATGTGGATCAGGACACCTACATGGCGTTTCAGACCGGCAAGGAGAACAGCGAGCGTTTGCCTGCATTCTGGGCCGTTTCGGCACGGGTCGACAAGCTGTTCACCTTCAAATCGTGGCAGCTCCTGGTCTATCTGGATGTGATCAACGCGCTCCACGGCGAAAACCCGGAGTTTGAGCAATACAACTACGACTACACCGAGAAGACCTATTTCAAGGGGCTGCCGATCATCCCGAGCCCGGGCGTTGAAGTAAAGGTGGAGTTCTGATGCTCATCTTCGCGTTGCTCGCGTGTGAAGGCGACTCCCTGTCTCAGGCGTGGCAGATCGACCGCCTGCGCGTTTTGGCTGTGAAAGCCGAACCCGCGGAGCCTCGCCCTGGCGACCTGGTGACCTTTGATGCCCTGGTGCTTTCCCCCGCCGCCAACCTCGGTGGCTCCGCTTGGTTTGTGTGCAGCGGGGGGGCCTCCACCGATTTCGGCTGCGAGATCGATCCCGGACTCCTGGAGGGGGTCGGGGATGGCACCGCGGAACCCGCAGACCTCGCCGCAGCCGGCTTCATCGGCTTCCTCCCCGACGTTCCGCCGATGTGGTTCGTTCCGCTCGACTACCTGGATGGGCTCACCGAGGCCGAGCAGCTCGAAGGCACGTTTGCCATGACCTATGTGACCGCCTTCCCGGAGCTGGTGGAAGGCGATGTGCTGGACGAGAATGACGTTGAGGTGGCCTACAAGCGGGTGCCTGTCTCGCTCGCCCCCACCCCGAACCACAACCCGGTGGTGAACGGCTGGCGGATCGACGGTGTGGACATCGCGGCCGATGCTGTCGTGCAGCTGGACCCGGGACAGGCGTACACGATCGAACTGGTGCTGGCCGAGGACGCGGTGGAGTCGTACACGTTTCGAACCTCTGATGACTCCGATGAATCGCGGGAGGAAGAACCTTATTTTTCCTGGTATCTCCAGGAAGGCGAGTTCTCGCAGTCCAGCACCCTCTATCCTTACGCCGAAACCGTCTGGTTGGCGCCAGAGGCACCGACGCTCCGCGATCAGACCCTGTGGGGGGTCGTGCGCGACCGCCGCGGAGGGATGGGGTGGGCCTCGCTGTCGGTTTCCTTTGGGGGGGGCGATTAGGGCTTCGCCACCGGGGCCAGCACCGTGAACGTCGGCGATCGCACGATGTCCAACCCCGCACATCCGGCCAGCGCGAAGGGAAGTGCGGCTGCGCAGCCCGTTCCAAGCGCCGCCACCGCGCGATAGTCGCCGGGCGCAGGCGGGGGGAGAGACAGCGTGAGACTGCTCGCGATTTCCGTGGCGGCCACCACATTGGGACACGGCACCCGGGGAATGGCCACCCATCGATCGTCTTCCCGCCGCTCCAGTTCGATGGGCGAACAGCCATCGACCGCGACTGTATCGGGTGTTGACAGCGTAAATGTCACGGCTTCCGTGGCCGCCACCGGCGCGCCCGGTGCCGCCAGAGACGCCCCGAGTGGCGCGGTTTTGGCCATCCTAACGATCGTCAACCACATGACAGACCTCTCATCCCCCATCCCTAACCGTGCGTTCCGTGCTATGGTGCGGCGCCCTCGGACCCCACCGCGGGAGTACTGGCTAGTGGAGAGCTGGAATGAAGCGCGTCCGCCGAATCCTGAACCTCATGACCCTCGTCGGAATCGGCGCGTGTCTCCTCGCCCCGGCTCCGGCCGCCGCGAAGGATAAGAACAACGCCGTAAAGGCGCTTGAGGAATTCAACGGCAAGAAGGCCCCCCCCGACCCGATCCGAAACCGCTTTTTCTTGAAGGCCAACCGCTTCGAGTTCGCACCGTCGTTGGGGTATGTGCCGAACAACTCCTTCGCGGACCTGTACGTGGGCGGCGCCTACCTCGCCTACCACTTCAGCGAGTCCTTCGCGGTGGAAGCGGCGGTCCTCTATTCGCCGAACACCGGGAACTCCGGGGTGAAGAACCTCACCAAGACGCTTCTGGACATCGCCTACCAGGGCGATCCCGAAACGAAGTTCCAGCAGCCGATCGACCGGCTCACTCTCGCCACGGCCTTCTCGGCGCGCTGGGCGCCGGTCTACGGAAAAATCAACCTCGTCGGAGAAGGCGTTGTGAACTTCGACGTGTACGGAACCGGCGGGGTGGCGTTGATGGCCATCTCGAAGGACATCGCCACGGTCAGCGATGCCTATCGCAACGGCGAATCCCTTGACCCCGTCGCGCTCGAATCGCAGCCGCAGTCCCAGTTCAGCCCCGCTCTGAACCTGGGCGCAGGGGTGAACTTCTTCATCAGCTCGTCCATCGCCCTGAAGCTGGATGCGCGCACTCTGATCTATATTGGCGAAGAAGCCGACTACATCGTCGGCGACATCGACCCGACCACGGGGCAGTCCCAGGTGCTGGACCAGGAAGTCCAGACCGCCTTCATCACGACCGGCGGCATCAGCATCTTCGTGCCGAAGATGAAGCCCCGTCTCTTCAACTTCTGAGCGGCAGGAACCCAGATGCTGAGCATTGCCCTTTCCCTCGCGCTCGTCGCCCCCGTTCGCGCGGATGACGAACTCCCCCTCCAGGTCCAGGCGGCTGAAAGTTCCGACCGCGCCGCTGTGGCCGACGACGACGCAGACGACGAGGAATCCGTCAAGTCCGAACAGCAAGCGGTGAAGTCCGGCACGGCGGCGGGCAAGAAGCCCACCGAACCGAAGCGCCGCAAGAAGGTCATCAAGACCATCCAGCCGAAGACCTTCATGAAGCTGCACCGGTACGAGGTGGGCCCCTCCATCGGCTTCGTCGCGAACGACCCCTTCCTCAACCGCTACATCATCGGCGGGGTTTTCGACTACCACGCGACTGAAATCTTCGCGATCGAAGCGCAGGTCGCCTACGCGCCCGTGCTTGGTCAGGGTGGCTGCGGGGATCCAGACTGGAAGCCCCTTTCGTGCCAGTTGCTGGAGAAAAATGCGGTGTCGCCAGACATTTCCCGACTCACCGCGCACGGCGCGCTCGGGCTGCAGTTCTCGCCCATCTACGGCAAGGTTGCCGCGGGGAACAGTATCGTCGCGTTCGACATTTACGGCACGGTCGGCCTCGGCATCACCGCCACGGAAGACGACCTTGTCGCCCTTCAGGCCGATGATGAGCCGCCAGATGGACCTGCGCACCGTACCCAGAGTCAGGTGCACCCCACCACAGTGATGGGCGGCGGTGTCCGTGTGGCGCTGAGCGAACTGGTCGCTGTGCGCATGGAAGTGAAGTCCATGAACTACATTGAAACGGTCAAGTCCACGACTCTTGAAATGAAGAACAACCTCATCGTCCAGACCAATGTTTCCTTCTTCTTCCCAGGGATGAAGTGATGTCCACGATCCTTTTCCTGGCCTTCGCCACGCCGGCCCACGCGCTGGCGTGCAACGAAGTCATCAACATGGTGGAAGTCAACGTTCCCGAATCCATCATCGTGCAGACCCTCGAAGAATCGGGCGACTCGTTCACGGCGGATTTTGTTCGTTGTCTCACCAACGAAGGAGCCCCGGACGGCGTTGTGGCGGCGGTCAAGAGGTTGATCGCGAAGAACTCCGCGCCGAAAGACCCGGAACCGGAAGCGGACGAAGCGCCAGCCAAGCCCGCGACCAAGAAGGAAGCCTCCAAGAAGTCCTTCGAGGAAGCGGATTCGGTGGGTGGCAAGACCACGAAAAAGACGAGCAAGCTGGTCGATAAGGATGAAGGTTCGGACGAAGGGAAGGATCCCGAACGTCTCGAGGATGCCGTTCGCCAGCACAAGGCCAAGAAGCCCCTGTCGGCCAGCCTCCTTCTGCACGACCTGCTCAAGGATGCCACGTTCCCCGACAAAGAGACCAAGATCCTCTATTACATGGGGATGTCGCTCTACGACCTGGGCATGTACCACTCGGCTCAGTACTACTTCATCGAAGTGCTGAAGAAGGGTGTTGGAAGCCCCTACTTCAAGTATGCGTTGCCGAAGTTGGTGGCGATCTACAAGTTCACCGGCGATGTGACCGACCTTGAGAAGGTCGTGGCCAAGATCTCGCCCGACGACTACCCCAAGTCGGCCCGGAACCAGCTTCACTACCTCCTCGGCGTGCAGCAATACGAACGGGACAACCTCTCCGAAGCCAAGAAGACGCTCGGCCAGGTCAGCGAAAAGTCCGACTTGTATACGCGTGCGGCCTACTTGATTGGCGTGATCGACAACAAGCAGGGCAAGTTGAAGTCGGCGGTGCGCTCCTTCAGCGAAGTGGCGAAATCCTCGATGGAGGCCCCCACCCTGCAGGAAGCCGAACAGTTGGACCGGCTGCGTGAGCTTTCCGTTCTCAATATCGCCCGGATCTACTACGGAATCGCCCAGTACGACCAGGCGCGGGAATACTACTCTCAGGTGCCTCGCGACAGCGTGTACTGGGCTGAAGCCCAGTTCGAAGCCGCATGGACCTCGTTCATGCTCAGCGACTTGAACTTCACCCTCGGTGAGATTCTTACGGTCGAAAGCCCCTATTACGCGGATGTAGAATTCATCCCCGAGGCTACGGTGCTTCGGGCGTTGACCTACTTCAATCTCTGCGAATACGCCGATGTGAGCCGCACATTGCTCGACTTCGAGCAGACCTACGCGCCTGTGCACCAGGAGTTGAAGGATGTGCTGAAGACCTACTCTTCGGAAGAAGGGAGGGCGTTGGCCGATCAAGCCTACGAACGCTACTTCGAAGGGAAGGGGGAAACGCTTCTTCCGAAGCCCTTGTTCACTCGGATGCTCCGCGACCAGGAGTTGTCCGGACTCGTGCATCACCTCGAACTTCTCGACAAGGAAGAAGAGCTGATCAAGTCCCAGAAGTCGCAGTGGAAGGGTGCCGTGGGCGAACAGCTCATGAAGATCATCGCCGACAGCCGTGAACGCCTGAAGACCCGGGCCGGCAAGGCTCTGCTCCGCAACATGCTCACGACTGTCAAGCAGCTGGGCGACCTGATCGGTCAGGCTCAGATCATTCGCTTCGAAGTTGTGGATGCCCAGCGCGAAGGCTACATCTACGCCCAGTCCCACATCGACCTGAAGGACACGCAGAAGGGCCAGAACATCGACTTCGCGACCTCGCCGAAGTTCATCTACTGGCCGTTCAACGGTGAATACTGGAAGGACGAACTGGGTTGGTATCACTACACCGAGCAGGCCAAGTGCAAGTAGCGCTGCGGCGCACGAACCTCGTCCTACCCCTGACTGTCTGACGCCGACGCGCCGTGGAGTCGTCGAATATGATCCCTACTTCTTTCCTTCGTACATCCCTGCTCGCTTTGCTCGCCCTGCCTGTGCTGGTGGCGCCGCTGCCCGCGCACGCGCAGGATCGCAGCACCAAGAGTGAACGCCGTGTTCTCAAGAGCACCGACACCACCTCGCGCGATGCAGCGCAGAAGGAATTCGAGGAAAAGGCCCACGGCGCCCGCCTGGAATCGATCGATCGGCTCAAGCAGCTGCTGAAGGACTCGCCCTTTGAAGGCGATAAAAAGGCAGAGATGCTCTTGCGGCTCGCGGACCTCTACTTCGAGGAAGGTCGTTTCCTCTACCGCGGCGAGATGGAGACCTACCAGGCCGCGTTCGACACCTGCTTCAACACGCCGAACTGCAAGCCGGATGACATCAGCCAGGAACACGGCCCTTCCAGCAGTTGGCAGGAAAAGAGCGTCAAGCTCTACCGGCAGATCCTCACCAACTACCCGCAGTTTGCGCGGGCCGACGAAGCCACCTTCTACCTCGGTCAAGCGCTCGGGGAAGTCGCCAACGCGATGGGCGACACCAAGCGTCGCGACGAAGCGAACGTCGAGCTGACCCGGCTGGTCAAGACCTACCCTGAGAGCCGCTTCATCCCCGATGCGTACCTGCTCATCGGCGAGTACTATTTCGAGAAGAACGAAGCCATGAAGGCCTTGATGGCCTATCAGCGCTCCGCCTCCTACCGCGACTACGAGAAGTACGCCTTCGCAAACTACAAGTTGGCGTGGTGCTGGTACAACGTTGGGGAATATGGCAAGGCGATCGACACCATGAAGACGGTCGTCGACTACTCCACCAAGCTGGAAGCGGGCGCGGCCGACAACAAGTCGAAGATTCAGCTGCAGGAGGAAGCGCTCAAGGATCTCGTCCGGTTCTTCGCGGATGCCGGCGATTTGGACGAGGCCTACGAATACTTCAACAAGCTCGGCAAGCCCGAGCTCGTTCGGGACATGCTCAAGCGCCTCGCGGGCACCTACTTCGAACAGGGCAAGTTTGAACAGGCGATTCAGACCTACCGCCGGCTCATCACCGAGAAGCCGGATGCGCCTCAGGCCCCTGAATACCAGAATGAAATTATCCAGTGCCTCACCCGCATGGGCAGGAAGGAAGACACGATCGCCGAGATCGACCGCCTTCGTACCCAATACGGGAAGAACAGCTCCTGGGCACGTGCGAACGCCAGCAACACCGAATCGGTGAAGGGCGCGAGCGACTTCATCGAGAAGAACCTTCGTACGGTGGCCACCACCTACCAGATCGAGGGCAACAAGCTCACGGGCGAAGCGCAGAAGCGGGTGCGGGCCTTGGCGGAAGGTGCCTATGCTACCTACCTCGATGAGTATCCGGATTCCAAATACAGCTATGACATGCGCTACGCCTACGCGGAGCTCCTGTTCAAGCTGAAGAAGCACGATGGCGCCTATGTCCAGTACATGAAGGTCGTCACGATGGATGCCAAGGGCCAGCACAGCCAGTTCTGTGCCGAGAGCGCCATCTTCGCGGCCGATGAGATCGTGAAGAAGGATGCGAAGTCCTCCTCCGGCCCCGCCGGTGGAACGGAACCGCAGGACCTCTCCAGCTGGGAAAAGAAGCTCCTCGAGGCGCTGGACCAGTACGCGAAGCTCTACCCTGGCGATGGCGTCAAGGTTCGCAAGATCATCTACAAGTCCGCCTACCTCCTGTACAACCGCAACCAGTTCAAAGAGGCCTCCGACCGCTTCCGGGTCGTCATTGGCATGGATCCGGCCTCCAACGAAGCTGAAAAGGCCGTCGACCTCATCCTTGACAGCTTCACGCTCGTCACGGACTGGGTGAACTTGAAGGAAGTCAGCAAGGCCTTCTACGATCAGAAGGGGCTCGGCTCAGACTCGTTCAAGGGCGAAGTCTACGGCATCTACGAAAATGCGAGCTTCAAGCTCATCGAGGAGAGCCTCAAGAGCACGAAGGACAAGGCCAAGGGTGCGACTGACTTCTGGGCCTTCTACCAAGAATTTCCGAAGTCCGCCAACGCCGATCTGGCGTTGAACAACGCCAGCGTCTACTACGCGGAACTTGAGCGCACGCGGGACTCCATGAAGGTTCGCCACGAGCTCATCGAAAACTTTCCCAAGTCCAAGTACTACAAAGATCAGGTGTCGCAGCTCGCATACTCGTACGAGTCCATCGCCGACTTTGGTGCCGCGGCAACGTGGTACGAAAAGCTGTTCAGCCTCGACAACGCGCATCCCGGCGCCAAGGCCGCCATCTACTCGGCCGCGCTCATGCGTAGCGCGCTGGGCAACTGGGAAACGGCGATCGGGGACTACAAGAAGTACCTGGACACCTACAAGACCGCATCCGACATCAACGGCGTGAACCTCGACATCGCGAAGCTCTACGAGTCCCATTCCAAGTGGGCCGAGGCGAGCAGCATCTACTTCGCGGTGTTCAACCCGCCGAAGCCCGCCAAGGGCGTAACCCCCGTGGCGTGGAGCTTCGACGAGACCATGTTCGCGCGGCTCCACTACGGCCTGATGATGGACAAGACCGGTCAGGGCGCCAAGCTCACCCAGCACTGGAAGGACTCCGTTGCTTGGTATGAACGGGCAAAGGCGGCGGGCAACGTCGGTGGCGAAGTGTCCACCGAGGCCGTGGGCCAGATGATGTTCGCTTTGGCTGAACCCGAGTACGCCGCCTACATGGCGCTGAAGATCGGCGGCCCCGGCGACAAGAAGCTCACCAACAAGAAGCAGGTCGATGCGCTGGTGACCGGCCAGTTGGTCACCAAGGCCAAGGCCACTCAGGCGATCGAGGCCACCTACAACAAGGTCATCAATAGCGGCTCTGGCGCGTGGGGCTTGGCGAGCCTGGTGCATCTGGGCCACGCCTACGAGGATCTGGCGGCGACCCTGCTTAATTCCTACCGGCCCTTCTACCTGACTGAAGACCAGATGGAAATCTATACGATGCAGCTCGAAGACAAGGCCTACCCGGCCACGCAGAAGGGCGCTGCGTTCTACAGCGCAGGACTTGAGAAGGCCTACGAACTTTCGGTCTACAACGAGAACACGGCGGAGGCCACGCGCCGTCTCGGCGTGCTCGCTCCCGACGAGTTCCCCGGCCTCTTCGAGACCATTCCCGCCCCTCGCTTCACCGCTCCTTCGGCCACTGCCGCTTCCTTTGAGAAGGAGCCCTAAACCGGCTTCGGAGAGAGACTCCCCATGGTTCGTTTCCTGATCCTCGCGCTCGTGCTTGCCGGCTGTGGTGAACGTAAGCCTCCGGTCACCGATCCCAATGCCGCCGCCTCGGTCGATCCGAAGTCGGCGTTCGCGGCGGGTGTGGCGGCACTTTCGGGGTCGAAGACCGATTTCGCCGCCGCGCTCGTTCACTTCGAGGCTGCTGCCGCCAGCGATCCCAGCTATGCAAAGGCCTGGTTCAACTGCGGCTACACGGCCGAACGCTTGGGCGATCTCGTCAAGGCCGAAGCCTGCTACCGCAAGGCGATCGAAGCCAAGCCGGATTTCCCCGGAGCGATCTACAACCTCGGCGGAGTGCTCCAAAACGCGGGTCGCGGGGCCGACGCCGTTCCGATCTTCAAGGCCTACCTCGACACCCACGCCGACGATCTCGAAGCCCGCAACAACCTGGTGGATGCACTCACCTCCGCGGGCCTGTATGACGATGCGGTTGCTCAGGTTCAGGAAGTGCTCGCCAGGGACCCGAAGAACGTCGGTGCCTACCGCAACTTGTCCCGTGCCTACTACGCCAAGGGGGATTTCCCCATGAGCATGTTGGCCGCCGACAAGGCCCGCCTGCTCAACGATGCCGACCCGGGCATCTACAACAACATGGGCGTCACTCTCCTCGCGCAGAAGCAGGAGGCCTTGGCCATCCTGCAGTTCAATACGGCGCTGAAGGTCGATCCGTCCAGCTTGGAAGCCAATCTTAACTTAGGCTATGTGGCCCTGAACTCGGGCGACTACGTCCTCGCGCTGCGCTGTTTTGAGCCCATCGCCAAGGACAACCCCGGTAGCGTCGACATCCAGATGGGCTACGCCATCGCCCTGCGCGGAAACAAGGACTACGACACCGCCGAGAAGATCTACGACGGCCTGTTGAAGCAGGCACCCGAGCACCGCATGCTGGCGATCAATGCGGTGATGCTCCATGTGCACTACACGAAGAAGTTCCAAAAGGCGGCGGGCATCCTGGATGATCACATCAAGTTGATGACCGGCAAGTACTCGCCAGACGACGAGATCTTCAAGCTCAAGGATGAGATCAAGGTCCTGGAGAAGAAGGATGCCGATGCCAAAGAGGCGCAGCGCCTCAAGGACAAGGAGATCGCCGAGCGACTCGAACGCGACAAGAAGCGCTTGGCCGAGATGGACACCGACCTGAAGAAAATGGAGGCCGATCTGGCGAAGTACCAGGAGTGCCTGGCGGCCACGCGCCCCGACGTGATGGACATGGTGCCCATGGTGCTCGAACAGGCGAAGCCTGTCGTCGCCGAGAAGGATGTCACGATGGTCGGCGAAATGCAGCCCTTCATCGACGAAGCCAAGATCATGATGGCGGATGCCGTGGCGGCCTGCTCCGCGGTCGTACCCGCGCCGGCGCCTCCGGCCGCACCCGAAGCGGCCCCGGCCCCTGAACCGGTTCCTGCGCCTGCGCCCGCGCCCGTGCCGGGCTAGTCTTCTCACAATTGACGGGAACCGAACCCTCTCCCCCTTGTCCAACGCACCCAGGTCGGGAAGAATCTCGACACACGGAGTCTCGCATGGTCACGTCCACTTCCCGCAAGCTGTTTCTTGGGATCCTGGCCCTCTCAGTGGCCACGCCCGCGATCGCGCAGGACGAAGAGGGGGAACGCAAGATCATCTACAAGACCAAGACCGAAATCGATTTCGAGGGGTTGGACGTGAGCGGCGAGCTGGTGAAGCCCAGCAGCGCTCTCGTTCTCGACCGCAAGAAGGCCCAGTTCAACCCACTGATCACGCTCCGCACTGAGTTCAATGCGGAGATGGAACAGTCGGTCGACGAAGTAAAGTAGCTCTCCGACCCAAGGACGCACCATGGCTGGAAACAGCGCGCTTTCGCTTTCTTTCGACATCTACAATGGCGACCAACTGGTTCGGCGCGAAGAGCTCCGGGCCGAGAGCGTCACCATCGGCAAGGGACCCGCGGCGATGCTTCGCGTGGAAGATCCTGCGCTTCACGACCTTCAGGCCGTGCTTAACGTAAACGAAGATGGTTCTGTTCACCTCCTCGATCTCGTGGGCGACGGCAGCACGAAGGTCAACGGTGAGGCGGTGAGCAACGTCGTTTTGCGCAGTGGAGATGCCGTCACCATTGGCACGATCCGGATCACCATCCAGATTCCCGATGGTGCGGCAGCTTTGGAGCAGGCCGCTCCCGTGGCGGCCGCCACGGCGCCGGGTCAGTCCGTTCCCTCTGGCGAGGAAGACGACGCGCCCGTCGAGGATGTCATGGCGTTCGTCATGCGCGCCAGCGCCTCGGCCAACGATGCTGCGGCCGACCGCAGTCGCGGCAAGGTGTTGGAAGTGGCGCAGGTCTTCGGTGATTCGGTGGTGGACGTCCGTCACTTCAAGAATGCGCCCGTCACCATCGGTTCAGGCGTGACCAACAGCGCGGTGCTGGGGAGCGCCTGGGAATCGGCGTTCTTCGTGCCCTCCGATATGCTGCCCAGCCCGAACTTCCGGCTCTTCCAGCAGGCCGGCGGGAAGTGGACTGCCCGGGTGAGCGACAAGTGGGCCGGTTTCGTGGATGTGGGCGAAACTCGCCGCACCTTTGCCGACCTCTTGGCCGATGGTTCCGCGAAGAAGGGCAGCGATGGCCTCTTCGCCGTGGATATCGCCGAAGATAGCCGCCTCGTCGTCGATCTCGGCTCCACTCTATTCGTCGCTCACCTTGCCTATCCGGGCAAGCTGGCCGCTAAGGGGGCCAGTCAAATCGATTGGCCGATTCTGGGTATCGTCGCGTTCATGGGCTTTGTGACCGCCGCGCTGCTCTTCATGTTCATGTTTGCACCTCCGCCTCCGGACAGCTCGAACAACGGCCTGGACGATCACATGGTCCAACTCTTGCTCGACAAGGAGAAGGAGAAGGAAAAGGACAAGAAGAAGGAAGACAAGAACCCCGACGCCGGCGAAGGCGCCAAGGCCAAGAAGGAAGAAGGGAAAGTCGGCAAGAAAGATGCCAAGATGGACAAGGCGAAGGGCGAAAAAGTCCAGATGCAGAAGCAGCAGCTGGACAAGGA
>CAMBIK010000047.1 GCA_945867435.1 Klebsiella pneumoniae
GAAGCCCTTGTCGAAGCCGAAGGTCGCGACGACATGCCCGCCTCCGGTGAACGCGCCGGTGGCGTAGCCGTAGGAGCCCAGAACTCCCGCCAAGGTGGGCACATCGTCGGGCAGGGCAAAGCTTGCGTAGTCCGGAATCGCAATCTCGGATGGATAGCGCCCGGTAACGACCGCCGCGTGACTGTACACCGACTCATTGCCCACGGCGTACGCCGAGCTCCAGCTCACCCCCTCCGAAGCCAAGGCCCGAAGGTTGGGCGTCGTGTCCTTCGAGCCTGCGAGCGAAGTGCGGTCGTAGCGCACGGTATCCATCGACACGAGCAGCACGTTGGGCCGGATGGGGTCCACCTCGGAGGCACAGCCGAGAAGGACAAGGATCACGGCGTTGGCCCATCGATGAACATCAGGCGGTCCCGGCAGGAGGCATCGACATCCGGGCGGACGACCGCGACCGCGACAGGCTGGGGCACGGACGGGATCGCCACCGAGGCATCGACGGCGTTCCAATAGCCGTGTTCGCGAAGCGCCGCGGTCACAGCGGGAGAGATGGCCCCCCCGGGAAGCGCGTAGTCTGCGAGGCGCAAGCCGGCGCGCCAGGCGACCAGATTGTCGCGCAGCGCGGCCGTCACGAACGGCTCCACCAAGTGAACGTCTACCTGCTCACGCGGATCGTTCGCGAGGTTGTAGAGGGTGAACTGCGGACTGTCCAGGGGTGCCGCCCTGAGATGGGCGAGGTAGTCGGGGTCGTCCAGCGCGACATCCCGGTACACCAGCCGGTAGTCGGACGTGCGCACCGACACCATGTCCATCACGCCTTCAGAAAAAACGGCGAGCGCCAACGATTCCGCCCGCGCCACCGCGCGCAGATCGCGCCCGGCGCTGCCTGCGGGCGGCAGGGTCCCGGAGAGGGCGAACAGGGTCGCCGCGACGTCGCGGCTATCGACCAGCGCATCCACCTTCCCGCCTCCCCCGAAGCCCGGACCCCAGACCACCAGCGGCACCTTCGTGGTGCTGTCCGTGAGCCCGGTTCGGTGGTTCATATACCCGTGGTCCAGAAGATCCTCGCCGTGGTCGGACAGCACGATGACCACGGTGTTGTCGAGGTCCCCGGCCTTCTGAAGCTTCGCCAACGTCTCGCCCAACAGGGTGTCCGCGTAGCGAAGCGCGCCATCGTAATGCGCGACCACATGGGCAAGATCGCCCTCTGCAAAGGGCACCCGCAGCGCGCTTTCCGCAGCCCTGGCGAGGCGGCCGTAGATGTCGGTCCCCATGATCTGCGCCCCACCCAGGTGAGTGAACCACTGGGGCGTCAACTCCGGCAACAGCGCATCGCGAAGCACCATCTCCGAGAGACAGGGGCTGCGGCAGATCGCTTCGGCGAGCGGTGAGCCGGGGCCCTCGGCGTAGAGGTGGTCCCACGGGCCAGGGCGCGAGTAGGGGCGGTGCGCGTCGTAGCTGTGAAGGAAAACGAACCATGGTTTATCGGCCGAGGCAGATTCGATCCAGTCGACGGCCTTCGGACCGGTATCGAACAGGGAAGCGAAGCCGGGTTCGGCCGAGTAGTGGTCCCAGCCCTGATCGAAGCCGAAATCGGCGGTGACGTGTCCGCCCGCCGAGAAGCTCGCGGTCGCGTAGCCGGAGGCCTGAAGCGCTTCGGAGGCCAGGGTGGCGGCCGGAGGCACGCCGTAGGTGGCGTACACGGGGGCCGCGATCTCGGAGGCGTAGCGCCCCGTGAAGATCGCAGCGTGGGAATAGGCACTTTCGTTGCCGGAGCTAAACGCGTTGGTGAAGACCGTGCCCTCTTTCCCGAGCTGAGCGAGGACGGGCGTGGTGTCGCGAGCGTAGCCGTAGGGCGTGGTGTGGTCGGCGCGCACGGTGTCGAGCGAAATCAGGAGGATGTTCGGCGGGCCGATGGGGGCGCAGGCGAACAGGGCGAGGATCATCGCCCTCTCCGACGAGGGCGGGGGCCGCGTGTGGCCGAGTGGGCGCGGATGGCAATGACGGACATCGTTGCGATGGCGATGCCCAACGCAGCCAGCGCCCAGCGCAACCAGGGAGTGCCCGGGGCCGCCTCGGTGGAGGCCAGCGCGACGGCGGGGGTGGAGTGAGCCACTCCCCCGGCGGCGGGGCGGGGGACGGGCCGGTCCATCGGGCGAGGCTGAGTCACCTTCAGAAAGGCGGTCAACTCCGCCAGGTCCACGTTGCCATCCCCGTCATGGTCGAGCGAGGAAAAGGGAGTTGCGTCATCGACTCGAGCGTATTCGGCCTCGGCGATGCCCCCGTCCCCGTTCTGGTCGATGCCGTGCAGCACGCCCGCAAAAACTTCCGACTCCGTGGGCAACGCCAGCGCCACGGCCTGAAGGAGCAGGAAGGGGATGCTCATAGTGAGATCAACCCAGGTTTGCCGAGGGCCAACGCATCCACATCCGCGCCGGCCTCCCGCAGCAATGCGAGGTCTGCCAGGTCTTTCGGGCGACCGGCGACGGTTTTGTTGCGGACAAAGTCGCGCAGTCCAAGGACAGGAACGACGATCGAGCCAAGCTGCACCTCGTGCCGGTCAGCCCAGGCCGACTCGAAGTCCAGGCCCGACGGGCGCGTGAGCACGTCGATTCGGAAGGGTGGAAGGCCCATCTGGTACACGGTGCCGACGCGTGCGAAGTCCTCAACGCGGATCTGGTGCATCGCCAGCGGGGCACCGAACCGGGCGAGGGCGCGAAAAACGACGGCAGCGTTCTCCGGCGTCGGGCGCACCCACACGTCCATGTCTCCGGTCGCTCGGGACACGCCGTGTGCGGCGAGGGCGAAGGAACCGACGAGTAGAAACTCCACCCCTTCGAAGAGGAATGCCTCCAGCAGATCGAAGAAGTCTGCAGGTAGCGAGTCCAACTATTACCCCTTGGTTCGGAAGATCTGACTCGGCATGTTCGCACGATCATACCTCGGCCACGGCTGGCCGGAGAGCCGCCACGCGGCGCGGGAAAGTGCGACGACCGTTCGGAAGCGATCCTCCACGGTGCCGCCGTTGAGCGGCATCGGGGCGTGCTCGGTGCTCAGCGTGGCGGACCATGTGTCCCGCCGTTGAGCGGCTCGAGCCTCGCGGTCGCTCGCTTCATCGGGCATAGACGCACGCTAACATCGGGCGCCTCACGAGCGCCGCCCGCTTGACGCAGCGAGCCTTCATCCCGTACAACGGAGGGATGGGCTGGTTCGCGCTCCTGCTCGCTTGCACCGCCCCTCACGGAGACGACGACAGCGCGCCCGGCAGCGACGAGGACAGCGGTGACCCCGTCGCGGAGGCCTGCCCCGCGCTGGTGCTGGAACGGGTCGCAAGTTGGGAGGGGATGGAGATTCCCCAGGTGTCTCAGTCCGATTCTTCGTGGCCGGGCGCGGCGATAGGGGATGTCACGGGCGATGGGCTGCCCGATGTGGTCGCCGCGTTCGCCGGGGGAGCGACGCTTTTCCGCAATCTCGGGGCGGGCGAGTGGAACGCCGAGCTGCTGAACGTGCAGGGGCTGTCGGCCCCGGCCTCGCGGTCGGTGGCCCTTGCAGACCTCGACAACGACGACGACCTCGACGCCTTCCTCGGTGCCGAGCTTGGATTGCCCTCCTATCTCCTCACCAACGACGGCTCCGGGGCCTTCTTCCCCACGCCCCTCGACGGATTCGACCATCGTGCCTGGAGCGCCGCTTTCGGCGATCTCGACGGAGACGCCGACCTTGACCTGTTCGTGGCGACCTACGATGGCGATCTCAACCTGGACGCCATCCTGGGCGGCAGCCATGGCGCCGGCCAAGCCGTACTGCTGCAGGGGAGCGACGGCAGTTTCACGGAAACCCTGGGCCGAGTGCCCGCCAGCACCGACCCCGCCCTCAGCCTGCACGGCGCCCTCCTGGACACCGAGGGAGATGGCGATCTCGACGTGTACCTCGCCAACGACTTTGGGCCCTACCTCGTACCGAATCAGATGCTCGTCAACGACGGGAGCGCGTACTTTTCCACCCCGGGAACCTCGGGCAGCGAGCTCTCCGTGTATGCGATGGGAGCAGGCGTCGGGGATGCCAACGGCGATGGCTCGCCCGACCTGTTCGTGACCGACGTCGGGCCCCCTCACCTGCTCGTCAACGACGGCACCGGCCGCTACGCCGACGCAACCCTGGCGATGAACGCCTATGTTCCGGCCACCTCGACCAACCTGGTGTCCTGGGGTGCCGCCTTCGTGGACCTGGACTCGGACAGCTGGGATGACATCGTCGTTTCGTACGGCGGCCTCGACTCCAACGTGGATGTGACCCAGCTCCGGAACGCCGATCCCACCTGGACCGACAGCCGCGACCAGGCCTCCCTGCTGCTTCGCAACCGGGGTGGGAAGACTTTCGAGCGAGACGACGCGGCGTTCACAGATGTGGCGCGGGCGAGGGGGATCGCCGTCGGCGATCTGGACCTGGACGGCCGCCCCGAGCTGGTGCTGGTGGGCAAGTTGTATGTACACCTCTTCCGCACGACGGGCGGGTGCGGGCCGGGGGTGACCCTCGCCTTTCAAGGGCCGCCGGGCAACCGGAACGGCTTCGGGGCTCGCGTGGACGCCGTCGCGGCCGGGCACATGGCCACCCGGTGGATGCTGCCAAGCGTCACCGCGGGACAGTCGGCGTTGGAAGTGTATGTAGGCACCGGCATGTCCGCCGCGGCCGACATCACGGTCACATGGCCGGGCGGGGCGGTGACCGAGGTCGGAGAGGTGGCCGCTGGGTCGCACCTCACCGTGGCGTGGGACGATTGATGGATTCAACCACCCCCGCGGCCCTGCGCCCACCCGTGCTCGCCGGGCTCGCGGCCTTGGCGTTCTACCTGCTGCTCTGCTTCCGGTTCGCGTTGGCAGGGTTCGACGCGCCAAACCCGCCCACGCGGACTTCGGTGCTCGAGCCCATCCTCTGGATCGGTCGGTGGAGGATGTTCACAGACCTCCGCACCGCGCACACCGACCTTGACCTTGAGGTGCAGCGGGCGGGGGGCGATTGGGAGCCGGTCGCGATGGCCTCGCTCTACCCGGCCCGCTGGGACGAGGGGCCTGGCTACACGCGTGACGCCTTCCTGCGTGACTCCGCCCGCGTTGCGGCGCTCGCGGCAGATGTCTGTTCGCGCACGGGAGGGTCGGCGGTCCGCTTCACGCGGGTGACCTTCCAGAAAACTCCCGGGGCGGCGGAACAGCCGCGCACGGGCGAAGCGCGAACACCAGTCGTGGAGGCGACCTGTGGGAACCGGTAGCCTGGAAAGGCTGTTCGCACCCCGCTGGGCCGGGGGTTGGTCGGGGGCCCGAAGCGCGTTCGGACTCGCCGCCCTCTATGCGCAGGCCCTGCGCTACCCCGATGTGCGTGACGCCCTGGCCGCCCCGAACGTGGTCTTCGCGAGCGGCCCCACCCGCATCGCCGACCATGTGCTCCTGGGACCGGCCACCGCGTGGGGGGTCTGGGCCGCGGGGCTCCTGCCCGTACTGGCCATCCTCATCGGCGGGCGCTGGGCGAAGCCCGGCATCGTCGGCTGGCTTCTGCTGCACGCGGGCTTGCTCGCGGCGATGGGACTGAACGTACGCGTACCCGAGCGCCTCATCCTATGGATCGCCGCCGGACTCCTGCTCGGGCCGGTCGGGGAACGCGACCTGACCGAGAAGCACCGCAGTCCCGCCCCGCGGTGGTTCCTCATGCTGGTTTTGTCGGGCTTGTACGGGTCCACCGGCTGGCTCAAGCTGCTGGCCGAACCGGCGTGGTGGACGGGCGAAGCGCTACGCTACGACCTCGTCGACCGCTTCCACGCGGGAGGCTGGCTGGCCACCTGGCTGTCCGGGCACCCCTCGCTCTGCCTCGGGATGTCGTGGTTCACCATGCTCTTCGAGGCGTCCTTCCCCATTTTGATCTGGTGGCCTGCGGCCACCCCCTGGCTGCTCCTCACCGGCATGGCCGTGCACCTCGGCATCGGCACGCTGATGCGGGTCGGACCCCTGGGCGTGATGGCGGTGGCCGCCTACCCCGCCGTTTGCGACCCCGATCGCGCTGCGGCGATCTGGATGGCAACACGACGCCGACTTCGCCAGCTAGCGAGACGGGTGTAGGCTTCCCGCCCGACCGCCATGCGCTTTACCGACCTTCATTACATCCTGTTCCTGGCGGTCACCTTTGTAGTTTTCCGGGCGGTCCGGCGGTGGCGGGGATTTTCGTGGGTGTGGCTCTTCGGAATGAGCCTCGTGTTCTATGCAAGCTGGGACCCCCGCTTTCTGGTCCTGCTTGGGGCCGCCACGCTGCTCGACTACGTCGTTGGGGGGCTCATCCACCGCGCCGAGGGCGATCGCCATCGAAAGCTGCTCCTCGCGTGCAGCGTCGTGGGCAACCTGGGGATGCTCGCGTTCTTCAAGTACGGCGACTTTGTCCTTGAGAACCTCGAAGCAGTGCTGGGGTGGCTGGGGTGGAATGTGTCGCTGGGGCGACTTGGCCTGGACCTGCCCATCGGGATCTCCTTCTACAGCTTCCAGACGCTCAGCTATTCGATCGACATTTACCGGAGAACGCTGAAGCCAGCCCGCAACCTGCTGGAGTTCGGCTTCTTCGTCTCGTTCTTCCCCCAGCTCGTCGCCGGACCGATCGTCCGCGCCAAGGAGTTCCTGCCGCAGTTGGATGCCCCCCCCCGCGCCGACCCCCGCGCGATCGGCGAAGGGCTCCTCCTCATCTGCGTCGGCCTGATCAAAAAAATGGTGCTTGGCGATGGCATCGGCCGCGCCCTGGTCGACCCCTTCTTCGCAGCTCCGGGTTCCCACCACGCCGTCGAGGCGATCGTCGCGGACTGGGGCGCGTACTTTGCGCTCTACTGTGACTTTTCCGGCTACACCGACATCGCCATCGGCTCCGCACTCTTGTTTGGCTTTGTCTTACCCGTGAATTTCGACCGCCCAGCGTTCGCGGCAAGCCCGCTGGAACACTGGCGACGCTGGCACATGACCCTCGGGACCTTCCTGAGGGATTACCTGTACGTTCCGATGGGGGGTTCGCGCGCCGGACTCCACCGACTTTGGCTCCACCTGTTCGTGGTGTTCTTCGTGTCCGGGGTGTGGCACGGGGTGGGCCTGTCCTATGTGGTAATGGGCGTCTGGAACGGCCTCCTCGCGGCCACCTGGCGAATCGTGCGCCCCGAACCCGCCCTCGGGGGGGCCAGGCTGGTGTTCGAGCGGCTGCTTTCGTTCCAGCTCACCGCGCTTTCCGTCCTGGCGCTCCGGCCCATCTCCCTCGCCCAGCTTGGCGAAGCGCTGCGGGCGTGGACCCGCTGGAACGTACCGTTCTCGGGTCTGGTGGGCCCCGTGGGAGGCGGACTGCTCGCCGTGGCCATCGGCCTGCACCTGACGCCCCGGGACTGGAAGACGCGCCTGGTGGCCGAGGCGGGGAAGGCTCCCGCGTTCACGCTCGCGACGATGATGGTGATCGTCGGCGGCGTTTGTTCTGTGTTTTCCATACATTCGCGGGACTTTTATTACTTTCAATTTTGAGAGAGCGGCGTAGGTCACGGAGACACTCGGTGAGCGCGGAAACATCACCGCCTCGCCTCGAACCGCTGTCCGGATTCGCGCCCGTCCTTCGTATGTTGGGTATCCACCGGAGACCGATGACGCCCTCCCCTGTCTTTACCGAGCACCGGCCTTGGCTCGCAGTGAACCGAGCAGAACCCCACCAGCCCCTGCGCGAGGGAAGCTGGGAGTTCGCCGCCCTCCTCCTTAACTGGTTCAGACAGCTTCCGGAGACCGCGATGCTGGAATGGGTCGTAGAGGCCGAGGCCGGAGGCGGCATCCAGAGTTGGATCCGCTGCCACGACGCCGACCCTGAAGAGCTTTCGCTGCTCGCGGCCGCCACCGAAGAGGCGTGGGAGGTCGCCCCCCCGCCGCCAGCTCGCGGGGGTCTGACCCACATGCTTCACGTCAACCTCGGTGGCCCGGTCGCCTGGCGGGCCGAGACGGTCTCTCCGTGCGATGGCCCGGTGGAACGGGCGCGCTGGCTGGCCGAAAGGGGGCTCGGCCTGCGCCTCACCCTGCGACTATGGCCGTTAGCGCCCCTGGAGTCCTCCCGGCGCAGAGTGGAGCGCGCGCAGGCCTCCACAAGCAAGCGGGGGCTACTCTTCGGGCTCCACGAGGTGGAACCGGCCGAGCGACTCCTTGAGGGGGTCGTGTTCGAGGTGTCCATCGCCTCGGACCGCCCCCTAAGTACGGCCGAGCGAACGCTGCTCACCCGCTCGTGCCAGAACACCTTCGCTCCCGGTGCCCGGCTCACTGACCAGGGAAACCCCGCCTTAGCTGAGGGCAAGTTGGCCCTGTCGCTCGTCCAGGAGTTCGCCTCGACCCGGCCGGAGCTGCCAGAACTCAGCGGGTCCGAAGGGAGGCAAGCATGACCGACAACAAACCCCAACCGCCGTTCCGTTACGACCTCGCTCAGAAGTGGTTGGCCGGGTGGGTGAGCACAGTGAATCACCCTGAGCTTGGCTGGGCGTGGAACACCCTCGTGGGCGTCATCGATGTGTACGCGATGTACTCGCTCACACCTAAGGAGGGGATGCAGGAGAAACGCGCCGAGTTCTGGAACGACTGGTTCGCTTCGTGGGGCGAAGAGGGCGAGGCGCACCACGGCATCTACGGGATGATGCAGGAGTTCGCCAACGCCTGCCCGGAAGGGCTGGAGAGCGAGCAGTTGCTCGTCATCGCCGAGGCGTTCGCGTACGGACAGGGTGTCAAAACTCTACCCAAGGGGAAGCGGAAAGCGGGCCTGCCCGACAAGAAGCCCACCCTTCCTCCCGTCACCCTCAGGGTGCTCAAGGGGGGGAAGAATTAGGAGCCTCCCCCCCCATTCTCCGTCCCCGCCTCAGGCGGGACAAGGAATATCCTCCCTGATGCGGCCGTGACGACCCCGACGCAATGGAACATCTCCACTACGGCATCGTCACCATCATGACTTCCGCGCGCAGGCCGGGCCGCTATCGCCGCTTCGCGCTCCCATCCCTCGCGCGGCCGCGAAGGGTGCTGGTGGTACCGTAGTACTCCTGCTTCTGGTCCATCGCGGTCATCGGGGCGGAGTAGCGTCTGGCGTCGCGACGAAGGTCGCGCAACAGGCTGATGAGCTCGGGATCGGACCCGACGTACCGTTCGACCTGCGCCATGACGCCGTGGAGGATGTTGGCCCCCAACTCGAAGTTCCCGTCACGATTGGCCAGCACCGCCCGCTCGCGAGCCCGGGCCGCATGCCGAGACGCGACGAGTCGGTCCACCTCCACGTTTCGGGGCTGGGCGGCGTTCTCCTCCTCCGAAACACAGCGCCAACTCGCGGTAGGATGCTCGGAATCGACCGGGCCTTCCCGGTCGAGCAGGGATAAGCTGATCTCGTGGCCCTCGTCGGGTTTCCCCGGGGGCAGGTGGAACCCAATCACCAGCTCCAACAGCTCTTCGCTCACCAGGTCGCCGAGGTGGATGTCGACCTGAGTGCCAAGGACTTGCGTTCGCCACGGGCCGATCACTTCCACCGCTACGCCATCGGAAACCGTGACCCGCAGCACGAGGCTCGGATGCACGATGTCGAGCGCGTCCTGCAGTTCCGCAGCGATCAACGCAGAGAAATCAGATGGCGCCTCGATGAAGCGCGCATTTCCCCCACCCGCGTCTGCAAGACGCCCCAGCAGGTGCTCGTCGAAGTGGTGGCCGATGCCAAACGTGCTGGTAGCGACCCCCCGAGCTCGCAGTTCGACCGCGTGCCCGGCGAGCACGTCGGGGGAGGTTTCCCCCTTGTTGGCCCGACCGTCGGTGAACAGGAGGCAACGAGCTACCTGGCCCTCGACGGGGTTCGCCGCCACCTCTCGACACCCAGCGGCCCACCCATCGTACAGGGCGGTGGCCCCCCCGGGACGAAGCGGGCGGATGGCATCCCTGGCGCGCGACACGTTTTCCGCCGTGGCGACCATGGAGGGCACGGTCACCTGCACCTCACTGTCGTACGCGACGACCGAGAATCGATCAATCTCCGTGAGACGACGGAGGGCTTCCCCCACCGCGCCCTTGGCGAGATCAAGGCGACCGCCGGCCATGGACCCCGAGCGGTCCAGCACAAACGCCAGGTTCATCGCCAGCCGCGCGACCGAGCCCTCGATGCGCGGCGCGCCGATACCCACGGCAACATGGCGGCTGCCGCCCGTTTTGGCACAGACCAGGGTTCGTTCAGAACGTACGGAGAGATGGGTCATGGGGATTCTTGGAAAAACTGACGTACCACATAAAGCAGGGCATCGGCGCGACGATTTCCCTGCCGCGATAACGGGCGGCGAATGTGGATTTCGATGTCTGGACCGAACGAATGCCGTTCCCAGTTGGCGCGGGTGGCCGACCCCTCGGCGGAGCACGAGGTTCCCAGCGAGCGTTGCGCCTGCGCGGGGGCAGCGGACCCCGCTTGAGGGCCACGACCCTGCATGGCGTTGAGGTAGTCGAGCGCCGACGACGAGGCCACTTCGTAGTCGGCGGTCGGCTCGCTCACGAGCATCACGCGGATCTCAGCGAGCGGCAGATATTGGGCCTGAAGATCTCGGATGGCCCGGAGCCGGATGAGGTGTTCTTCAGTGTAGAGGGCGGCGGTTCCCGCACCGACAGGCGCAGGGAGCAACCCTTGGGCGATGTAGTACCGCACCGTGCGGTTCGTGACCTTCGCGGCGGCGGCCAGCTCAAGCAGCGTCATGCATGCAATGTAACAGTGGAACGTTTCACTGTCAAAAGAATCAGTCGTGACCCAAAAACAAAGGCACGAGGGTCTCGTCACACAGCGTCCTCGTCAGGATCTCGGCACCGCCACGGTTCAGGTGGTCGGGATCGAGCCAGCTCGCCCGATCGGCCTGGCGTTCCGGCGTGTTGAAGTCGACGAACGCGACCCCCCGGGGAGTCAGTTCGTCGTGCAGCGTGGAGAGGAAGTCGCCGTACACCTCGACGGGAACCTCGGCCTGGTAAGCCGTCGCGACTGGCATGTTTACCACCACCACAGTCACCCCTCGCGCGATCTCCCGGTCCAGGAGCTTGCGGAAATGTTCGGCGGCGAGGCCTTCACGGGGCGTGTAGTCCACAAACCGTTCGCTGCGCACTTTGGCGACCACGCTGCCCAGACGTTCCTCCCAGCGGCCGCTCGCACGGGCATCATACGCGGCTCCGTTCGCCCGACAAAGCGCGTCGTCGAAGCAGTATTGACCGCCCCCCGCGTAAAGCGCCATCCAGGTGAGGTGGGCGTGGTCCGACCACGGGCGATGGAAGAAGTGAGCCACGTTCTCCACTCCGCGCATCAGCGGCCGAGCGCAGCTTGTCAGGCGGGTCAGCGACCTCGCATGCGCGACGCACTCCGGCACGTCACGGATGGCGGCCGTACTGGCGATGTTGTGGTCCATCTCGAAGTGGTTCGCGTTGAGCCCCTCCGGCGAAACCTCCACGACCAGCACGCGAGGCGGCGAGGCGGCGAGCAGGTCGCGGGCCACGACATCCTCGGTGTAGACAGAGGCGGTGAGCCGGTTCAGGCCGACGGTTCGGGTACGGCGTCCGAGCCTGTCGGACAGGCACAGGTCGATCCCGGAGGGGGGAAGACCATAGTGGGCGCGGCTGGATCCCACGATGGCGACATCGATCGGCTCCTTGCCGAGCTGCGCCAGCGTGGTGAGGTCGGTCGGCCACTCCACGGCCTGCAACCACCGAAGTCCCGCAAAGTCGGCGACCACGTTCACGGCGGCCGTCAAGCCAAGGGTCCACCCCAGCACGGCCGCCGCGCGCCAGTCCGTCGCGTTCATTTAGTGGTTTTCCTGGAAGGTGCGAGTCTGCCCCGAAGCCGCGGGCGGTGGAGCGGGACGAGCCTCACCGGACAGCCAGGCCGCGTGCGCCGCCCGCAACGCAATGCCCTCCCGAGCCGAGAACAGGAATGCTGCACCGAGCACGCACACCACGAGGATCCCCGCGAGGACCGGACGACGCGAAGTCACCTCAGCGCTCGACGGTGATGAAGTCACCGGCTTGTACGATCACATTTGTCGTGTCGGACCCGCCCGGCCAGCGCACCTCGATCTCCCCGCTGTCCGCCGGCCCAAGCCCGAACGTGAGCTCCATCGCGCTGCTGGAGTGGGTCGTGGAGGGGAGCATCCACATCACCTCGTCGTGACCATTTGCCGTAAGCGTCACGCGAGCACCGACCGCCGCCCCGTTCTCGCCCTCCTGGAAAAGGCGCACGGTGACGCCGTTTTCGCAGCCCCCGCCCGCCATCCACACCCGCACGAAGTGCTTGCCCGAGGTCACGAGATCGGTTCGACCGTCGCCGTCCAGGTCGCCGATGGCCATCGATCGGTCGCGGTCGAGGTAGGCGTCGAAGTCGGTGCCCGCGAGCCGGGTGTAGGCGGGCGAGCAGTCCCCCATCAACATCACGTTCGACTGCACCACAGGGTCTACCGCGCCTTCCTCGATGCCCTCCACGTCGATGGACACATCCGTGCTGAGGCGTCCGAACGCCAGGCCGATGTCGGTGCACCCGTTCCGGTCGAGGTCCATGAACGTGGCGCCCCACGAGGTGAAGTTGGTCTCGCTGGCCGGCACATACACCCCGCGCGCTTGCGTGGAATCGACCATCGAACCCCCCACATTTTCCATCAACGTCGGCGTGCCGAGGTTGGTCACCACGAGGTCAGGGCGCCCATCCCCCTGGATATCCCCCACCCCCACCCCCATCGCGTACATCGGAACGTTCAAGCCCCAGGTTTCATCCTTCGCGAACTGCCCGGTGCCATCGTTGAGCAGCAGACGATTTGGCGCAACGTAGTAGCCCCAGTCGTTCACTTCGTAGAGGTCGAGGTCGTTGTCGCCATCCACATCTACCCAGGCGGCGTGGAAGGTCAGCCCATGATTGTCGGCCTGGGGAACACGGCCGTTGTCGCGCACAAACCGCCCCTGACCCTCGTTGACGTACAGGTAGTTGCCCCCGCCGACGAGGCTGCCGTCAAGCACGGGCTCCGGCTCCAGGTTGGGGACGAGGTTGGCGACATAGAGATCCAGATCCCCATCGCCATCGGCGTCACCGAACGCCCCCGTCCAAGGTGAGAATTCCGGATCCCCCACCGAGAGCACCTCGCTGGTGAAGCGTCCCGTGCCATCGTTCCACAGCAGGCGGTCGCCGGTCGGGTACTCGCCAACGTAGGCGTCCACGTCGCCATCAAGGTCAAGATCCGCGGTGGCAACGGCCGTGCCGCGCACAACGAGGCCGCCGTCGATGTCGATCGCAGGATCGACCGAAAGAGCACCCGTGCCGTCGTTGCGCAGGCCGAACACGCCGCCCGCCCACCCGATGAGCGCGTCCAAGTCGCCGTCGCCATCGAGATCGGCCAGGGCGACGCCGTGTTCCGTGTGCTCCAGGCTCGCCGCCGCGGGCAACTCGTCCTCGCGAAGGTCCTGGGAGAGGGTCAGAGTCGCCGCCGCGCACTCGGCCACGACCTCGGACCCTGTCTCGGACTCGGCCTCGGCCTCGGGCGGGTCGTCCAACCGGGTGCAGGCGAGGATCAGGAACAGCATCGTGGCCCCATGGTACGGCATCCCCCTGCCGCGCTCCAGCTATACTGCGGCCGTGCTGACACTTCTGGCCTGTGCAACGATTTCCGTACCTGAGGCGGACCCCTTCGACTCGACCGAACCCGTACCCCCGGCGGCGTGCGAAGCCCTGGACATGACCGAGATCGCCGTTTTCGAGCAGGAGGCGCTCCCGACACGCACCGACGTGAGCCACACCGTTCAGGGCGTTGGCATCGGAGATCTCGATGGAGACGGCTGGCTTGATGCCTTCGTGGCCTGGGGCGGGGGCTCGTTTGCCATGCGGAACGACGGCACGGGCGTGCTCGCGATCGAAGACGCCTTCGCCGGCGTCAGCGGACCGTTTCCCCCCTCGGAGGCGGTGGCATTGGCCGACCTGGACGGCGATGGTGACCTGGACGCCATGCTCGGGAACACGGCAGGGAACGCCTGGGTCTTGTGGAACGACGGTGCCGGCGTGTTCACGGAAGTGGCCATTCCGGGCACCGACATCGACACCTTTGGCATCGCCTTCGGGGACGCCGACGCGGATGGGGACCCGGATGCCTACCTCTCGGCGGCCGCCATCGACATGACCTACGAGACCATCGTGAGCGGTGAGCAGGTGGGCGACCCGAATGTGCTCCTCCTTCAAGGCGACGATCACACGTTTTTCGAGGCCGTAGGCTCCCTCCCCGAGGACACCCGCTACGGCATGACCCTGCACTCCGCGTGGCTCGATGCGGACGCCGATGGCGACCTCGACGTGTACGTTGGCAACGATGCCGGGCCCTATATCGAACCCAACCATCTCTTGCTCAACGACGGGCGTGCCCACTTCACCGAAGCGAAAGACTGTGGGTGTGACCTGGCCATCTTCACCATGGGTGTAGCCGTAGGCGATGCAAACCAGGACGGCCGGCCGGACCTGTACGTGACCGATGTGGGGCCGCCGAAGCTGCTGGTCAACACGGGCGATGGCGCGTTCGCCGACACCACGCTGACCGCCGGTGATGCGTACATTCCGGCCACCGCCGAGAGCATGGTCAGCTGGGGGGCGGGGTTTCTGGACCTCGACGCCGACCGCGACCAGGACCTGGTGGTGACCTTCGGGCAGAGCGGCAAGAACTTCGCAGACGCGGGGATTGACGAGGAGGATGGCCCGTTTCAGCCCAGCCAGCTCCTACTCTCCGATGGGGCGGGCACGTACGCTCGAGCCGGGGCCCCGGGCTTTTTCGACGGGTCCCGGACTCGGGCCTACGCCGCAGGCGACCTCGATCGCGACGGCCGACCCGACCTCGTTACCGCCGGCAAGTACTTCGTTCGCCAGTGGCGCACCGCGGGGGGGTGCCCTCCCGGAGCCACGTTGCGTTTGCACGGTCGAAACGTGGTGGGAACGCGGGTGAACGTGGAGGCGGGGGGGGGGTCCCAGACACTCTGGCATCTCCCCTCGACCACGGGATCCTCCAGTGCCGATGAGGTGTATGTCGGCTTTGGCGGCTACCCTTCCGCTGAGATCTTGTTGACCTGGCCGGATGGCAGGGTCACCGACCTCGGGAGCGTTCCGATCGGCTCGGTTTTGGATGTGGAGGCTGGTGAGGAGGGGTGAGGAGGAGGTTGAGAGGAGAGGGGAAGAGAAGAGATTCTACCGCAGAGTCTCTGCGGTGAACTTCAGCGGCTCCTCTGAGCAGACTGCGCCCCGAACCACGTCCACCGGCTCCCCGCTCTGCGCCTCCCCGCGGTAGACTGCCCCCCCATGTCCGCCATCCCTCTCCTGCTCGTCGCCCTCGCCGCCTTGGCGATCGCCTATCGCTACTACAGTGCCTTCCTCGCTGCGAAGGTGATGGTGCTCGACGCCGAACGGGTCACCCCCGCGGTGCGCCTGAACGACGGCCACGACTACCACCCCACAAACCGCTGGGTCCTGTTCGGCCATCACTTTGCCGCCATCGCAGGTGCAGGCCCCCTCATCGGGCCCGTGCTCGCGATGCAGTTTGGCTACATGCCGGGCTTCCTCTGGCTGGTCATCGGCGTTTGCCTCGGTGGCGCGGTGCAGGACTTCGTGATCCTCGCGGCCTCCGTTCGTCGGGATGGAAAATCGCTCGCGGAGATCGCGCGGAGCGAGGTTTCTCCCATTTCCGGACTGGTCACCTCGATCGCGATCCTGTTCATCCTCATCATCGCGCTCGCCGGACTTGCGCTTGCCGTCGTGAACGCGCTGTACAACAGTCCTTGGGGAACCTTTACGATTGCCATGTCAATTCCCCTTGCGCTCGCGATGGGGTTCTACCTGTACCGCATCCGCCCGGGAGATGTGCTCGGGGCCAGCCTGGCCGGGGCGGTGGGGATGGTCCTCTGCGTTTTCCTGGGCGAACCGGTGGCGCGCTCCGTGTTCGCCCCGTGGTTCACGCTGTCCCGCGAGGGCGTGATCGTAGCGTTGGCCGCCTACGGTTTTGTGGCCAGTGTGCTTCCCGTCTGGGTGCTCTTGTGCCCCCGCGACTATCTCTCCTCCTACATGAAACTCGGCACGATCGCGGCGCTGATCGTCGGCGTGATCGTGGTGAACCCCACGCTGAAGGCACCCGCCTTCTCTGAGTTCATCGGGGGCGGCGGCGAGATCGTACCCGGAAAAGTCTTTCCCTTCGTGTTCATCACCATCGCCTGCGGAGCGATCTCGGGCTTTCACAGCCTCGTCGCGAGCGGCACGACGCCGAAGATGCTCACCAACGAGCGGGATGCACGCGCCATCGGCTACGGAGCGATGCTCTTGGAAGGTCTGGTCGGAATCTGCGCGTTGATCGCCGCAGCCTGCCTGGAGCCCGGCGATTACTACGCCATCAACGTGGCCACCGAGCGCTTCACAGAGATGGGCCTGTCGATGGTAAACCTGCCCATGTTCGAGGCCGAGATCGGCGAGGCGCTGGCTGGGCGGCCGGGGGGCGCAGTCTCCCTCGCGGTCGGGATGGCGCAAGTGTTTGCAGGCCTGCCGGGAATGGGCGGCCTCCTGGGCTACTGGTACCACTTCGCGATCATGTTCGAGGCGCTGTTCATCCTCACCACCATCGACACGGGAACACGGGTGGCGCGCTTTGTCATTCAAGAGCTTCTCGGTCGAGTGTGGGCCCCGATCGGAAAGACCGATTGGCTGCCCGGCTCCCTGCTAGCGACCACCCTTGCGGTCGGCGGCTGGACCTATTTCCTGGCCACCGGAAGCGTGAAGACCATCTGGCCCATGTTCGGCATCGCGAACCAGCTCCTGGCGTGCATCGCGCTGTGCGTCGGCACGACCGTGATCGTGAACAGCGGGCGATCTCGCTACGCCTGGGTCACGGTAGTCCCGCTCTGCTTCGTGGCCACCGTAACGCTCACGGCGGGGTGGCAGAGCGTGGGGAGCAACCTGAGCCTCAGCACCGGGCAGGGCACCCTTAACGCGGGTCTGATCGGCGGAATGATGGTGGCCGTGGTGGTCGTGGCGACCGACACCGCGGTTCGCATCCGACGGCGGCTCGCGGCTCGGGCTACGCTCGCATGATGGACCCCGCTCCCGCCGCCCGGGCCCGACTCGAACGTTTCATCGTCGAGCAGGGCATGAAGCACACCCGCCAACGGGACACGATCCTGGAAGAATTCATGCGAGCAGGCGGCCACGTCTCGGTGGAAGACCTGCTTCGCCGCGTGCAGATCCTCGCTCCCGGACTCGGCGCGGCCACCGTGTACCGCACGCTCAAGCTGTTTGTGGATGCCGGTATCGCCCACGAGCGCAACTTCGGCGATGGGCAGGCCAGGTACGAACCCGCCGTGGACAACGAACACCACGATCACCTGATCTGTACGGACTGCGGCACCATCTTCGAGTTTGAGGACCCGCAAATCGAATCGAGGCAGAGCGAGATCGCACGGCAGTACGGGCTGGAGCTCCTGTCGCACCGACACGACATCCACGGCACCTGCCTCCAGAAGGAAGCGTGCCCGCGGTGGCCCAGGGCGTAGGCGGGGACTACCCCAGCCACTCCAGCACGTTGCGGCGGGCGAGGGCAAGCACGGTGCCCTGGGGATTCACGGCGGGGCTGGCGGGAAACAGGGATGCGTCGTTGACGTAAAGGTTCTCGGTCCCGCGCACCTTGCCGAAGGAATCGGTGGCGGTCGTGGCCTCGTTCTCGCCCATCGGGGCCGACGAGAAGATGTGGATGGTCGAAACGGGCATCTTTCCTTGCGGCAGCGCCCGGCACAGGGCTTCCAGGTCGCGCGCGGAGCGGATTCCCGGCCCGCCTTCCACGGGACTGGAGAGCTCTTCAGCGCCCGCTGCGAAGAGCAGCTGGCCGAGGCGCAGGAGCCCCTCGCCGAGGCGGTCGAGATCCGACTGGGTGAGCGGGAGGCGGATGAACGGCTCGCCCACCACCGGGAGGTCCCGGATGCGCCCCTTCCCGGTTCCCACGGCCGCCACATAGAAAATGCCCGTTCGACGCCAGTCCCGAAGACGCTCCCGCTTGTTGCCCAGCTCCGCGCCCATCCACAGCGCGAGGTGCGGGATGGAGCTGTACGAGCAACCGAGCGTCAGGCCGGGCTTGAACTCATCCACCTGTTCGGTCGGCACCCCCCACGCCACATCGTTGAACGGCGCCTTGAACCGAGCGGTGATGCGGATCATCGGGTGGAGCTGAAGGGTGTCCCCCACGTTGTGCGTGAACCCCGACCGACGCAGCAAGCGTGGCGTTTGAACGGCCCCCGCGCACACGACCACTTCCTTGGCGCACAGCTCGAGCCTGCCGCCTTCCGGCGTTTCCGCGAGGGCACCCAGAACGCGCCCACCCGCACGGTTGAGCTTCAGCACACGAGTGTCGGCCATCAGGCGAGCCCCCGCGCGCACGGCCCGCGGGAGGAGCGTGACGGACATCGATTGTCGCCCCGTGAGCAGCCCCGTTTGCGGGGCATCCGCGGGGTAGCTCCAGAACCGGGCGATCTCGCGCGTGGACCACCCCATCGCCCCGGCGCCGCGCCGCAACAGGTCGGAAGCGGGCCCGTTGCCTCCCGGAACGAGGCTCACCTGGCAATCGCGTTCCACGGCCTCAAAGTGCGGGCGCAGTTCCTCGGGGCCGAAGCCCCGAATTTCGGTCTGTTGCTGCCATTGCCGCAAAGTGGCGTCGAGCGGGCGATGGTAGAGCGCCGCGTTGATCTCGCTGCCACCGCCCACGCACCGGCCCTCCAGGTAGGTGATACTCGTGCCGCCGAAGGTCACGTTCAGGCCGGCATTTCGATACTTCTGCTCCATCTCGGCGAGCGAGAACGGCGGCGCGGAATCCACGGCATGCTGGGCACCCTCCTCGACGAGAAGCACGTCGCGACCGGCCTCGGCCGCCATGCACGCGGTCATCGCTCCGCCCGGGCCCGAACCGATCACCAGCATGTCGCAATCCACTCGTTTCAAGTGGCACCCTCCTGCAAAACAGACTGCAACTGCCCGCTTTCCTCAAGGTGGGACCAGAAGATGAACGGTGCCATCTTGTCGAAGAACATCGTGAAGTTCTTGAGGGGGCCGAGGGGAAGGGCACGCGCCCGCGCGAGCGCCTTGCGACGCTGGGCGAGCGAAAGGCGAGTGAACGACGCCCCATCGGTGGCGAGGGTCGACCGGTCGAAGAGGAAGGTGAGGAAGATCATCCCCAGCGCAAAGTGCTTGGGCATTCCAAACATCCGTGCTTCAAGAACGGCTGCGGTCTCCCGCAGGAAGGGCAGGCCCTCGATCGAAGGGGTTGCCAGTTCGTCGGCGATCTCGGCCTCGGCGATGGCCAGCAGGACCGGCCTCAGTCCTGCGCGAACGGAAGGCGTGAACGCGGCCTGGACCCTCCTCAACCCTTCCGACATCAACGCCCCCGCCCCTGATTATCCTAAACGAAGGGAAAGGGCGCGGACCGCCCGTGGCACAAGCTTTGCCTTCCGAGCTATCCTGAACCCTTCCGAGGCCGAACCATGACCCTGCTCTCCCTGCTCCTCCTTCCTCAAGCTGCCCACGCCTGTGGCGGCATGTTCTGCGATGCCGTGATTCCGGTCGATCAAGCCGCCGAGCGCATCGTGTTCACGCTGGATGGCACCACCGTCGTGACCGAAGTGCAGATCACCTACCAGGGTCAGGACGACGACTTTGCCTGGATCGTGCCGGTGCCCACCGAACCGGAGCTGTTCATCTCCAACGATGCGCTCTTCACCCGCCTCGCCAACGCCACGGTGCCGACCTACACCCTGCAAACCCAGAATGAGGGCGGCAGCGGTATCGGATGCGCTTTCGGAACCCCCACCGCCGACAGTGGAGTGGCGATGTTCGCCGAGGATGGCAGCGGCGTTTCGGTCGTCTCCGAGGCCACGATTGGCCCCTACGAAACGGTGGTCTTGCAGGCGGAAAACGCCGACACCCTCATCACCTGGCTCCAGGACCAGGGCTACAGCCTCCCCGACGACCTGGAGGTCGTGCTCGACCCCTATGTCTCAACAGGACAGTACTTCGTCGCTTTGAAGCTCTCCTCCGACAAGGACACCGGCGACCTCGCCCCGCTCGGCATGCGCTACGCCGGCACCGCGGCGTCCATCCCCATTCAGCTCACCTCCATCGCGACCATCCCCGACCTGCCCATCGAGGTCTTCGTGCTCGGAAGCGCCCGTGCCGTGCCCGACAACTACCTCCACGTTCAGATCAACGAAGCCGCGATCGACTGGCTCAACGGGGCCACCAACTACCGGGCCGTGGTGGCGCGAGCGGTCGACGAAGCGGGCGGTCAGGCCTTCGCCACCGACTTCTCCGGCTCGACCGACCTCATGGCCAACAGCATCTGGACCGACGGAGTGGTGAACCTGGCCAGCCTGGCCGCCACCACCGACCCCATCCAATGGCTGGAGGCGATCGTGTACTCTGGCATCGCGGCCAGCTCCCAGCTCAACGCGCTCCTGGTCCGCTACGTGCCCGCCCCCGCCGGGGTGGATGACGCCACCTTCCTCGCCTGCCCTTCCTGCTACCAGGGCCAGGTCAACGCCCCCGACTTCGACCCGGTCGTGGCCACCCACGCCTTCGATTTGGAGATCGTCAAGGTGCTGATGGGCCAGCAGGCCCGCATCGATGCGGCCACGCAGCTCACTCGCCTGTTCACCACCATGGACGCCGAAGAAATGACCGCCGACCCGATCTTCGTGCTCAACGCCGACATCGAGCAGGACATCTCTGCTACCCACACCGCCACGGACCACACCCGCACCGCCGTGTTCTCCGGCAAAACGCAGGCCCGAACCCTGGAGCTGGCCGATGGCCGGGAGTTCGTGTTCTCCGACCCCAGCGACACCACCGCCATGCAGGCCGTGAACAGCCCCGACGCGCTGGTGATCGAGGACCTCTCCGCCACCGGCGAAGGCACCGTAATGTTCGATGGCACCGAGGATGCCCAGGCCGATGCCGACGCCTTCTCCGCGGGGTGTGCCTCCGATGAGGCAGGGGCCATCGCGATCCCGGCCCTTCTGGTGCTGACCGCAGCGCTACGGCGGCGCCGGC
>CAMBIK010000048.1 GCA_945867435.1 Klebsiella pneumoniae
CACCACGCGGATGGGGGCGGATGGGCGGCTGCCGGCGGCGGTTGGACAGCTGTTCGAGCGAGAGCCGGCGGTGGCGGAGGCCCTGATCTTCGATGGCGGTCACCCGGATGTCGAAGGCAATGCGGTGATGGCGGGGCTTATCGCCGACATCATCGAGCCCACGTTGTAGGCGATGTCACCCTTTCGTCGCAGGTTCTTGGCGCTCGTCGTCGGTTTGGGGGTCGGCGCGGCGGGATTGGAGGTCGCGCTCCGGGTGGGGGGGCTGGGCGTGCGCGGGCAGCTCGGGATCTTCCAGCACGCGGAGGGCGGCGACATCGTGCTTGCGCCCTGCGCTTCCGATCGCGTGCGGGGGCCTGATGGTGTCGTGACGGAGGTGGTCACCGACCGGTCCGGTTTTCGAGTCGCGGTGACCTGCGAGGCGACCCAGAGCGACGTGGTTGTCCTGGGCGACTCCCAGGTGTTCGGCCTCGGGGTGAGGCACGAAGACACCTTCGCCGCCCGATTGGGCGCCCGCAACGCCGGGGTACCGGACTACGGTGTGGCCGACGCGCTGGCCTTGGGGCGGCAGGCGTCGAGCGCTGCAGCGGTGGTCGTGATCGTGGTCAATCAGGCCAACGACTGGGTGGATGGGACCGCGCGGAGCGCCGAGCGAAACGTGCTCCGCGCCGGCTATTTGCTGCGAAAGGACCGGCTCGACGCGCCGGGGGCGTGGCTGTGGAGCACGCCTTTCGCGCGGAGCGCCCTGCTCTACCAGGTCTGGCTCCGGGTCGCGCCGCTGCCTTCGCCCTCCACCCCAGGGTGGCTCGCCAACCCCGCGGGGGAGGGGGCGATGACGAGGAGGTTTGCTTCGCTCATCCTTGACTTTGCGGCTGCGGTTCCCACCACCCGGGTGCTGCCGGTGTGGCTCCCCGCGGACCTGGCGACCAGCGAGGCGCGGTCTCGACTGAGCCCGCTCGCCCCCGCCGAGGCCATCGCGCTCGCTCGCCCGTGGGCCGATACCACCTTGCGCGACGACCTTGCCGCTGCGCTCGCGCCCATGCCGCTTGTGGACCTATCGCCTGCCCTGATCGCCCCCGACAGCTTCCTCCCCCACGACTTCCACCTCTCTGCGGCCGGACATGCCGCCGTCGCGGAGCAGCTTCGCCCGTGGGTGGAGGGGGCGCGACGCTGAGTTGGTGCCGTGTTCTACGTCGTGGCGGCGGCGGGTTCGACGGGTTGGCCGGACTGTACGGACACAGACTCGCTTGAGGCATCGCGCGCCGCCTTCGTGATCGCAGCGGACACCTGTGCGAGCCAAGCCGCTGCGGCACGGCGAACGTTGTTTGCATCCTCAAAGGCGGCGTCCGCCACAGCCTGGATACCATCGGCCAGCTCTTCTAGCATCGCCGTGGCTTCCGCCGCAGGCATGGTCGCGATGTCGGCAAGCAAAGTGTCGATAGAGTCCAGCCGTTCGCGTCGGCTGGTCTGACGCCTGAGGAAGGAGTCCGCCGCTTCCTGCAACGGGTGCTGGCCCATTTCCACGACGGCGGATTCTTCGATGCCGGCTGCTGCCGCGTCGGCGGCCATCGCGGCTTGCGCGTCAGCAACAAGCCATGTGATCTCCACGCTGTCGTTGTCCAGAAAGGTGCGAACGCTTTCGGACTCTGCCTTGAACGCGCCGATGATCTCTGAATCGATCGCTGGCCCCTCGGCGTTGCTTTCCTCGTAGGCGGGGCCCCATTCCTGCTCGAACTGGTCGGTGTAGGACTGCACCTCGTCGGCCTGACTCTGAAGGGCCACATCCTGAGCAAGGAGGGCCTGCTCCTGCCCATCTGCCGCGCAGACGTCGGCTTCGCCCTTCGAGATAACGGATTGCGCATCGGTGGAGGCTTCGCTTGCCTGGGCGTGCAAGGTTTGCGCGCCGACCGCCACCTCTTCGTTCTGGGCCTGCGACTGCGCGGTCTCCTTTCCCGAAGTCTGCATGTCCGTCTCGGCCTGCGCGAGCTTGCCTTCGATGTCGCTTACGCCCATGAAGAAGGCCACGACCTTCATGATCACGCTCGCGATGAGCTCGCGCACCCAGTTGAGCGCATTCTCGACGGTCTTGAACACCTTTTCCTGGAACCAGTTGGCAATGCGGTCCCAGAACCCCTTCTTCTCAGGTTTGGCAGGCATCTTCGCCGCGTTCGCCTTGGCCTGCTTGGCCTCCGCGTCGGACTTCAGGGTGTTGGTGCTGGAGCCCATCTCTCCGGTCTGGACCTGCCCTTCGCGGGCCTGTTCTTCGCCTTCGTGCGCCTGGTCGGCGTGCGATTGCAGCCCTGTTTGGTGCGCGGCCACCTCGGTGTCCAGCGTACAAGCATTCGCCTCGTGCTCGGTCGCCGTGGAAAGCAAGGACTGTCCGCCGGAGATCCCGACGCGAGCCTCGTTGCGGACATCCGACGTGTAGGCCAGGGCAGCCGCCACTTCCGCCCGCCGAGCGAAGATGTCGTTTAGTTCCATCGGCGAGTGTTCAGGAATGGGGATCGCTACTGCTGGCGTACCTTCCGTTCCAGCAGGGAGCCGGCTGCGCAACGCCTCGGAGATTCCGCTACCCGGGTGGCCAGAGGAGGTTGCGATGCTCGCCGACAATGCGGCCGTTTTGGGCGCGCTGATGCCATGCTGGCGTTGCTCGGTCGCAGTCTGACTCGCTGCCTTGAAGCTATCCTCCAAGAGTTTGGCCGGGATGTCGTTGAGCAGCCCCTGACCGACACCGAGCGCGACCTGCTTTTGAAGGGACGCTGTGAGCACGCTGCGAGTCATCCCCTTGGTGGACAGGAGGTTTGGCGCGGCCTGTCCCATCGATTTCAGCCCCTCGTAGGCCGCCCCTCTCGCGGTGTTTCCGTTGGTCGCGGCAACGGTTTTTCCAAACTGAGTCATGCCCGCTTCGGTGCCGGCTACCCGGGCCTGAGCCCCTTTGAGCCCCTTGAAGTTCTTGCCCGGAATGCCTTCCATCGCCACGAAGAGGCCGAGCGAGATTCCGTTCCCGACGAGGCCTCCCACATCTCCCTGGAAGTTCGCGTAGAGCTCGGTCACGTTCGCCGAGCCTTCCTTGACCGCCTGGACCAGTTGGATGGCCGAGAGCACCGAGACCACCGCGGACAGGCAGGTGGCCACGACCGTGGACCAGAAGGCGATTTGCGTGCAGACGCCCGCGACGGAGAGGAGCACGGCGCCGACGGGGGCGAGGGGGGGAATGAGCCCGATGAGCGAGAGGATCCCGCAGGTCGTGCCGATGGCGCCGGCCACGGACCCCACGCCTTCCGCCACGGAGCGGATCGTATCCAGCACCTCGATGGTCGAAGCGAGCCCACCTTCTCCCCGCTCCTTGCTGCCGGTCGCGAAGACCGTGTCCATCTGCTTAGCGACGCCCCACAGATTCTTGAAATCGAAGCCCCCACGTTCACGGTCGTAGGCGACGAGAGGGCCGAATCCATCCGTGACGAGGTTCCACGAGCTGCCGGCGAGCTCCTCCGCCGCCTTCGACTCCTGGTTCTCCTGGGGACCGACCGCGGCCATGTACTGAACGATGGGCGAACCCGTCGAGGGGTCGAAGGCACTCCCGGAGTTCGGCGAAAGGTTGGGAGCCGAAAGGCTTGGGTTCATGCCGATTTTCTTGTCGTCCTGACCGCCGGATGGGCCCGGACCGGGGCCCCCCTTCGTGGGATCTTCCTCTGGGATTCCGGGCACCGGCGGGGTGTCGGCCGCATTCTCGCCCTGCTGCTTGCCTTGGGTGGCGGAGGACTCCCCCTTGTCCATCGCCGAAAGCTCTTCGGCTGTGGGTTCGCGCTGTTCGGTCTGTTCCCCTTCTTTGTCCTTTTTGGCGTCCCGTGCGACCGCTGCCACTTCGGCAGCGCCGGCGGAAGGCGCGGCCACCTCAGTAGCGGGGGCCGGCGCAGGCCCGACTGTCTCCGCGCCCACCTTTCCTTCTGCGAACGCCGCACCAAAGGCGTAGGCCTCCTGCTCGACGGCATCGGTCGGACGGGTGACCGCCACATCCCCCTCGACGGATGTGGGTCGGCCTGCGCGGTTCTCCAGGTGCTGAACGGCGTGGGTGACCTCGTGCGCGATCAGCTCGTCGCCCTCATGCGTTCCGGGGGCGAACTCGCCACGCCCGAAGAAGATATCGGTGCCGATGGTGAACGCGTGGGCGTTTACGGCCTCCGACGCGTCTGCTGCCGCCGCATCGTCGTGAACCTCGACGCCCTGAAGCGAGATCCCGAAGGCGGATTCCAAGCGGGATTGAAGATCGGCGGGGAGGGCCCGGCCGCCACGCTGCAAGGCACGGTTGACCCGTTCGCCCTCCGACGCTCCCCCCTTCTTGCCCGGCGCGAATTCCCGCATGAGGGAGAGCATCGCGGTGTTCGAGGCGCCGATCAGCCCCGTGCCGGCGACGCCGACAGAAGCCATCGCAAAATCGGCCAACACCATCGACCCGAGGCCACCTTCCCCTGCGCCGAACAGCGATTGCTGGAGCATGTCGTTGCCGAAACGCCCCTGCACGCCCGCCACGAAGTCCTCGTAGGGGGTGGCGACTTCGGTCTCGACGCCCTCCTCTTGGCCTGCAAGCGAGACGAGATCGTCTCCAAGCGCGCGCTCGCGCAGGAGAGACTTGGACCGGTCGAGGGAAAGGGCGCGCGCCGAGGCCATGCAGGGGCACCCGAGGTTCCCGGGATGCTATCGCGACGAAGCCCGCCGCCGCAACCGGTCGGCGCGGGTTTCAGGATGTCGCGGAGTCCATCCGCTGGATCTCTGCCAGCACCATGTCCGCGAAGGAGGCTTCGCCCCGCTCCCGAAGCACACGTTCGCCGGCGGCCAGCGTCTTTTGCGCTGCGGTTCGAAGGCCCGACCGTTCCTGGGCCAGCGCGGCGAGCATCGTGCCGTCGGCGAAGCCGCCTGCATTACCGGCGGCGGCGGCGGCCTTTGCAGCCTCGATCGCGTGGCGTAGCGCGGCGTCGTGATCACCGACATTGATCGCGATGCGCGCGAGGAAAGAAAGCGCGACTGGAGCCATAGCCGAGGCGAGGGCCCCGGTCGCGAGGGCTTCCTCGAGAAGCTGACGCGAAGGGTCAGCCTCGTTCCTTCGGAGATGAAGATTTCCAAGCGCGAAGGCACACTCGGCGCGTGCCGGCGCATCGTTGTGTTCCCGGGAGAGGGCGAGCGCCTGGCCGAGGGGGGGCATGGCACCATCCGGGTCGCCCTCCATCTGTGAAATCGTCGCGAGCGCGAGCAGGCAGCTGAGGCGTTCGTGGGCGACCGCCACATGCGTCGTAAGGGGCAGGGCGCGCAGATAGGCGGTTCGGGCGGCCACCAGATCCTTCCTGTCGATCAGGATTTCGGCCTCGGCCATGGCGAGCGCGAGCCGGGTCCGCGGCCCTCCCCGGCCCGCCTTGACGCGGGCATGGGCGAGCACGGCGCTGGCCGCATCATGCCGAAGCGTGCGATTGAGCAGGCGTGCCGCCAACAGCTCCGCAGCCGGCCCGCGCGCCCGGTCGGCCTGAAGGGAGCGCCCCGCCTCTAAAACGT
The DNA here is from genome assembly GCA_945867435.1 of Klebsiella pneumoniae. GTDB lineage: Bacteria > Myxococcota_A > UBA796 > UBA796 > SXON01 > SXON01. The sequence continues at coordinate 5,542 of CAMBIK010000048.1, forward strand.
CCTCGATGGCGGCTTCGGGATCCCGCTGCACCATCCGCAGCTCGGCGCGACGCAACTGTGCCGCCGCGTTGCCGAGGATCACCTCGGCGTCAAGCTGCGCGCGCAGTCCGACCCCGGTGGGGCCGAGGAGGCAGGTTTCCTCGAAGTTGGCCATGGGTCGGGAAGTTAGCGCGGGCCATGTGTGATAGCACCCATGGATGGCGCGTCCGTGGTTTCTCGACGCTGAAGTGGCGCGCATCCTCGAGGAGCGGGGCGTGAAACCAGCGATGTACGAGCTGTGGGTCAAACGGGACCTCCAGCGCAAGACTGACTTGGCGATGGCGGGCGTCGTCGCGACCATCTCCACGCTGCTCGTGACCGCAAGCCTGGCGTCCCTTGCGGACCAGCCCGGACGCAGCGTGCCCGAGCTTCTTGGTGTTGCCGCAGTGCTTTTTTCCTTTCCCGTGGTCCTCGCACTGGGTGTCTTTCACCTGCGCCAGCGCCAGCGCCCGTTGGCCGGGGCGATGCTGACGCTGGGGGCGGTTCACTATCGGACTGCCACCTACCTCAGGAAACTGTCCGCCAAGCGCTGGCGGGAGATCGCGGCGACGGAGCCCACGCCGGCCGAATTGGCTCCTGCACCCGTGGCGAGAAAGGTGAAGGAGTTCAAACCTCCCGTGGGCCTGGTCCGCGCGCGGCGGGTCACGGGTTGGGCGACCGCCATCAGCATTCCGGTCTTCTTCGTGCTCGCCAACCTTGTCGCGGAACGCAACTTCGGCATCGCCACTGCGACCATCCTCGTCCCGTTTGGCGCCTGGTTGGTCGCGCGCGGTGTGCTGGACAGGGCGCGTCTCCGCCACGACATCTCCGAGGGTGAGGCCCCCGGATTGACAGTCAGGACGTTTTTCCTGATGCGACTCGTGTACGGGGTGGCGCTGGTGCTGCTCGGCCTGTGCATTGGGTTCAGCGAGCCGATGGCTCTGCCCTAACCACACCGACTGGCTGTCAACGCCGTGATTACCTCAACCGCGCGATGTAGCTCCCCGACGTCAATGTACTCGTCGGCCTTGTGGGCCACATCGATGCTGCCGGGCCCAAACACGAGGGGCGCCATGCCGAGCTGGGCCAGGTTGCCGCCGTCGGTGGCGAAGCTCACGGCGCCGGTGCCTGGCTCCGAGGCGTACCCCCGGAGCAGCCCCTCCAGCGCCGTACCCTCGGGAGTCAGCATGGCGGGCGTGATGCGCAACAGCTCCACCGTACCGAAGGGTGCTACCCTTTCGCGCAGTTCGGCCACGAGTGCGCCCTCGTCCATGCCGGGAAGTGGACGGAAGCCCACGTCGATCACGCAGCGGTCGGGCACGATGTTGATCGCGGCACCACCCTGGATCGTTGCCGTATTCATCACCACGAATGGGCGTTCCAGCATGTCCGCAAAACGCACGTCGCGACGCCAGTCGGTCGCAAGGTCCTCCAGAAGGTCGACGACACGCGCTGCCTTCCGGATCGCGTTTTCCCCAAGGTCCGGGGTGCTGCTGTGGGCGGCGCGGCCGATGCATGTGATGCGAACGGCCGTGTGACCGGGGTGCATGCGCTGGATGCGGAACGATGTCGGCTCTCCGATCAGGCAAGCCTGGGGTAAAGGGCGGCCGGCCAGCTTTTCCACGAGGTCGCGCGACCCGAGGCACCCCACTTCCTCGTCGCAGGTCCACACCAGGACGAGCTCGCGCTGCAGGGTGGGGAGCCGCGGCAGGGCTTCCAAGGTCGCGGCGATGAACCCCTTCATGTCGGCGCTGCCCCGGCCCACGAGGCGGCTGCCGCGCTGGGTTAACTGGAAAGGGTCGCTCGTCCAGGGTTGGCCTTCGACCGGCACCACGTCCATGTGGCCGCTCAAAACCAGCCCCTCGGTGCCTTTCGGGCCCTTGCTGCACACGAGGTTCAGCTTGCCCTCGCCCGGGGAAACGAAGCGTTCAACACGAAAGCCGGCCGCCTCGCACCGACCGGCCACGAACGCCGCGAGCTCTACCACAGGCTGGTTGGACACGGTGGGCGCTGCGACGAGGCGGGTCAGGGTGTCAACGACGGACATGCGCGTTGCTATCCCTCAGCGCCGCGGGGTGCGGGACTTGGAGCTGGGCCCTTCGACCCCAACCTGCACCTCAACCACGGGAGCGGCGGGTCGAACGGGCGCGACCGCCGGACGACGGGCCAGATCCTCTCGCGCCGCCGGTTCCTCCAGGCGTCGGCTTCGCGGAGCCGCTTCCTTGGTGGCCTTCGCCTCTTCCTCTTCCTCCTCGACCTCCCACCACACCCCCTTGTGCCGTGCGTTGGCGAGACGGCCGGCCGGGTCGGCCGACTCGGTCACGTTCTCGATCAGCGCGGCCATGTGGACCACATCGGTCGCGGTCGTCGGGGTGCAGCCCTCGCCATCTCTCACCTCAGCGATCGCTGCCCTCTCCACCCCGAACGTGTTGGGAGCTTTGGGCAGATTCACCTGCTTCGGTGTGGCCTTACGATGAGCCCTTTCCCGTTCGTCGGCCTGCTGGATGAGGTCGGCACCCCTGCCCAGGTCCCCCGCGCACACTGCCTCCGCCGCCTCGCGGAACAAGCGCGCCGGTTCGGCCCACCGCGCTGGTTCGGGTCGGACGACGCCCGGTTCCCCGCGGCGCAGTCTCCTCCACCACGCTCCGCGCTCGGCCAACGCCTTGAGCTCGGCGTTCTGGGCGAGGGCAATCCTGGAAAGGTGATCCCGCACCACCGCGAGCAGCAGGTCGCGCATTTGATTGTTCTGGGCAAGCTTACCGGCGAGCGCGTCGTTCCCGAGCACGCGACCGAGCCGTCGCAGTTGGTCCACACTTGCATCGCCCAACTGTTTCCGCGCATCCCCCCGCAGGGCCACCCCGATCCGGTCAGTCGTCGAAGCCTGGTTGCGTTGTCGCGCCACAAGATCGACTATCCGTCGTTCCGGCTCCCCGATGCGACTCGGCCTGCGATAGTCTGGCGACGGATGCGCTTTGACCCCCGTCGCCGCCTCGATCGCCGTGTGCCCGGCGCCGATGTCCAGCCCGCACACATCCTGCGCCTTGCGGTAGATGAGGCGCGCGCGCCCCGCCCCGACCCCGTCCCTCCGCGGGACCAAGCGGCGCACCGGTCTTCTGCGGTTCGTCTCTCGAATCGTCTGGCGCAGGTGGGTCCGCACGCACCGCAGCTGATTCGGCTCATCCGTACGCCCTACGCCCTGCCGGTGGTGCGCGGCCAACGGCAGTCGGCACCTTTGCGCGCGCCCTCTCCCCGCTTGCGCCCCGCGTTTTCGGCAGCCCTCCATGATGCGCACGCGGACTGGCCGGAAATCGGGTCGGCCTCGCCCATCCAGGACCGGCCGCGCCCGTTTGCCGCCCGGCCGCTGGCCGCGGAACCTGTGCCCGCCCTGCCGAACCCGGGCCGCCGATGACCCCCACGCAGCGCGCCGCGCTCCTCGCCGCCGCCGGGCCCGCTTCGGGTCGAAGCATTATCGGCGAAACCACCGAATCGATGCACAAGTTCTTGGTCGAAGGCTACAACCTGCCCGGTCAACCGCCCCGTCTCGAAGAAGACTTGAAGTTCGTTCCGAAAGACCGCGAAGAGGTGATCTACATCTACATGTACCGGCTGGCGCAGAACCAGGCGATGCTCAACTCGAAGCGGCACCGGCAGGCTCCCGTGTTCACCAAGACAGATGCCGCGATCGGAGAAGTCTACTACCATCGTCCGCCGCTGCTTCTGGACCTGTACTACCTCGTGGCCGTGCACAGCAAGTTCCGCAGCGATGCCGAGCGGCTGATGGGGTGGCTACTGGTTCGGCTCAACGAGGCCACGCACCTCATTCATCGGCCGAGGCGCTTCGCGCTCCCCGATGGTCGAGAAGTTGATAGTCTTGGTAGAACCTACGACCCGGCGAACTTCAGCGCCCCAACCCCGGATGGGGAGGGCGATGACAAACCGGTCGACGATGGTCTGCTCGTGGAAAAGGTGTCGCTGGCCCTGACCGACGACCTCACGGTTGGGGATGCGATCAATTTGTTCACACTTCACGAGGCTCCCTATCGTCCCTTCTTGACATACCGTGCGCGGGTGGCGCTAGATGGGCCGCTCTACAAGAGTGCGGGCGGCTCCACGGTTCGCCTGGGTCAGCTTGAGCCCACTTCGCCCCCGGCGGAAGGTCCCGGCCAGTCCCGAAACGGGCGTATTCGCCCTGGAGCGCCCCCGTCTCCCCCCCGTCTCGCCCCGGGACCCCAAGCTCACTTTCTCCGCAAGACCAACAACCCCGACCCGAACTCGAAGGATTGAAGCACCATGGAATACAATACCCCAGGCGTATACATTCGTGAAGTCGACAGCGGTGCCAAGCCGATCGCGTCGGTTTCCACCAGCATCCCCGGTTTCCTGGGACTGTTCCACTTCACGCCGCCGATCGATGCCACGGCCGTCACGGGCTCCAACGGCAAGCGCATGCTGAAGGGCAAGGTGCCGCCGCAGCTGATCGACGAGAAGGGCATGGTCAAGGGGGATGCCGCCGAGGCCACCACCGCGCTCACCCAGTCCATGCGCCTCGATCGCAAGGCCGTGCGGGACGTGAAGAAGTATTTCGAGCTGTTCGGCGCCGCCAAAGCAGGCCCCACCGCACCGAAGTTCGAGGCGGGCACGAAGGGGAAGGTGAAGGTCACCTGGCAGGAAAAGACCCTTGAGGTGGCCGATGCGACCCTGTCCGTAGAAGGCAAGGTGGTCAGCGATGCTGACGATGTGGTGGAGAAGCTCCTCAGCAGCCTCCACGAGACCTTCCCTCTCGACAAGGCTCAGCCCAAGACCGCGGCCGACGTGCTCGGCGCCTATGGTTACGACGTGAAGGGAACCGCCGGTTCGGCGATGCGGAGCGAATACTCCGTGCCTCCGGTCGCCATCACCAACAAGGCCGAATTCTTCCGTTGGCTCCAGAGCTACTTCGCCCAGTTCCTGATCGAGACCCGTCCGGTCGAAGATCTTGTCGGCAAGAGCTTCTCCAACGCAGACGACGCCGCCGATGCGGTCTACGAGGCCTTGAACACGGATGATGCCCTGAAGGCCGAATTCCGCGATTGGCTCAGCCAGGCCTCGGCATTCAACTTCGTGGCGGGGGTCAACGGCTTCTTCGATAACGGCGGCGGCAAGTGCTACGTCTACCTCATGGGCACCCAGGACACCGAGGCTTCGATTCGTGAGAACCAGGCTGACAAGCTTGGACTCTACGCGTTCGACGACGTGGATGACATCGCCTTGATGGCCGCCCCCGGCCTCACCGCGACCCAGCAGAAGGAGATGCTCGAGCTCTGCGAGGTCCGGAAGGACCGCTTCGCCATCATGGATGGTCCGATCGTGTCCGACGGCAACATGGACATTCCGGCCAGCAACAAGGGCTATGGCGCCATGTATGTGCCGTGGGTCAAGATCCTGAAGCCCACCTGGTTCACCTCGAACCAGGACCACATCAAGCTCGTCGGCCCGAACCGGCGCAAGCTGATCAAGACCGAGCGCAACGAGCTTTTCGTCCCGCCGAGCGGCCACATGTGCGGGCTGATCGCCCGCGTCGATGGCGAGCGCGGCGTGCACAAGGCTCCTGCGAACGAGATCCTGATGGGGATCACCGGTCTCAGCCAGAACATCAACCGTCTGGAGCAGGGCCAGTACAACGACCGCGGCATCAACGTGGTGCGCATCTTCAAGGATCGCGGGATCCGTGTCTGGGGCGCGCGCACGCTGGGCACCGCCTCCGACCCCTCGTGGAAGTACATCAACGTGCGGCGTCTGTTCATCATGGTCGAACAGTCGATCATGCTGGGCAGCCAGTGGGCCGTATTCGAGCCCAACGACAACACGCTCTGGAAGAAGATCACCCGCGATCTTCGCGCCTATCTCATGCGCGTGTGGCGTTCGGGCGCGCTCTTCGGCACCACGGCGGAAGATGCGTTCTACGTGAAGTGCGACATGGAGACCAACCCCCGCTACCTGATCGACGCGGGCCAGGTGAACATCCAGATCGGAATCTGTCCTGTGAAACCGGCAGAATTCGTTATCTTCAGCATCGGTCAGTGGGATGGCGGCGCCCTCATCGAGGAATAGCCGCACGCGACTGACTTCCCTGCGCGGTGGGGGAGGGTTTCGACCTCCCCCACCGCTCTCCCAAAGCCCCCGAGGACGCCGTGGCAGCCGACTTCAAGACCGAGTACGAGTTCATCCTCCCCCGTGGCTACGTCGACAAAGACGGCGTGCTTCACCGCGAAGGGGTCATGCGCCTCGCCAACGCGAAGGACGAGATCACGCCGCTCACCGACATGCGGGTGCAGCGCAATCGCGCCTACCTGATCATCGTGCTGCTCTCTAGGGTTGTCACCCGACTGGGAAGCTTGAACGAGGTGAATACGGGCGTAATGGAGAACCTGTTTGCGGGAGACCTGCGCTTCCTCGAAGAGATGTACAACCGCATCAACGAAGACGAATCCACCATCACGGTCTCCTGCCCCGAATGCGGCGCGAAGTTCGAGAAGGAGTTTGGCCGCCTGGGGGAATCGTAAGCTACCCCTTGGAGAACATCTTCAAGGAGGTAGCTTTCATCGCCTACCACTTTCACTGGGGCAAGGATGCCGTGTTCGAGCTGTCGCACAAGGAGCGACACGCTTGGGTGAAAGAGATCTCCACGATCAACGAGAAGATCAACGCGCCGCGATAGCCGGTCGAGGGTGGAACTACGATGCGACCCGGGATCCTGATCCAGCACAACGTCTCCCCGGCACGAACGCGGGATCTGGTGCGTTGCGACGTGGGAGCCGTGATCGGGTTCGTGCCGCAGGCCCAGTGGCCTCCCGAAGCCACGGCGGGTGATTTTCTCGACCTTCGGTTGGAGCGGTGGGGGCAACTTGCCGACCATCCCCAGCGGCACCTGGTGGACACCGCTACCCGGCGCGGCGTGAGGTCTTTTTTCGAGAACGGCGGCGTGGAGCTGCATGTGCTCGCGGTGTGCATCCGGGATGAGTCCGACCTGCTGGGGGCCGGGCTCGCCGAGGGTGTGCTCGCCGACCTGTTCGAGCGCCTTCGGAACAAAGAGGATGTGGGGCTCGTGTTCGTCCCGGCGCTGGCCTACATGCGCTGCGAAGTGACACGCGCGGGGGCCGTTCGTTGGCAAGGCGAGCAGCTCGCCAACGAACTTCTCGCTCATTGTCGGATGATGAACAGTCGTTTTCTAGTTTTGGACGCCCCGCGAGGTCTCCATGGCGACCTGCTCGCACGGTGGTTTGCCGAGTTTCGCGCAACGGAACCCGAGAATCGTTCCTGGGGGGCTGTGTACTACCCGTGGCTGAAGTGTGGAGATGAGTTGTACCCTCCCTCGGGGGCGGTGGCCGGTGTTTTCGCCAGGATGGAACGCGAACGCTACCCTACGGGCATCGCCTGGCCTCCCGCCAACGCGCCGGTCCGGGGGGCCACGCACACCGAGGTCGAGATGGACTGGACCGAGGTGGGCGTCGTGAGCGATCTCGGCGTCAACCCGATGGTCGTGGTGCCCGGCCGAGGCGTCGTCATCTGGGGTGCCCGCACCATGTCCGAGGACCCGAACTGGGTTTTCATCAACAGTCGTCGAATTGTCAGCATGGTTGGCGAACAACTGCGGCGCGACAATGAGTGGGCGGTGTTCGAGCCGAACGAGTTCAGCCTCTGGAAAGTGGTCGAGCGCAACATCATGTCCCGCCTCGAACAGCTCTGGAACGCCGGATTGCTGTCGGGGACGCGCGCTCTCCAAGAATATTCGGTAGAGTGCAATGGGGCGACCAACCCCCTGGCCGTGCGCGACCGGGGCGAACTTCACATCCAGGTGAAGCTCAAGCCGGTCGGAACGACCGAGCAGATTTTGATCGAATTACAGCTCGGTGCGCCGGGCAGTTAGTGTTGCTTCCAGATAGCGAGAATTCCCGGAGGTCTCATGGCGGAGTGGCGCGGACGCGGAAAAGGCCGTGGGGAGGGCCAATCGACGCCTGAGATCAAGGGCGGGGCCGGCATGGGTGGCGGTCGCGCGAGCGGCCAAGCCAAGCCGGACATCAAGGGTGGCGCCGGTAAGGGCGGGGGTCGTGCGTTTTTCCAAGTCACACCCGACATCGAGGGGGGCGCAGGAAGGGGCCAGGGGCGCGCCGGCGCCCAGCCGGTAACCATCATCACCGGGGGTCCTGGCAAGGGCTCGGGATACCTGGGTGCGGGCAAAAGCATCGATTTCGGTCAGAGGGTCGGCGACTACATGTTGAAGGGCAAGGCCAAGTCCACGACCTCAGCGCGGGCGGAAACGAGCATCGGCACCAATACGGGCCCCGAAAACGACCCGCGCGTGGCCGATCCGGAAGGCAACTTCTACTTCATGTTGGAGATCGAAGGGCTCGATCCCAAGTTGGGGGTCGCGCAGTTTCGCGAGGCCAGCGGCTTCAAGTCCACGACGGCTGTGTTTGAGATCGAAGAAGGCGGCGTAAATCAACGCGTACACAAGATGCCGGGTCAGTCCCGTTGGGGCAACCTGGTGCTTCGCTACGGCGTAAGCAAGGACACATCGCTGTTGGCCTGGCGGGACGAGGTTTTGGCCGACGAGTTCTCCAAGCGGCGTTCGGGCAGCGTGGTGATGATGACTCTGGCCGGCGAGGAAGTACGGAGGTACAACTTCAGGGAAGGCTGGCCCGTGGCGTGGGAAGGTCCGCAATTCAACGCCTCCGGCGCTGAGGTGGCGGTCGAGATGATCGAGATTGCGCATGCCGGCATCACACTCGGCAAACGGTAGAGAGGGCGGAATGGCGGGCGAAGACAGGCGCATCCCCGGCGAGGGATTGGTGAAGCGAATGGAGGCGCGCACGCGTCGCCGCCCGCGCATCGGCATGTCTCCTGCATTTTACACTCGCCTCGGCCTCGACGATCCCTGGGCCTCCCCGGATCGCGCCGAAGAAAGGTCGGCTGGCTCCGATTCCATGGTGTTTCTCTCGGGCGCCCCCTACTACGCGATGCTTCAGAAGTTGGCGGCTTCGGCCCGCCGCCGCGAGCGTCGGCAGGCCCGTTTCACCGAGGCCCGCGCTGGCACCACGATGCGGGCCGCTCGCAGGGCGTGGCCTGGCGAAGGTCCTCTTTTCACGCCACGGATCACGGCGCTTGCTCTGGATTCGATGCGGCTGCCGGAGGCACCCGCCCCCCAGATCGTCGAGGTCGAAGTGGGCCGGCAGGGTCGTGGCCGGGGGGGCGAAGAACCGGCCTCGCCTGTCCTCGCATGGGCCAAGCCTGCGGTATTGCCTACCCGCCGTGCGGCCGCCTCCGCTGATCATGCGGGGCAGCGACTTGTCCGCGCCGTGGAAGATCGCGCCGCTGAGGTAGCCTTGGCGGGTTTGCCTCAGCGTTCCCGCGCACAGCTGGCGATGGCGCAGCCCCAAGGCCAAGAACCCCTGCGTGCCGCCACGATCGAAACCGTGCGTCGGTCCCGTCTCCCCCGCCCCGTGGTGCGGGTGGTGGAGGAAGAAGCGGGCTTCGTGCTGGATGCCCCGGTTGCTCGTGCGTTGCGCCGCGGCACGGGCGCGGTTGCTCGCGTTGCCCGCGCGCCCGCCACGAGCTCGCCACTCTTCCAAATGGCGGCGTATGCGGCGGAGATGGATCGAGCGGCGGCCACCTCGTTGGCGGCGCCCGAGCGCGGCGAAGCGATGCGGCCGGCCAGCGCGCGTCGGGTGCCGCCCACCCAGCGTGCCTCCGGGCGCGGGGACCGCGTGGAATCGGGCACTTGGCTGAGCGCCTCGCCTGTGCGGTCGTCTCGGGTAAGTGCCGGGCGGCCCCTTTCGGCTTCGCCCGTGCAGTCGGTCGCGCAGCCTGCGGGCGGCGGCCCCGGCCCTTCCCCGGCGTTCCGAGTCAATCCCGAGAGGCGTGCCGCGGCGAAGGGCCGTGCCTCGGCTTTGGCCCTGGCACGGTACGCAGAAGCCTCGCCCGCCCTGCCGGCAGCGCCTGCGGCGGGCCGTACTCGCCTGGTTCAGGATGGGCGCGGCACCGTGCGGCGGCCCGAACGAACCTTCCGCGAGGCCGAAACCCTGGTGGCCCGCCCGGATCGTGAGGTCGCCTTGCCGGTGGCCACTCCGCTCGGCCCCGCGCTTTCCTCTCCTTCGGCGCCCCCGCGGTCGGGTAGGGAACGGCAGTCGGTCCTGCCGGCGGAGGAAACGCCGCTCACGGTTGCGGCGGAACGTTCGGTTGCCTCGCCCACGCGGCGCGCGGCTCTTCGGGCGGCTCCTGTGCTCCGCACAGCCTCGGTGCTGTCGCCGCCGGTGCAGCTTGGGTCGCCCCGATCGGAGGTGGCTCGCTCGGTCGGCTTGCGCCCGCTCAGGGAGGATCCGGCCCCGGCGGAGCTCGTCGATCGCCACTCCGCAAGGTCTCCTGTGGCTGGGCTCGGATGGGCGGTCGCTCGCTCGGCGGCGGTGGAGGATGCGCCTCGGCGTTCCGCGTTGCCGCGCATCACGCCCGCGGCATTCACGACTTTGTCGGGTGAAACGGGGGTGCCATCCTCGTCTCCCGCGGCTTCGTCGGCTCCCGCCTGGTCCCCCCCCGTGTCGTCGGTTCCTGCTGCTTCGCCCTCTGCTTCGCCCGCTGCTTCGCCCCTCGCAGCCTCCGCCCCCCGCGCCCTGCGTTCGTCGTCGACGGCGGCCTTGGCCGCGTTCGAGTCGGCGGCGGCACCCCGTACTCGTGGGCCGGGGTTGGTCGCTCGCGCCGTTACCCGTGGTTCGGATTCCGCTCCGACCGTGCGCGCGGCGCATGCGCCGCTCACGACGCCCGCTGTGGATCCGGTGCGGCGCTCGGGTCCCCTGTCGTGGGCGCGCCCGGTGGCCACCGCGCCGCTCGTGGCGAGCACGGTGTCCCGTCAGGGGCGTTCGCCCTCGCAAATTCAGCTGGCTCCCCCCGGCGAGGAGCTCGCGGAACTGGTGCGCTCCGGGCTCGTTCAATCCTCTTGGAGCCCTTCCACGCCGGTGCGTACGCCGGATGGGCGCTACATCTCAGCGCGGGTCGCCGCGCGCATTCCGGGGCTTGCAATCCTCCCCGCCGTGAACGGTCCCGTGGCGATCTCCGCCACGGCGGTCAGCGGCTACGCTCGTGCCTCCGGTTGGCGCACTCCCGACGTACGCTTCGTCGGCGCCCCTGTAGGGGTGTCCTCTCCGAACGCATCGGGGGGTGCCGCTTCCGCTTTCCGCCCGCGCCCCACGGATTGGGTGGCGGCGCGCACGGCCATCACGCAGGCTACCGCCTACCGGGGTGCGATCGGTGTTCGCAGCCCGGAAGCTACCTATGTGGGCGCGTCGTCCTCGACTACGCCGCGCGGTTCGTTCGTGGGTGCGTCGTCGTCCACCACGCCGGCGGGGTCGTTCGTGGGTGCGTCGTCCTCGACTATGCCGGCTGGGTCGTTCGTGGGCGCGTCGTCCTCGACCACGCCGCGCGGTTCGTTCGTGGGTGCGTCGTCCTCGACTACGCCGCGCGGTTCGTTCGTGGGTGCGTCGTCGTCGACCACGCCGCGCGGTTCGTTCGTGGGTGCGTCGTCGTCCACCACGCCGGCTGGGCGCCGCGGCCTGGAGTGGGATGAGGACCCGTTGGTGCCTCGAACGGAGCCCCGCCGCCGTCGTCCCGGGCTGGAAGCCACCCTCGCGGATGTGTCGGCCGCGCAGCCGCAGCCCGACTCCCCAAGCTGGGCAGCGCGTTCCGATGGCACGCCTCAGGTGCGCTCCGCCCAGGGGCTGTTCCAGTCGCTCGCACGGGCCACCACGGCCGAACAGGTGGTTAGGGTGATCGCGGCGCGAGCGGGCACCATGACTGGCCCGGTGCCGCTCACTGACCCGATGCGAACGGTGGTTGAACAGATTCGGCAAGAGCTCCGTGGGCCCGGCGTGGCAGCGGAAGGTACGCCGCTGCGGGTGCGGGCGGCGGCGACGCCTGAAGCCGCGGTTTTGCGGCCGAGTCGCTCCCCCTCGTCCGGCTCGGTGGCCTCCACTGCGGTCACGCGCAGCGGGTCGCCGCGGCCGGTTCGCTCATCGGCCGTCGTCCGCGGCGCAAGCGGGGGAGATGACAGGGTCAACAAGCTCGTCAAGCGCCTCACCGACCTCATCCACTTGGCTGAAACCGAGCGCCGGCTTGAGGAGGCTCGGTCCCAGGTGCGGATGGCCGACGATTCCGCCGAAGCGCGGGCGGAAGGCTCCGGGCCGGTCGGTCCGGGAGCGGGCGGTGGCGCAAAGCTGGACATGGAAGCCTTCTCGCGAGAAGTCCTCGATGTGGTGAGCCGTGAACTTGAACTGCGCCGCGAGCGGCGCACGGAGGATGGCGATGGGTCAGAGTGGTAGCAGCGAGGCCAGCGCGAAACAGGGCGGGTCCAAGGCAACCTTCACGAGCTTGGATAAGGGCTCACCGGTCACGTTCACCGTGCAGTACAACCCGAAGGAATTCCGGGTGGAGAAGTCCGTTACGTGGTCCGAAGCCGCGACGCCGGGCATCGAAAACAATGTCATCGAGTACCAGAAAGGCGCTCCCATGACCGCGTCCTTCGACCTCATCTTCGACACCACTTCCGAAAGTGGGGTGCAAAACGTCCAAAAGGTGTGGGTGGAACCTCTGATGGCGCTCACCAGTGCTGCGGTGGATGTCAAGGATGTCAAGGACGCGAGCCTTGACAAGAAGCGTCCGAGGGCCCTGTACTTTCAGTGGGGCGCGTTCAGCATGAAATGCGTCGTGGAGAGCATCAGCGTGACCTACCTGATGTTTGCCAGCACGGGGGAAGCGGTGCGGGCCCGGTGCAGCGTGAAGCTGAAAGAATGGGTGGTGATCCCCTTCGAGGGCAAGGATATTTCCGCAGGCAAGGATTCCACTCGGTACACGATTGTGGGCGTCAAAGGCGGAGAGAGCATTTCGCAGGTTGCGGCCGCGAGCGGTTCGACGACACAGGCCGTGGCGGCCGCCAACAACATCTCCGACCCGATGGCCGACCTGACCGGTCGCACGCTGCTCATTCCGGCGAAGACCGCTCCCAGCGCGGTCGAGACTGCGGTCAGGAACGCTGCCAAGTCGGCCGCAGTGTCGGCGGCCAACGCGGCCCTGCGGGGGGACCTTTCAGGCGCCGGGAAGGCGGCTTCCGACTCCGCAACCCGCTCGGTCACCGGCGCGGCCAGTCAGGCCGCGAAGGCCGCCCTCAAGAAGATCTTCTGATCGGAGCCGATCATGTCTGCGACCACCGCCAATACTGCGCCGAGCTACCTGATCACCATCGGGAGCACCCGGTACACCCAGCCCGAAAACGACGGCGTTGAATCGCTGGTCGTCGAAGACCACGTCGACATGGTGGAGATGCTGGTGCTGCGCATCAGCGGTACGGAAGGGGCACCCGCGTGGACAGCCGAGGTCGGGCAGGCCGTGGAAGTCAAGATGGGTGCGGGCGAACGCGTTCTTTTCAAGGGCGAGGTCACGGCACTGGAACCTTCGTGGTCGGCCCAGGGGGTCACCTCGCTCACCATCCGTGCGATGGACAACGCGCACCGACTTGCCCGCGGCCGCAAGACCCGCACCTTCAACCAGAAGAAGGACAGCGACATCGCGGCTTCCGTCGGCGCGGAAAGCAAGCTTTCCGTGAACGCCGATCCCACGTCGGAGACCCACGACTATGTGCTGCAACGGAACGAGTCCAACCTGGCCTTCCTGAAGCGCCTGGCGGCTCGCAACAACTTTCAGGTCACCGTCGACGAAGGCACGCTTCACTTCAAGAAGGCCTCCCTGAGCACGACTCCGAAGAAAGTGAAGGTGGGCGACAACCTTCGTAGCATGAGGATGAACATCAACTCTCAGGACCAGGCCACCAAGGTGGTCGTCCGGGGTTGGGACATTCGGGAGAAGAAGGAGATCGTGGGTACCGCCACCGCCGGGGATATCGACGCGATCGGCGGCGGCCAGTCGGGTGCCGCGCTCTCCGAGTCGAAGTTCGGCGAGCAGATCGCCTACATCACCGACGTGCCGGTCAGCTCGCAGGGCATGGCCAACGAGGTCGCCAAGGCGGAGATCAATCGCCTGGCGCGACAGTTTGTGCGCGGCACTTGCGTGGTGGATGGGGACGACCAGATCTTCGCCGGGGCGATCGTCGAGTTCGAGGGATTGAACGCAGGCTACAACGGCAAGTGGTACGTCGTGAGCACGCGTCACTCGATCACGCTCCAGGCGGGCTACACCACCGAGATCTCCTTCTGTGGGAACACCCTGGGCACTTGATCCAAGGGCGGAGGTCCTCCGCCCGCTGTTGGTGGGCTTGGCCAGCGCTGTGGTGCTGTGCCTGCCCGCGTGGCTTGCGGGCGGCTTGGTGGGGTCGCCCGGCGGGGAAACGCTCGGTCACGCCTGGGTGCAGTCCTGGGCGACCTCGGCGTGGCCTGCGTGGCCGGTGGGCACCGATCTGGCAGCGGGTGCGGCGTCATGGCCGGTGATCGACCCGCTCCCCACCTGGATTGTCGCGGGGTCGGCGCGGGTGGTCGGATTGACCGCCGCGTGGAATGGCTTGGTTGCCGCGGGAATCGTGGTGGCGGCGCTGGGCGGGGCGCGTTTGGCGCGGGCCGCGGGCGGCTCGGCAACCTTCGGTGCCCTCGCCGTGCCTTGGATGCCTATTTACCTGGGCTCCCTCACCAGCGGACTGACCGAGGATGCGTTCCTGGGGCTGGTCGCGTTCGCGCTGGCCGCGGCGTTGGAGGGAACGTGGGTGCGTGCCGGCCTGCTGGTGGGGCTGGCTTCGGGGTGCGGGCTGTACTTAGGCTGGATGGCGGCCGTGGGGGTCGCGGCGGTCGGTGTTCGCGCGGGGGTCCGCGGTGAACTGGCTCGTTCGTGGCGAGGCATGGCCGCCGGGGCTGCGGTCGCCGCCGCGCTGAGCTTGCTGGCTGCGGCGCCGTTCTCGGGTCGGCTTGGCGGTGCGGCGGTCACCCGACCAGCACCACCCGTTCATGAGGCGCATTGGGCGCTGAACCCCTGGCGCGGCGCCGATCTGGCCAGCTTTGTGGCACCCGGCGAAGTGGTGCTGGGCGATGCGGTCGTGCGAGAGCATCCGACGTACCTCGGCTTCACTACGCTCGGCCTCGCTGCTTTGGGCGGCACGCCGGCGGGGTGGGCGGCGGTGGCGGCGTGCGTGCTGGTCGCGCCGG